>JBHIWT010000027.1:0-25490 GCA_041987265.1 Hyphomonadaceae bacterium
CCGATGCAGGCCGGGCTGGGCGCGCCGTAACGGCTTCAGGAACTGGAACGGCCCAAGCGCCATGGCGAACCCGGAAGCTGCGACATGGGTTCCAAGACCCCATGGCGCGAGCATCGGATTGGTTAGCTCCATGTATTGCAGGCCCGTGGCGGCGTGCACCATCGCATAGCCGCCCACGCCCACCGACAGGACAGCGATCAAGCTCCAGATTGTCCAGCCGCCGATACCCGACATGGATCAGAGTCCCAGAACCGCCTTGGCGATGATGTTACGCTGAATCTCGTTCGAACCGCCATAGATCGAGGTCTTGCGCATATTGGCGTAGGCCGGAGCCGCCATGTGCGCGTAATCCGGACCGATGCCGAAAGCGTTGTCGCCATCTTTCGGGAAGCCGCGGAAATACGGCGCGCCGTAATTGCCCACCGCTTCGAGCGTCAGTTCGGTGAGTCGCTGCTGGATTTCGGTCCCCTTGACCTTGAGCAGCGAGCTTTCCGGCCCTGGGCCCTTACCCTGCGATTCAGACGCAAGCGTGCGAAGTTCTGTGTACTCCAGCGCGGTCAGGTCCACTTCCAGCTCGGAAATCTTCCGGGCGAACTCCGGGTTGCGGATGATCGGCTCGCCATTGTCGAGTTCGGTTGACGCGATCTCCTTGAGGCGCTCGACCGCCTTCTTCGAACGACCGACCCCTGCAATGCCAGAACGCTCGTGCAGCAGAAGATACTTGGCGTAGGTCCAGCCCTTGTTCTCTTCGCCAACCCGGTTCGAGACCGGTACGCGCACATCCGTCAGCCACGTCTCGTTGACTTCATGGCCGCCGTCCATGGTGATGATCGGCTTCACCTCTACGCCGGGCGTATTCATGTTGACGAGGATGAAGGATATCCCTTCCTGACGCTTCTTGGCGCCGGGGTCGGTACGGCAGAGAACGAATATCCAGTCGGCGAAGTGACCAAGCGTGGTCCACGTCTTCTGCCCGTTTATGACGTACTCATCGCCATCGCGGACCGCTGTGGTCTTCACCGAGGCGAGGTCAGAGCCTGAGCCAGGTTCCGAATAGCCTTGGCACCAGAACGTCTCGCCCTTCAGGATCGGCGGCAGGTGTTCCTGTTTCTGCTCGTCGCTGCCGAACGCCATCAGCACCGGCGCCAACATGTTCATGCCGAAAGGCGGGATCGTGAGCGTATCTTCGCGAGCGCATTCTTCCTGGAAAATGAAACGCTGGATCGAGGTCCAGCCGGTGCCGCCGTATTCCTTCGGCCATGCCGGCGCGCCCCAGCCCTTTTCGTAGAGGGTCTTCTGCCAAAGCAGGAAATCCTCGCGTTCGTACTCGTCGCGCGAAACCTTGCCGCGCAGGCTTTCCGGGTAGCTTTCCTTCAGGAATTTCCGGACTTCCTCGCGAAATGCGTTGTCTTCCGGGCTGAATTCGAGGTCCATGTGCGCTCCTCCGGGCGAATCTTGTCTCTACGTATGACGTAGGGTCTACCTTTACGTAAACAGGAATGCACTGGGTGACGTAACGGACGTCAAGATGGCCTGGGCGCGAACTGCCGGCGGAATTGCGCTTGCAACGTGAGGGCGCCATATCCGGCGCATCGCCACAAAGGACAGCAATGCCAGCTCCGCCCCCGATCAAGAGCCCATGCGTCAAGGTTTGCGTGGTCGATGGCCGTTCCGGCCACTGCCTCGGGTGCGGCCGAACGCTCGGTGAAATTGCTCAATGGATCAGGCTCAGCGACGAGCAGCGCGCCGAAGTGACAGATCAGTTGCCCGCGCGGCTGGAAGCGCTGGAGGCGGCCGGAAAACGCTGAAAACCTCCCGAAACGCTCAAATTTCACCGATCGGCTTAGGCGAAGCTTCGCCATGACGAGCTAGTTTCGACCGAAAACAAGTATGGTCGGGTGGGTGAATTCATGAAATCGGCAATCACGCCGGCGGTCATCATGTGCGGTCTAGCGGTCGTCGCCGCGACAGGCCTGCGCGCCGTGATGGACGAACAACCCAACGCCGCCTCCGCCGAAACGCCGGCCATCGTAGTTCCGGCCCGCGAGGAGCACATCATCTACGCCAGCGGCGCAACGGCGCGCATCGCCAAGGAGGCCGACGGCCATTTCTGGGCCACCGCCTACGTCAACTCGATGCCGGTACGCTTCATGGTCGACACGGGCGCGACGGCTGTGGTGCTGACCGCCCGGGACGCACGCTCGATTGGCGTCGATCCGGACGACCTGCCCCGCCGCGCCAGCGTGATGACGGCGGCCGGCAAGGCTGATGCTGGCGTCGTGACGCTGGGCAAGATCGCCATCGAAGGCCTGGAGGCCCGTGATGTCGACGCCGTAGTGATGGATGACAGCCTGCAGCATTCGCTGCTGGGCATGAGTTTCCTGAACCAGTTCTCGCACTGGGAAGCGACCCGGGATTCCATCGTCATCCGGCGCTAGGCGTCGTGGGCGGCATGCACCGTTCGGCAACCCGCCACCGCCTCCAACGCCTCGTCGAAGATCGCGATCGCCCCTGTCCCACGCGCGCCGGGAGCCTTTTCCGAAAGGGTGCGCCGCCATAGCCGGGCGCCCGGCCGACCGTTGAACAGGCCGAGCATGTGACGCGTCATGGCGTGCAGCGGAACGCCTTCGGCGAGCTTCTCCTGCACATAGCCGCGAAAGCTGAGCGCTGCAGTTTCGGCGGTCTGAACCATGCCCGTTCCGAACACGCGCACATCGACGTCCAGCAACAGCGCCGGCGACTGATAGGCTGCACGGCCAAGCATGACGCCGTCGAACCGGTCCAGCTCCGCCATGGCGGTATCCATGTCGAGCCCGCCATTAAGGATAATCGTCAGATCGGGATGGTCGCGCTTCAGCTCGGCGACGAGGTCGTAGTCCAGCGGTGGGATGTCCCGGTTCTCTTTCGGGCTCAGCCCGGCGAGGATCGCCTTACGCGCATGGACAATGAAGGTTTCGACGCCCGAGCGCGCCACGGTCTCAACGAAAGAAAACAGACGTTCGCGCGGATCGTCATCGTCGACGCCGATCCGGTGCTTGATCGTGACCGGTATGTCGACCGCCTCGCGCATGGCGGACAGGCACTCAGCCACAAGAACCGGCTCGCGCATCAGGCAAGCGCCGAACGCGCCGGACTGCACCCGCTCAGACGGGCAGCCGACGTTCAGGTTGATCTCGCGATAACCGTAATCAGCGCCGATCCGGGCTGCACGCGCCAACTTGTCCGGCTCCGAGCCGCCTAGCTGCAGCGCCACTGGCTGTTCCAGTTCATCAAAGCCGACCAGTCGGTCGCGGTCACCATGAATGACGGCGTCGGCGGTAACCATTTCCGTGTACAGCAGCGCATGGCGCGACAAATGCCGGTGGAACGCCCGGCAATGCCGATCCGTCCAGTCCATCATGGGCGCTACGGAGAATGTGTGGGCGGCTCGCATCTCGATGCGCGCTATAGGCGGGTTTGTCGCCGCCCGCAATTCAGTCACCGACAGTGTGGCGGCCGCATCGTCGCTGCGTTTTTCAGCCGACGCATTCGCATGTAATGGTAAACGGGCGTAAACTCACGCGCGGTGATTTCGCACGTGAGGCGAACCGGACTTGCCGTGGATGGCATCTGTCTTGCTCACTTCGACCTCTGCAAAGGGACGAGGGCATGTTCAACTCACTGCAGGCGGGACGGGGTATCGCGGCGATCGCCGTTCTCCTCTTCCATCTCGGGATTGGCGTAGAAACCATGACCGGGGTGGATGTCTTCCCCCTGATGACGAATTTCGGCGACCGCGGCGTGGATTTCTTCTTCGTCCTGTCGGGCTTCATCATCATGCTCGCCCACCACAAGGATATCGGCCGCCCCGAACAATGGTCGCGCTTCGCCTACAAGCGTTTCGCCCGAATTTACCCCGCCTACTGGATCTACACCGCGATCGTGGTGATCGGCGCGCTGTTCTGGTCAGGCGCCGCCGCAGGCTTTCCGCAATCCCCGGCTGACTGGTTCTCCACCATCACCCTCATCCGCGTCAGCGACCTGGTAACGCCGATCGGCCCGGGCTGGACGCTGTTCCACGAGATGATGTTCTACGCAGCCTTCTCTGTGCTGATCTTCAATCGCTATGCCGGCATTGCGCTGATGGCGCTGTGGTTTGGCGCATGCGCAATCTTCGGCGAGTTCCAGCCTGGCAACGTCTATTCGCCCTACACCACCGCGATTACGGCGCTGAACCTGGACTTCCTGATGGGCATGGTCGCCTTCTGGGCGTCACGTAGGATTCAGACCGAGCGGCTCGCCATCGTAACGGCGCTCGCAGGCTTGCTGGTCCTGATTGCAACTGTCGCGCTGACGGGACGGGAAATCCTCCCCGAAGAATACCTCTATGGCCCCGGCTTCGCGCTGCTGATCGCCGGGAGCACCAGCTTCGAACGCCACCGGACGATCAACATTCCGGCCATGACCTTCCTCGGCAACGCCTCCTATTCGATCTATCTCGTCCACCAGACAGCGCTGACGATTGGCTATTATCCGATCGCCGCAATGGGCGTGACCGACCCCTATCTCCTGTACGCGTTTGGCGGCTCGTTCGGGCTGGTCACCGGGATCGCCGCCTACCTGCTTGTCGAAAAACCGATGATGCGGCTGATGCGCCCGACCTTTGCAACCAAGACAGCCAAGAGCCCGGACCTGAAGCTACAACAATCGTAGCTCGTGTTCGCTTGCCGGATTTCTAGACCCGCCCGACAACGGGGATCAGCGCGCCTGTAACGCCGCTAGCCGCGGGCGATAACAGAAACCCGATCATCTGAGCGAGTTCATCAGGCGCTACCCAGCTCTCGAAATCGGCGTCCGGCATCGCTTCGCGGTTCTGCGGCGTGTCGATGATTGAAGGCAGGACCGCATTGACGCGGATGCGGCGCGGCTTGAGTTCCTCGGCCAGCGCTTCGGTCAGACGCGCAACGCCTGCCTTGGAAGCTGCATAAGCGCCCATCCCCTCGCCGGCCTTTGCCGCGGCGTTGGCGCCGATATTGACGATCGAGCCCGCGCCATCGCGCAGGTGCGGAACGACCGCCCTGCACATCGTCAGCGCCGTAGTGACGTTGAGCGCCCACATCTTCTCCCAGGTATCGGGCGATCCTTCCATCACCGTCTCCCACGCAAATCCACCGGCAATGTTGACGACGCCATCCAGCCCTTCGCCCGCCGCCAATCCGGCGACCGTCTTGCGGACCTTGTCCGCATCCAGAAGATCGAGCCCGGCAACCGGCGTAGCGACAACACCGGCGAGGGCCTCCAGCCCGTCGCGGTCGACTCCGATGACATGGGCGCCGCTTTCAGACAGATGGCGACAGACAGCCCGACCCAGATTACCGGCAGCGCCTGTGACAATGATCCGCATCGGCGTACTCCTTGGTTTAGGCCGCTCCGGGGTACTCGCGGCGGCGTCCATCGCGTCCGCGCACCGACACCTTGCCGCCGTCCATCGTCACGTCGCTCTCCGCTGCAAGCGCCTTGGAGACCCCGCCGGGGATATCAATAACGAACGTCGGCTGACAGACGCCGGAAAGTTCATCGCGCAGACGCTGCACAAGCGCGCGACCCTCTTCAAGCGGCACGCGGAAGTGTGATGTTCCCGGCGCGAAATCGAGTTGGTGCAGGTAATAGGGGCGCACACGCGCCTCGACAAAGGCGCGCATCAGAGCCGCCAGCGCCTCGAAACCGTCGTTAACGCCACGCAAGAGCACGGACTGACTGAGAACAACCACGCCAGTGTCGACCAAGCGCGCAATCGCGGCGCGCGCGGCGGGCGTGAGTTCGCGTGCGTGATTGGCGTGGATGACGACGCTGACCGGTTTCGAGGTTTCACGCAGCGCGGCGGCATAGGCGTCATCGACACGAGCCGGATCCGCCACGGGCATGCGCGTATGCCAGCGGATCACCTTCACATGATCGATGGCGTCAAGCGCACGAGTAAGGCTGGCCACACGCTCGCAAGACAGCATGAAAGGATCGCCGCCGGTGAGGATGACCTCCCAGATGCGCTTATCGTTGCGGATGTAATCAAGCGCTTGTTCTAGCCGGGCCGGCGACAGCGGCGCATCCTTGCCCGGCCCGACCATTTCGCGTCGGAAACAGAAGCGGCAATAGACCGGACAAACCGGCGTCACTTTCAACAAGACGCGGTCGGGATAGCGATGAACGATCCCTTCGACCGGGGCATGCGCATAGTCGCCGATTGGGTCCGGCGTTTCTGTCGGCGTAATGTGCAACTCATTCGTTGTGGGAATGAATTGTCGCGCAATAGGGTCGGGGGCATCGGCATCATTGATCAGAGCCGCCATCGCCGGACTGATCGCCGTGGCATAGCGCGCTTCAACATCCGAAAGCTGCGCCGCCGCGTCTGCTGAAAGAAACCCCGCGCTGTGCAGATCATCGGCGGATCTGAGCGTGCGCCCGCCATGCGCCAGGACGGTTTCGCTCATGGCGCGGACTTGGCCGGCGGCGCAGCCGCCAACGCCTCGGCGATGACGCCAATCTGCTGCGCGAACTGGATCGTGTCCTCGTCGAACCCGTCATTGCGCAGCATGTCGACGAACAGCGGCGTCGCCCCGCCTTCCCAGCCGCACTGAACCAACGCCGTGCGCACTTCAGGCACGGTGAGATCGACAAAATCCTGAGCCATCTGGCCAAGGCGCGGAGCGGCCAGCGCGATCCCCGTAACCTGGAAGACATTGGCTTCGCCACCATCCAGAGAGTTTCGGATCGACCGCAAGGTGCGCATCTCCGAGCGATGCGAACTGGCGAATTCAGCCAGTATCCGGTCCTTCTTCCACTCGACCCAGTCCGGCGTGCACGGGTCCGGCTCGAACAGGCTGGCGCAGCCGCTGAGCGCCAGCGCGCAAGCGGCAAGTATTCCGGCAAATAGGCGGCGCGGTGGGGTCATTTGGGGCTCCTTAACGCAGAGATTGGCCTCGTGGCCATCCTCAGGCAAGACGCCGACGGCGGCCTATATCAGCGCCCCGCCAGCGGCGTCCAGATCACATCGTCAATCCTGGCGGCATGGGTCGCGAGCATGACCAGACGATCGAAACCGAGCGCGCAGCCGGACGCAGGCGGCATGATCGCCAGGGCTTCAAGGAAGTCCTCGTCTATCGGCCACTGCTCGCCATGGCGGCGCTGTTTTTCGTCTAGTTCTGCCTCCAGCCGTTCACGCTGCAGCACCGCATCGGTCAGCTCGCCAAATCCGTTGGCCAGTTCAACGCCGCATGCATAAACCTCAAACCGCTCGGCATAGCGCCCGTCATCCGCACACGGTCGCGCCAGCGCAGCTTCGCGAGCCGGATAGCGGTCGAGTATGGTCAGCCTTCCCTGTCCAAGGTTTGGCTCGATCCGGCGGACTAGAATGCGGCTGAATAGATCCGACCAGTTATCGTCAGCCAACACGTCAACACCAGCCTCGTGCGCGGCTTCCGGCATTTCGCCCGGTTCGTCGACCAACCGGTCGAGGTCGATATCCGCATAGCGAGCGAACGCATCAGTTAGCGACAGGCGTTCAGGCTCCTGCGCCGCATCGCATGTCCCATCACGCCAACGCAACGCGCCATGCCCGCCAATCTCCTGCGCTCGCGCTGCAAACCGGGCGCAGTCCGTCATCACACTCTCGTACACCTCTTGCGACCGATACCATTCCAGCATGGTAAATTCCGGCGAATGAAGCGCACCCTCTTCGCGGTTCCGGTAGACAGGCCCCAGAAAGAATATTCGTTGCTCCCCCGCCGCCAGCAGCTTCTTGCAGGCAAATTCCGGCGACGTGTGCAGGTACAGCGCCTGTTTGCCGCCATCGTCCCAACGACGCTCGGTCGCGAAGGCGTGGAGGTTCACTTCGCAGCCCGGGCTCGGCTGCAGTGCGCTGCATTCAACCTCTAGGAAGCCATCATTCACGAGCAGGCCCCGTGTCGCCGCGGATATCTGTCCGCGCGCGAGCAGGAATGGCCGTCTGTCTGCGTGCCGGTCGGGCCGCCACCATTGCGAAGCCTTCATGTCCAGAGGTCTCGATTCCTGCGTTTTGCGCCTTATACCGCCTGCCCTTGGCGGATCGAGCGGCTGCGTCTATGACGGCCCCGCTTCCCAATTTCAGCCAGAAAGCTCAAGTCTTGACCAAAGTCATCGCCAGCAACGTCCGCAAGGGCAACGTCATCGAACATACTGACGGCCAGCTGTATGTCGTCCTCAAGGCGGAGAGCTATCGCCCGGGCAAAGGCACCCCAACAACCTCGATCGACATGCGTCGGATTTCCGACGGCATCAAGATCAATCAGACAGTCAAGACCACCGACGGTCTCGAGCGCGCCTTCGTCGAGGAGGTCAACCACACTTACCTCTATCAGGACGGCGAGAACTACGTGTTCATGCACCCGGAAAGCTACGAACAGATCATCGTTCCCGGCGACATGGTCGGCGACATGGCCGCATACCTCGACGAAAACATGGAATGCGTGCTGCTGATGTTCGACGGCAAGCCGGTTTCGATCGAACTGCCCGCGAAGGTCACGCTGGCGATCGCCGAGACCGAGCCCGTGGTCAAAGGTCAGACCGCGTCAGGCTCCTACAAGCCAGCGACGCTCACCAACGGCGTTCGCATCATGGTGCCCCCGCACATCGAGGTCGGCACCCGCGTCGTCGTCTCCACCGAAGACGGTTCCTATCAGGAACGCGCGAAGGACTAGACGACAGGGCGCGCCGCAGGATCTCGCCCGCGACGCGCCTCGATTAGTTCGCGCTGTCTAGTCTTTCACAACAACCACTTCGAGATAGGCGCTGGGAACAACCATGGTGCCGTCAGCAGCAAGGTTCATCGCCTCAACCAGCGCGATGAGATCGGCGTGCAACGCGTCCTGCTGTGCGGGTTCGAGCGCGCCGAAGGCTTTCTGCAGCGGCCCGTAGATCGAGCGCCAGACCTCCAGCCAGTGTTCGGCCGAGCGATAGCGCAGCACGTAGTCGCGGCGCACCGCCGTCACCTTGCCGCCTTCACCGAAGAAGGTTTCGAGCTGTTCGGTCGTACCCCACAGCGCGGGCGATTTCAGGCCCGGCGCCGGCGGCACGTACTTGCCGAGCGTCTTGAACAGGCCGCCGATGAAGCTGTCGGGCGTCCAGTTGGCCATGCCGATCTTGCCGCCTGACCGGCACACGCGCAGCATTTCAGCGGCGACCTGCGCCTGGTTTGGGGCGAACATGGCGCCGAAGGTCGAGGTGACGGCGTCGAACGAGCCGTCTTCAAACGGCAGGTCCTCGGCATCGGCAGTCTCGAAGTCCATTCTAAGGCCATTGGCTTCCGCACGGGTGCGACCGCGCTCGAGCAGGTCGGCGACATAGTCGGTCGAGATGACGTCGCAATAGCGGCGCGCGGCGGCGAGCGAGCAATTGCCATTGCCGGCGGCGACGTCGAGCACCCTCTGTCCGGCGCGCAGGTCCATCGCCTCACAGAGCGTTTCGCCGACAATCTGCAGCGTGACGCCGACAACCGAATAATCGCCAGTCGACCATGCAGCGTGCTGCTTGGTCTTGATCGCCACGTAATCCGGCGTCGACTGTTCCCTCGTCGTATCAAACATGTCCGTCTCCATCTGTTCTGTTTGCGCCTGCGCGCCAACCGCGTCAGGCGATGACGGCTTGCTAGGCGGCGCCGGGTCTTCAGGCTTGGAGGAAATCTGGAGAAAGGTTGGAGATTTCGCCGATTTCGGGCCTAATTGCTGCAGATTGACGGGAAACGGGGGCGATACACGTCGATGATCGAGCAATTCGGCGCATGTCAGATCGACCTGGCGCGGCGCGAACTGCGCCGAGACGGGGCCATCGTGCAGATCGAGCCACAGGTCTTCGAACTCCTCGCCTACCTTGTCGCCAATCCCGATCGGGTCGTCTCGAAGGCGGAGATCAACGAGGCTGTGTGGAACGGACGGGCGGTATCCGATTCCGCCCTATCCAGCCGGATCAAGTCTGTGCGACAGGCGATCGGCGATGACGGCAAGACCCAAGGCATGATAAAAACCGTGCACGGGCGGGGATTCCGCTTCGTCGCAACGGCTTCACCAGTCGCCCGGACAGAATCAGCCAGTTCGGAGACACGCGAAAAACCTGTCGTCGGCGTACTACCGTTTTCTAACCTGACGAACAGCCAGGCGGACGACCATTTCGCGGACGGCATCACGACAGACATTATCGCGACGCTGGCGCGCCATCGCTGGTTGTCGGTTCTGGGCCGCAATGTCACGGCGCGCTTTGGAGGCGGCGCGCACTCGGTCGAGGAAATCGCGAAGGAAACCTCGGCGCACTATATCGTGGAGGGCGATGTGCGCCGCACCAGCCAGCGCGTCCGCGTTGGCGTGCAGTTGATCGATACAGCGACCGGCCAGTGCATTTGGTCGGAACAATACAACCGGCAGTCGGCCGATATCTTCGACATTCAGGACGACATCACACAGACGGTGAGCGCACGGATCGAACCCGAAATCGGCTACGAGGAACGACGGCGGATCGTACGCACAGGCTCCCGAAAGCTGGATGCGTGGGAGTGTTATCATCTCGGCGTCGCGCACTTCTTTCGGTTCACCGGGCAGGATAACCTCAAGGCGCAGGAATTGCTCGACCGCGCCCGGGAACTGGACCCGGAATTTGGCGACGCGCACGCATGGTGGGCCTACGCCGTCGTGCTCGGATCGGTCTACTGGGACACTGCGCCGACCCCCGCATTGCTGGACCGGGCGCTGGATGCAACCACGACCGCGCTGGCCGGCGATCCGCGCAACGCCGTTTTTTTCGCCCTGAAGGCGCGGGTGCAACTGGCGCGCGGGGAGTATGAAAGCGCGATTGAAGGCAACCGCATCGCCATCGACCTCAACCCGTCCTTCGCAGCGGCGCATTGCGGGCTGGCGGACTCGCTGACCTATCTTGGCCGGTATGGCGACGCGATCGAGCGCTTCGAGAAAGCGATTGCGTTGAGCACCAATGATCCCCAGCGCTGGGCGTTCTATACCTATGGCGCGCTCGCCTTCATTTTCGACGGCGACTATCAGCGCGCCATCGAATGGACCGGCAAGGCGATCGAAATCCCCAACCGGCAATACTGGACGCTTGTGCATCGGGCTGTCGCCTACGCCCTGCTGGGCAAGACAGAGGATGCGGCACGCTCACTGGCCGCAGCGACCGACGAACAGCCGGAGCTGTCGCTGAGCTTTGCGCGGCGAAAGCTCTACTACCTCAAGCGAAACGACCAACTGGAGACCTATCTCGAAGGGTTGAGGCTGGCCGGCGCGCCTGATTGACGATCTGTTGGCCCGCTCCGGGCGATTGCCAACCGATGCGCTCCGGCGCCGGAGAACCCTGCGACGTGATGCCGAAACCGACCTGATTAACCTAAATCAGCTAGCGCGCACGGGGCTCCCAACTGCTCCGCGTCAGTTGACACGGACGCGGACTGCATCTTGCAATTTGCCGGTCGAACCTAATTCGCGCGGCGAGCAGATCCATGAACCGCCCCAAACCGATACTGCCGGTCGACGACAATCTCGCCCACGCCATTGCGGCTGCCTCAATCGACCGCACCGCCAATCGCCGCCACGACGCTATCGTGGTTGGCGCGGGCGCAGCCGGGGGGATGGCTTCGGCGATCCTGTCAGAAGCGGGCATGATGGTGCTGACGCTGGACGCGGGTTACCGGCGTCCCGTGCGACAGGCGCCGGCACTGCGCGCCGCCAGCGCCCTGGTCCGACTGTGCGCCCATCCGGCGGCGGCACGATACCTGCCCCCATCGCTGATCAAACACGGCAAAGATGCGCTCCGCGCCATCGGCGGGCGCCGGCAGCCCATCCAGCGCGAAGCCGCCGCCTGGGCGCATCTTCCCGAAGCGTTTGTCGACGACCTGGAATTTCCCTACGAAGCCACTGATGCCGACGCGAGCTTCCACTGGCTGCGCACGCACCTTCTCGGCGGCCGCTCCGCGCTGCCCGGACGAGGCCGGCAATACTATCGCCTGTCGCCAGTTGACTTTGATCCTCGAGACGACCTGACCCCCAAGTGGCCGATGTCCTACCGGGCGCTGGTTCCCTGGTATGAGTATGTTGAAAAGCGCATTGGCCTTGCCGGCCGGACAGATGGCGAGGGCGTCATTCCCGACAGCGTCATCGCTCGCCACGAACCGCCCTCTGCAAACGAAGCCGCGCTGATCGACGCGATTGCCCGCCGCTGGCCAGACGCCAGGCCGGTGCTTGGCCGATATGCCACGTCCGCCGACCTGATGAACCAGGCGGCCGCAACCGGAAACCTCCTCTGCCGGACGGGCGCATTGGTGCGCACGGTCGAGGTCGACAGTCGCGGCGCCGCGCGCGGCGTGGTCTGGCACGATCGCGAAACCGGTCGTCTCGAGAAAGCGTCCGCCCCGATCATCTTCCTCTGCGCCTCGGCGCTGGAATCCACCCGCATCCTCATGATGTCGGGCGATGGCGGGATCGGAAACCAGTCCGGGCATCTTGGCCGGTACGTCATGGATCATGTCATGCAGCGGGCGGAAGGGATCGGCCCTGCTCTGCCGAACAGTGATGCGTCTCCACCAGGGCGCGCTCTCTATCTGCCACACTTCGACCGTCGCAATGGCGATACGTCCGGCGAGGATCGCGGCTTCGGTGTGATGCTACGCCAGTCATCCGGCTGGAGCGGCCAGTCTCGGTTCACTGCTACGGCGCTTAGCGAAATGCCGCCGCATCGCGCAAACCACATCTCTCTTGATCCTGACCACACCGACGCGCTCGGCGCGCCGCGTCTGCGGATCCACTGCGAGACGCCCAAGCGCGCCATCGCCGGCGCCGCTGCTCGGGCAACAGCCCTGCAGGAACTTGCCGAACTTGCGAGCGCCAATCTCACGCATCTGGACGAAATTCCGGTCGCACCCGGCCTGGCGGCGCACGAATGCGGCACGGCGCGCATGGGTCGCCGCGCCAGCGAGTCGGTGCTGGATCCTTACAACCAGTGCTGGGAGGCGCGCGGGCTATACGTGACCGACGCTGCCGCGATGGTTTCTCAGGGCCGTGTCGGTCCGGCGCTGACAGTCATGGCGCTAACCGCACGCGCCTGCGCTCATGCGCTTCAGAACTCCCCGCAGGAAACCGCACCCAAGGCTCGCGCCCGTCTCCGCGCACAGCGCAATGCGGCGGCCCGCGCTGCCAAGCTTGACAAGACCGCATCGCAGGCCAAACGCAAACCAGCACAACGCAAACGCACGAAGGTCAAGGCGGACCCGGGCCGGAAATGACGAACACAGCACCAACCTCTGCAGCGGGCGCGCCCGACGTCAGCGTGATCATGCCGGCATGGAATGCTGCGGGTTTCATCGGAACGTCGATCGATTCCATCCTGGAATCCGAAGGCGCCAGCTTCGAGATCGTGATCGTCGACGATGCATCGGACGACGACACCTTTGCCGTCCTGCAACGGCGCGCGCAGCAGGATCCGCGCGTCCGGATTGATCGCCTCGATCACAATGGCGGCCCGTCTGCAGCACGCAACCGCGCAATTGAACTGTCGTCCGGGCGCTACATCGCAGTTGTCGATGCCGATGACACCATCGCAATCAGCCGCCTGAAAAAGCTGGTCTCGCTGGCCGACACATCAGGCGCCGACATCGTTGTGGACAACATGCTCGAAGTCGACGAGGACGGCGAACAACTCGGCGGAAGCTTTCTGAAGTCCGCGCGGTTCCAGTCGCCACACGACGTATCCTTGGCGGAGTACGTCCGCTACAATCAGCCAATGGCGGCTGGCGACTGCCTCGGCTACCTCAAACCGCTGTTTCGCCGGGCGACACTGCACCGGCTGAATGCTCGTTACGACGAAGCGCTCCGCAACAGCGAAGACTATTATCTGGTCGCCGACCTGCTCGCCCAGGGCGCACTCATGACCTACACGCCCTATACCGGTTACTTCTATCGACGCGCCGCCGGGTCGACCTCGCACCGCTTGAAACCTGCACATACCGCCGCGTGGCTAATCGCCGAGCGCAACTTTCAGACACGCCACGACAACGGCGAAACAGACACGTTCGACGATTCCGTGCGACGCCACCTGAAACAGCGCGAACGTCGCCTTCAGGACACCGACCAGATGGTGCGCGCCATCGACGCCATCAAGGCCCGTCGCTTCGCGTCGTTTATCGAGATGCTGGTAGCCGACCCACGTGCGTCGCTGTTCACGCTCAACCGCTTCGTCCGGATCGCCTGGCAGCGCCTCGCAAGGCCCGCCAGCGCGCGCGCGCAATCCTGACCAGTTACGGCGCGATAGGGTAGTAATCGCTACATTGCCTGGACGTATCGCCCAGCGGCACATGCGACATGCAGCGATAGTGTGCGATCTTGGCGTCCTCGAATTCAGGCTTGCCCGACCAGTCCCACGAACCTTTTCCGAACGCGATCAGCGAAGCGATCACCCGGCCGGAATGATCCGGAATGTTCTCCGTCGCCTCGTGCACCAGCTTGTGATCGATAAACCAACGGATCCTGTCCGGTTCCCATTCAAACGCGTAAAGGTGCTCGCCCTCCGTGAAATCGAACGGCAGGTCCACATAGGTTGAACCAGCCGGCACACCATCCTTGAAATGGTTGATATGAACCTGGCGCGTGTTCCGGCCCATGTATTCAAAGTCGATCTCATCGTGTGGATCGCCGTTAAACTGCGCGTGCGTGTGCGTGAAGAACGCGCCGACTACACCATCGCCCTCAACGCCGCGCATGATGACTTCATACCGCCCGTAGCCGTAAAAGCCGCGCCGCTGGAACTCCCCGCCAGTGTAAGGGTTCGGGCCGTTCTGGCGTTTCTCCAGCATCAGCTCGATGCCGTCGGGCACAAAGCGCACATTGCGCTCGTCAAACCCCGTGGCCATCCAGCTGGCTTCGAAAGTGTAATCCGACAGGTACTGCGTGGCCGGATCATACCCTTCACTCAGGTGGATGATGAACGCGTCACCAGGCGGCTGCCCCTTGGTCAGCGGCCGCCCATCAGCAGAGTACGCGATTTCAGACGACGTATCCGGCGCAGTGTCTGAGCTTGAGCAAGCGGACAAACCGGCCAGCACAACACCACCGACGACAAGCATCCAGTTCTTTGACATCTGTCCCGCTAGCCCTTCCCTGCGCGTCATACACTGGCGAATTGACACTCGGATTCAAGACGCTTCACCACAAGCGCGAGAAAACGTTTTCGTGCAAATTTCACACAACGGAACCATCGCCCCGCCATCCATTGCGGCGCCGGTCTTCTAATGGTGAACAACACGCAGGCGCCATCGCGCATGACGTTATCGGCCTATTTGTCGAGTTCATCACGCGTCATCGCGCCAAGCTCTATCAACCGCTGCACGCCGTGATCGATGCCAGGTCGGTAATGCCGCCACTTGCCGACCGATGTTGCATAAAGCGGGCTGCGGACTTGCGCGACGCTGGCCGTCGCCACCGGCGAAGCATTCTGGTGAAACGCCACGCAAGCCTGTTCGAACGGAACGCCGCAGAAATCCAACAGGCGACGGGTCTGCCCTTCAAGATCATCCACGACCTGCTCATAGCTAACCTCGCAATACCGCTCAGTCGGAAACGTTTCGCTCCAGACTTTCGCGAGGCGCTCAAAACCCGCGACATAGGCAGCCGCCCATTCAAGGTCCAACGCGTAGTCGAGATAGCGCGCACCGCGTGCAAAAACCTGCCGGTAACTGGCCAGCATGGCGTCTGCCGGGTGGCGCCTCAGGCACACAACTCGCGCATCCGGCAACGCACGCAGGATGGACGGAACGAGGAAGAAGTTCACCGGCAGCTTGTCGACAATCCTGCCCGTCAGCCCGAGTCGCGCCTTCACATTGGCAAGATATCGCGCGCCAACGTCACCGGCCTCCACAACTGCCGACTCAGAAACAAGTTCAGTGGAAAACAGCGCCTGCCCCCCAAGACCCGCGACGGACCGGATCGCCTCAGGAAAGTCAGGCAGCTCGCCCGCCGTGGAAATCGCGCTGTGGCTGGTCAGGATGCGCTCCACCAGCGTCGTCCCGGTCCGCGGCAGTCCCACGATGAAGATCGGTCCGACATTCGCCGCATTGCTTGCGCACCCGACCTGGCCCGCGGACTTGGCCGCCGCAAACAGCGCTGCGTCTTTCTCCGGCGAATGACGGGAAGCTGTGCGCATCCCCGCCTTGGCGCGCGCCAACCAGTCCATCGCCTTGCCCGGCTCGCCCATGTCCTCCCACGATTTCGCAAGCGCGTGCCCGATATCCTGCGTCAGTGCGGGATGCCCCTTGGCCCTCGTGAACGCCGCCTCCAGCGCCGCGACATTATTGTCGTCCGACGTCTGGTTCGTGATCTGCACCAGAGAAAGCCACGCCTGCGCATGCATGGGATCGCGTTTTAGGCATGCCCGATGTGCGGCCCGCGCTTCGTCCAGCCTGCCGACAGTCGCCAGTGCGACCGCCAGATTGTAGTAGTGCGCCGGCGCGCCGCCTGCGTTTGCGGCGCGCTGATAGAATTCCACCGCGCGTTCGTGATCGCCTGCACGTGTCAGCGTCACACCAATGGCGTTCAGCGAAAACGCATCAGACGGATTAGCCTCAGCCGCTGCCAGCGCCTCAACGACAGCCTCCGCCCGATTGCCGAGCGCCATCAGGCTCTGCGCCTTCTGCAATCGCGCGCGTAGATAGCCGGGGGATTGCGCCAACGCGGCGTCGCACGCTTCGACCGCCTCGACATGTTCGTTGATCGCCGCATGCGCAACGGCCAGCATGTAATAAGCGTCCAGCGAACCCGGCTCCGCCACCAGCGCCTGGCGGCACGCTTCAATCGCATCGCCCGCCTGACCATTGCGCACCATTGCAGCGGCGCGTGTCAGGAGATCGCGGAGCGAGTTTGCAGGCGGCTGACCCATTCGATGGCAATGCCCATTTCCGAGGCCATCGGCAAGGCAGGCGCAACTGACCGGGTTTCGCGCGGTCGCGCGCTTCTGGAGATGAATGACGAGAATTCCGAATGGTCGGAGCGGCGGGATTCGAACCCACGACCCCTTGTCCCCCAGACAAGTGCGCTACCGGGCTGCGCTACGCTCCGCCAGTTCGGGACGCCCTTATAGGCGCCTCTGGTCAGAAGGGCAATGATGCCGGAAATGGCCCAGATTCAGCGTTTCAGGCCGCGCCGCGAACCTCATCCACACGGGATTTGAGGCGGGTCAGCTCGACCAGCAGCGTTTCGAGCCGAGCGCGCGATTCAAGGTTCTGCTCAAGCGAGTCACTGCGAAACTCGCCGCGCTCGACCGCGCCACGCACCTTCTCCTGCAGGTCCTGCACGCTTGCGCCGGCATCCGCTTTATCGTTTGAAGCCTGCGGCGCAGACGGGGCACCGCCTTCTTCCAGCGCTTTTACGGCGCCGCGAATGGTCAGTCCCTGCACATGTAGAAGATCCTGAAGCGTGCGCAGGACGTCCATATCCTCAGGACGATAATACCGCCGGCCGTCAGCGCGCTTGAGCGGGGTCAGGTTTTCAAACTTGGTTTCCCAGAAGCGCAATACGTGCGGCTTCAGGCCTAACTCGCCCGCCGCCTCGCCGATCGTTCGAACGGCATCAGCGTCCTTGCCGGATGCGCCCGCATCATCTGCGCTGGCGGTCTCGATTTCCTGATTGTCCAGCGGCTTGGCTGTCGCCGTCATGTCTCGCTCCGGGTGTTGTCCATCGTCTCCTCCACCCGCTGCCTGAGCAGCGGAGAAGGTTTGAATGACACCACCCGTCGCGCCGATATCGGGGCCTCTTCGCCGGTCTTCGGATTACGACCGACACGCGCCCTCTTTTTCCGCACCACAAAATTCCCGAAGCGAGCCAGCTTCACATCGCGATCAGCTTCAAGTTCAGCGCAGATCAGTTCGAGCACCCGCTCCAGATAGGCGCTGCTCTCCTGCTTGCTGAACCCGACCTTCTGCACAAGCGTGTCGACGATGTCGGCGCGCGTAAGCGTTTTTTCTCGCCTGTCGGACACCCAGCCGCTCCTTCGGTTCGCCTAAGAACCTACTCCCCGGACCATGCCGTGTTAAGCCTCCAATTCTCATTTTTCCGAGAATTTTCAGCGTTTACGGCTTGTTAGCTAAATTCGAAGCAATGCGGCGCCCCAGGTCAGCCCGCCGCCCATCGCCTCGATAAGCACAAGGTCTCCGGGCTTGATGCGACCATCCTCAACCGCCACCGAAAGCGCCAGCGGAACCGATGCCGCCGACGTATTTCCGTGGTCCGCGATGGTTGAGACCACCTTGTTTTCATCCAGCCCCAGCCGGCTTGCGACTGCGGTAAGGATTCGCTGGTTGGCCTGATGGGGTACAAACCAGTCGACATCGGCGATCTCGACCGACGCCCGCTCGGCGGCTTCGCGAATGCTTTCGGAGATCTTGCCGACGGCGTGTTTGAACACCTGATTCCCGATCATGCGCAGATGACCGACCGTCTGAGTCGTTGACGGCCCGCCGTCGACATAGAGCAATTCGCGGTAACGACCGTCTGAACGAAGGTGAGCTGACAACACGCCGCGCCCTTCTGCGTCCGCGGCGTCCTGCCGTTCCAGCACGACTGCGCCAGCGCCATCGCCGAACAGCACGCAGGTGCCGCGATCCGACCAGTCGAGAATGCGAGAGAAAGTCTCAGCGCCGATCACCAGCGCGCGTTCGAACTGGCCCTGCCTCAGGAAATTGTCCGCCGTCGCCAGCGCAAAAACGAACCCGGAGCAGACCGCATGCACGTCGAACGCCGCGCCACGCGTAATCCCTAGCTTGTTCTGAACCACCGTCGCAGTGGACGGGAAAGTGAAGTCAGGCGTCGCCGTGGCAAGGACGATCAGGTCAATGTCATCCGCCGACAGCCCCGCAGCAGCCAGCGCCTTTTCCGCCGCCTTCGCGCCGAGATCCGACGTCAGCTCGCCATCGGCGGCGACATGGCGCCGGCGAATGCCTGTCCGTTCGACGATCCAGGCATCATCAGTGTCGACCATTTTCGACAGATCGTCGTTGGTCAGCACTTTCTCCGGGAGGTGGCCTCCGACGCCACGCACAACCGATACAAACGCATTCACTTCGCAGCTTCCTCGCTGGTCTGCGCCGCCCCGGCCTCCTGCATCACGCTCGCCAGCCTCGTCAGATTGCTGGCGATCTCCGTCTTGTAGCGGCTGTCGCCCATGTCAGCTGCAACGGAAATGGCGCGCGAAATACCAAACGCATCGGCGCCGCCATGGCTTTTGACCACAACGCCATTGAGCCCGAGAAAGACTGCGCCGTTCACCCGGCGCGGATCAAGCCGTTCGCGCAGCCGGTTCAACGCCGGAAGCGCCAGCAACGCGCCGGCCTTGGAAAGCAGGCTGGAGTTCAGTTCCTCTCGCAGAAGATCGGAAATCATCCGCGCCGCGCCTTCCGCCGTCTTCAGCGCAATGTTGCCCGTGAACCCGTCGCTGACGACAACGTCAACCGTACCCGCGCTGATGTCATCACCCTCAACAAATCCATGGAACCGGAAACCGAGATTGGTCGTGCGCATAAGGCGCGCCGCCTCGCGAATGGATTCGTGCCCCTTGAGGTCTTCCGACCCGATGTTCAGCAGGCCGACCACCGGGTCCGGCTTGTGATGCACGGCGTGCGCAAACGCGACGCCCATGATCGCGAACTCGATCAGCTGCTGGGGGTCCGCGGCAATGTCGGCGCCCAGGTCCAGCACGGCCGAAACGCCCTTGCGCGTCGGCCATGTGCCCACCAGCGCCGGCCGGTGTGCGCCCTCGACCATGCGCAGGATCAGCTTCGACATCGCCATCAAGGCGCCGGTATTTCCTGCTGACACGGCGCCAACGGCCTCGCCGGATTTCACCGTCTGGATCGCTTCCCACATCGACGTCCCGCGGCCCTGCCGCACCGCCTGAGCAGGCTTGTCGTCCATCGCCACCGATCGTTCGCAATGGCGGATATCCGTGCGCGCACGGGCGTGCGGGTGTTGGTCGAGCAGAACTTTCAGGCTGGCGCCATCGCCAAACAGAATGAAACGGCTGTCCGCATCTGTCTTGGCGAACAGGCTCAATCCTTCGACGACCGCTTGCGGCGCATGATCGCCGCCCATCCCGTCTATGGCTATGGTCCTTGTTTCGCCCATCGGCGCGATTTGCTCCGTCCAGCCCCGATGTGCAAGCCCGCGCCTTGCGACGCCCCAGCCATCAGGTCTTCGCTGGACGACCAATGGGCAGTGAGCTGTGCATAACTCGCCGGCTGATGAATCGACCGGACGGACGTTGGTGTAGGGGGCAATCGACCGGCTGGCCAGCCGAAACTGGCGCCCGTCGTGCGGCTATCTGGCCACAGGCTTCGGCCAGTTCACCTCGCCTGACATGATCGCCTCTTCGCCATGCCGGGCCAGCGTTTCTTCAGCGGACTTCACATACGCGGCGAACTTGACGATGTGCTCCTCGCCAATGCCCAGGTTTCGCTGCAATGCATTCTCCAGAGCATCGGACATCGCAATGGGCGCCAACGCCTCGTCATACGCCCGGGCGCGACCGTAGAACGCCTCCCCCATCTTCCTGATCTTCTTGCCGACGGCGAGATCGCCGGTGCCCATGTCGCGCAGCGCCTCGTCGAATCCGTCAAACAGCGCGTCAAAGCATTCCTGGGCGAGATCATTGCCCGCCTGCCCGAAATCGCGCAGCCGGCGGAAAACGAGCGCTGCGTGCAGCGACGTCATCTCGAAGCGGCCGGAAAAATTGTCGCGCGCGCCTCCTTCGAAATAGAAGGATGGGTTCAAGGACTGCGCCAGAATCGTCTGATGCAGCCGGTCAACCGCCCAGCGATTGCGCTTTTTTCTGCCAAACAGATGTCCCAGCACGTCGAATTCTCGTTTCCCTAGGCCCAGCGACCATGTCTAATCGCAAACGCCGGCTTTCCCCAGCCTTTCATGCAGCCCGCTCAGATGCGCTGTAATCTTGCCAAACCGCCTCTGATCCCGGTACCAACCGCAGACATTGGAGCAGGCTTATGAAGTTTCCTTTAGCGATCGCCCTGGCGCTGGCCGTTACCGCAACGGCGGGATGTCGCGCAACGCGCGATTTCCACGGCTATGTGCCCGATCAGGCGCTGCCGACCGATGTCGAACCGACAATCGACACCCGCTCCACCGTGCTGGCCCGGCTGGGTTCGCCTTCAACCACGAGCGCGTTCGATGACAGCCTCTGGGTCTACATGTCGTCGACCCGCGAAAAGAAGGCTTTCTACTATCCCAAAGTCGTCAGCCGCGAGATCGTTGCGATCCAGTTTGACGAGAACGACGTCGTATCTGACGTGCTGACATACGACCTCACAGATGGTCAGGTGATCGCCTACAATTCTCGCGTCACCCCGACGAGGGGCCGCGAACTGTCGATCCTGGAGCAATTGTTCGGTTCGATCGGCAACATCCCGAACCAGATCCCAAACCAGGGCGAGCGCCAGCGCCAGCCCGGCGAATAACCGCCTCAGCCGCGACTATCGATCTGAACAAACGTGATCTTCACGAACGCGTCTTCGCCGACGGCCTTGTTGCCCGCGTCGAGACATTCCTTTGTCGCGCGCTCGACATCCAGCGCGTGGACATCGTCCGGCATGTGAAAGCTCGACCGGTGCGCCTGACGTAGCAGCGCGTCGCGCACGAAATGCGCCTGCTCACGAAATTTCCAGACGTCCTTGTTGTCCGCCACCACAAGCCGCGCATTCACGAACAGATAGTTCTTGAGCTTGTAGTTCTCGTCGAACACCGGGAACACCAGCCCGGTCAGGTCCAGCGACTTGGCGACTTCCTTGTCGTCAATCTCCGCTTCGCCATGATCGCCCCCTGCCGGCGGCGCGGAAACCGCGACGGGAGCGGCGACGCCAAGTATGAGGGCCGCGGCGACAGTGCGAAATGCGATAGCGCTAAACATCACACGATGATGCCGCAGATTGGTTTAGAGCGCGTTTACGAACCAATGTCGTGGCGCCAGCCGGATGCATGCTGGATCTGCCGGCCGTCCGCGCCAAGAAAGTGCACCCCCTCGCCGTCAAAACACGATCCGATGCGGGTCAGCCGCACCCCCGCCGCCTGCGCAGCCTCCAGGATCGCTTCGCGATCCGCTTCCGCCGCCGTGAACAAGGTCTGATAGTCATCACCGCCGGAGAGCAACATCGTCCGGTCAATCCCGTCGTCGCGCGCAATGACCCGTTCCGCCGCCTCGCTCAAGGGCAAGGCCTCCACATCAATCCGTACCCCCACCCCCGACGCCTCCGAAAGATGCCGCGCGTCGCCGGCCAGGCCGTCCGAGATATCGATCGCGCCGCCGCCGTGTTCCGCCACAATCGCCGCCAGCTCGACGCCCGGCGCATCCGGCATGCGATATCGATCACGCAACCAGACACGATCGTCCGCCTCGACCCCCTCCAACTCTCCGAGCGCCGCCTTCAGGCCAAGCCAGCCATCTCCGATCGCGCCCGAAACCCAGATGTCCTCCCCGGCCGTCGCGGTCGAGCGCCGCACCGGCCCGCGCGATCCGCAAATGCCGGTCATCGTCAGCGACAAAACCAGCGGCCCGTCAGTGGACGTCGTGTCGCCGCCAATCAGCCGGCAATTCCACAGATCAAGATTGGTCTTCAGGCCGGTTGCGAATTGCTCGATTTCCGCAGCACGCCGTCCGCGCGGCCAGACCAGCGACAACAGCGCCTCGCACGGCGCAGCTCCCTTCGCGATCATGTCAGAGGCGTTCACACGAACCAGCTTGGCCGCCACGGTGTCGATCGGGTCCTCGGGCAGGAAATGGACGCCTTCGACGATGGCGTCAGCGGTCACAGCCATCCGGCCGCTCACCCGCATTTCGGCGACATCGTCCTCAAGACCGTCAGCGCCTGGCGCGCTCACCAGCGGCGCAAGCACACTTCGGATGAGGTCGAACTCATCCATCCAGGCTATCCCGGATTGCGCACGTCCCGCGCGACGGCGTCGAGAAGTCCGTTGACGAAACCAGCCTCCGGGCCGTCGAAGAATGCGTGCGCTACCGAGACGTATTCGTCGATGATGATTTTTTCTGGAAGGCTGATTTCGTGGAGCAATTCGTAGACCGCCGCCCGCAGGATCGCACGGGAGGTGGAATCGATGCGATCAAGCCGCCAGCCATTTGCCAGCCGCGCGATGATCGCCGCATCGATCGCCTCCTGATGCTCAACCACCCCGGCGACCACCGCCTTGAAGAGATCCGGGTCGGCTTCTTCAACCGGCGTTCCGTCATCATCCAGACCAAGCCGGTCATCCATGAAGTCGCGGATGACGGCCAACGAGCCTTCTTCGGTCTGCTCCATCTGATAGAGCGCCTGCACGGCGGCCAGACGTGCGCCAGCGCGCCGGGCGCGCAGCAATTCCTTGCGGGCTTCTGGCGATGCGGCGTCCACGTTCATTCGTCTTCCAGATAGAGGCGGTTCAACTCGACCATCCGCATCACTGCGGCGACCACTTCAGCGCCCTTGTTCTTGCCCGTGCGACTGGCGCGCACCTTGGCCTGTTCGAGGTTTTCGCACGTCAGCACGCCAAATCCCAGCGGCACGCCTGACAGTGACAGGTTCATCAATCCGCGCGCAACCTCGTTGCAGATAAGGTCATAATGGCTGGTCTCGCCGCGAATGACGCAGCCGAGGGCGACATAGCCGTCATACTCGTCGGCGTCCGCAGCCATCGCAATCGCACCCGGAATCTCGAACGCGCCGGGAACCTCCAGCATGTCGAATTGTGCGCCGGCGGCGGTCAGCGCCTCGGCGACGCCCGCCTCCAGCTCGGCCAGCACCTCGGCGTAATAGCGCGAGGTGACGATCAGAATGTTGGGCGCATCACTCATGCGGGCGGCGCATCCTTGTCGTTTCAGAATCGCTAGTCGGTTTCGTCAATCAGACGCCAGCCCTCGACCTTCAGACCGTAACCGTCAAGTCCCGGCAGCTGGTTGGGCTTGGTGTTGGTCAGCAACACCATGCGCCTGACACCAATATCCTTCAGGATCTGCGCTCCGACGCCATATTCCCGCAACGGACGAACCTGCCCGTCGCTCGCCGCTTCGGGCGCCTGATGTTCACCCAGCGTGCGCGCAATATCCTCGCCCATGCCCATCCGCACAAACACCACGACACCCGGCTCATCAGCCGCAGCCAGGCGCTCCAGCGCGCGTCCCGCCAGCCCCTGACGCGGACCTGCCTCACCCATGACATCGCTGAGAAAATCGACCCGATGCACCCTCACCAGAGCCGGCTGGTCCGGATCGATGCGACCCTTGACCATCGCCACATGCTCGGCCCCGTCCAGCGTGTTGCGGAAGACAATCGCCCGGAACTGGCCGCCATAAACGCTATTGATCTCGCCCTCTATACGACGTTCGAGGAACCGGTCGTGACGGCGGCGCCATGCGATCAGATCGGCGATCGTGCCGACCTTCATCCCGTGCAGCTGCGCAAACGAGATCAGCTCCGGCAATCGCGCCATCGAGCCGTCGTCATTCATGATTTCGCAGATCACAGCGGCGGGGTAGAGCCCCGCCAACCGCGAGATGTCAACGCTGGCCTCGGTATGCCCCGCGCGCACCAGCGTGCCGCCACTGCGCGAGACAAGCGGGAAGACATGCCCCGGCGAGACAATGTCGCTTTCGCCCTTGGTGGGGTCGATCGCGACCGCAATCGTATGAGCGCGGTCGTGCGCCGAAATGCCGGTCGTCACCCCCTCCTTTGCTTCGATCGAAACGGTGAAGGCCGTCTTGAGATTCTCGCGGTTCTCGCGCGCCATCATGTCGAGATTCAGTGCGCGCGCGCGCTCCGCCGTCATCGCAAGACAGATCAGGCCGCGACCATGCTTGGCCATGAAGTTAACCTGTTCCGGAGTAGCGAACTGAGCGGGGATGATCAGGTCACCCTCGTTCTCTCGATCCTCAGCGTCCACAAGGATGAACATCCGGCCATTTCGGGCGTCCTCGACGATCTCTTCGATCGGGGAAATGGCGTTCTTGAACTCGTCAGACATTACGCGCGCGTCTCCAGCATGCGAGCGACATAGCGCGCGATCAGGTCGACTTCCAGATTGACCTTGGCGCCTGCAGCCAGACCGCCCAGCGTGGTCACCTCCAGAGTATGCGGGATCACCGCGACCTCGAACCAGCTCTCGTCGGCCTTGGCGGAACTCACGCCGCTCACCGTCAGCGACGTTCCGTCAATCGCAATTGATCCCTTTTCGGCCACCATCCCGGCGAGCTCGTGCGGCAGCGACACGCGGATCCGGCGGCTGTCGCCGTCCGGCTCGACCGTGATCACCTCACCCACCGCATCGACATGCCCCGAAACCAGATGCCCGCCGAGTTCATCGCCCATCTTCAGGGAAAGCTCGAGATTACAGCGCGAACCCTCGCTCCAGCCGCCCAGCACCGAGCGCTGAAGCGTTTCCGGCACG
>JBHIWT010000028.1:0-24467 GCA_041987265.1 Hyphomonadaceae bacterium
TCGCCGGTATAGCGAGCCGACAGGTTGGCGACGAGGTAGGGCGTCGGCTCCCAGGTCACGCCGCCGGTGACGAAGACTTCCGGGCTGTCCGGCAGGAAATTGCCGGCGATCATGGCGACGCCCGGGATGTCGTCCTGAAACGTTGTGTGGTTGTAGGTGAAGTTGCCGTTGAAATAGAGCTGGTCGTTGAAGATCTCCGGCTTCCAGGCCCCGGTGAGTTCTAGTCCGTAGGCTTCGACCTCGCCGACATTCTGGCTGTAGCTTTCAAGCGTGCCGCCTGTGCCGGGGACTTCCGAGGAGAACGATTCCAGCCGGTTGTCGAAGGTCGTGTAGTAGAGCGCGGCGGCGCCCGTGAAACTGCCGCGAAGCGTGCGGATGCCGATCTCGAAATTCTCCGACTCTTCCGCGTCTGGCGCTGGCACCGTGACGACGTTTGTCGGAGCAGTTGAGAAGATGTCGTCCGCGCCGCGTGGAAGAGCGAAGTTCTGGGCGTAGGATGCGAACACCTGTTCGGTGTCGGTCAACTCGTAGACGGCGCCGACCATCGGCAGGAAGCTGTCCTCGAAGGTTTCCGACAGGGATTGCGGCCCCCATCCCGGAACCGCGGCGCCGCCAACCGTTCGGTAGTAGTCGTTGTAGTCCCGGTACCCGTCGAGGGAGTAGTCGATCTTCAGCGCCTTGACGCCGACATCGACCTTCAGCCGGTCATCGAGCAGGCTGATCGTGTCCTTGACGAAGAGCTGAAGCGTTTCGCGTTCCGAATTGTAGAGGCGGCGGAAATAGTTGACCTCGTCGTAGAGAACCGCCCCTGACTGGATGCCGCCCTCGTGGTTGAGGCGCTGTTGCGAGCGCGTGTAGTCGTCGAGTTCCGTCCATGCGCCGACGGTGATCTCGTGATTGGCCAGTTCGAACGTACCGGATGCGACAACGCCCTTGCGGTGGCCGCCGACCCCTGAGAGGCCGTACGCTGTGCCGCGCGGCGCGGTGACCGGCAGGCCGGCGTCCATCTGCGCGAGATAGCGCGCGCGAACGGATGTGTAGGATTCCGGTGAAACGCCGTAGCCGTCCTTGTCCTCGTAGTAGGCGGTGATTTCCATGTCGAAATTGTCGCCGATATTGGTGGCGAATGTGCCGCCATAGAGCGCGTCCTGGCGGATGTTGACGCGATCGAGATACCAGCCTGTTGCGGCGCTTCCGATGGCGCCGGTTTCGCCGGGATATTCGATCGGTTCGCCAAGAACGCCGTCGGGAAGTTCGGCGGCGTAGCCGCAATCGCGGCCGCCCAGTCCGTTGGCGCAGGGCGCGCCGGATTCGTACTGCGCGCGGCTCATCGACGGGCTGTCATAGTCGAAGAAATCGTTGGCGACATATTTGAACGAGACATACGTGTCGCTATCGAACTCGAACTTGGCCTTGCCCTCCCAGTGTTCGCGATCGATATATCCCGCCCCGCGCCACAGGTCGGAATCGGTCTTGGACCGCGACAGGTAGGCGGAGAACCCGCCAATGTTTCCGGTTTCCAGCTTGACGAATGTCCGCAGCAGCTCGTCATCGCCGGCGGCGACCGAGAGCGTTCCGCCCGCCGTATCGGAAGGATCGATCGTCTGGTAGGCGATGATCGGGCCGAGCGATGCGTAGGACGGCTGGGAGACGTCGCCCGCGCCCGGGGAGGCGACGACGGCGCCGAGGTTTTCATTGTCGACATAGCGGAAGACCGGCGAGCCGCCGAAAGCGTCCGATCGACCCATCGGTATGCCGTCGAGAACGAAGCCGATCTGCTGCAGGTTGAAGGCGCGCGTGGTGACCGAGTTCCCGAATTCGTAGAGGCCGAGGGCGCCGTCGGTCTGGACGTTGAAGCCGGGCAATTGCTCGAGCATTTTCAGGCCCGAAATGCCGGCTGGCGCCGATAGCAGCGCTTCACGTGTCACCGCGACGGTGTTGGTGGCTGCGTCGAGCCCGATTGCGTCCTCCGCGATCGAGAGCCGGCGCCCGGTAATAACGATCCGCTCGCCATCGACGGTCTGTTCAGGACCCGATGCGGTGTCCTCTGCGACGGTTGTTTCAACGGTTTCGCTTTCCTGCGCAAACGCTGCCGGCGTCGCGACCGAGATGGCGCAGAGAAGGGCGGAAAATGCGGTGCTGGTTGGGAAGAATTTCGTATCGTGTGACATGGAGGTTGTCCCTCAATCATTTCTGGTTTGCAGCGCACCCCACCCGCGCTGTCCCAACCCCACACGCCCGGCCGATGCACACGCAACGAATATTTACGCAGCGGCACCCTGGAATGCTGCGCTGCACCAATGTGACGCAGCGTTGCCTCTCGATTGGACAGGCGGGCAATCGGTGAACGGATGAAAAAGGCTCAGAAGCGCCGGGGCGAGATCAGGCCCGTGGATCGTTTGTCTCGGCGGCGACGCCGTAGCCGCCGCGGCGGATCAGCCAGAACATGCCCATCAGGTCGAAGATCCCCGCGCCGAGGCGGGAAAGGAAGCCGTATTTCGACTGTCCGTGCCAGCGGGGCCGGTCGTTGACCAGTTCCTCGCGGACCTCCCAGCCCGCGCGCTTGATCAGCGCCGGCAGGAAGCGGTGCATGGAGGCGAAGTAGGGCAGTTCGCGGAACGCGTCGGTGCGGATCAGCTTCCAGCCGCAGCCCGTGTCGGTGGCGTTGTCCTGCAGGATGAAGCGGCGCACGCCATTGGCGATGCGCGATTGCAGCCACTTGAAGCCTGAATCGTTGCGGCTGTTGCGTTTGCCCGCGATGATGCCGAGGCGGCCAGTGTCCTTGCCCGCGATCAGCTCGCCCCAGAGACGGGCGGTGTCGGCGATGTCGTTCTGGCCGTCGCCGTCGAGGAGCTGGGTCCACCTGCCGCGCGCCGCCTTGAGGCCGGTGAACAGGGCCGCCGATTTTCCGGCGCGCCTGACGTGGGTGAAGACGCGCAGCGTGTCGCTCCAGCGGTCGAGCGCCTGGCGCAGTTCGGGGCCAGTGGCGTCCTGCGAGCAATCGTCGACGCCGATCACCTCGAAATCGACGCCCTCCAGCGCCTGATGGATTTCCTCCAGCAGCGGGAAGACATTGCCTTCTTCATTGTAGAAGGGGATCAGCACGGTGAGGTCGGGCTGGTTCACGGATGGTCCTTGGCTGCGCCCGATGCGGGATTCAAGCTTGTCGGCAGCCAGCGGCCCGAGGTCAACTGGCTCGAAGGGGCGCCGGGCCTGTTTGTCGGCCACCGGGCGGAACACCCGCCTCACTGAAGTGTTGAAGCGGTATATTGCGCGCCGTTCACTGTGCATTCAGGCAGAGCGGTCCTATCTTGAGGGTTCAAGGGAGAGCGACATGAAAACCGTTATCGCATCGACTGCCGCCATACTGCTGGCCGCCGCCTGTCAGTCGGCGGGCACTGCGGACACCGCGCAGGACGGGGATTCGACTGAAATCGCCAATGCCGAACCTGATGTCCGGCAGGGTGAGGAAGTCGACCGGATCTGCTTCTCCAGCCAGATACGCAACTGGCGCGAACTCGACCGCAAGTCGGTCATCGTCGAGAAGGGCGTGCGCGACGAATACAAGCTTGAGTTGATCGGCACCTGTGATCCAAGCAACGCCTTCATGTCGATTGGCCTCGTCTCGCGCGGCGGGATGTCGTGCCTGAGCCGGGGCGACCGCCTGGTAACCGACGACAATTTCGGCGGGTCGTGCTCGATCCGCAGGATCTACGAGTGGCACGAAGATGCGGCGGAAGAGCCGGTCGCCGAAGCCTCCTAACGCGTCGAGTTTCGGAATGCGCGCGCTGGCAGCCGAGAAGGCGGCGGCGCGCGCGTCTGCGTTCTACGATAACCTTTCCTGAACGCCGGTCCGGCCATTGCATGGCGGGCGAGTCTCGTGCGCGAAGCTCGCGCCGGGAAAACTTGTGGCTTGAACCGCGCCGCAGGCCGCGTCATGACGGTTGCGAAGGAAGGGCGGGATGGATCAGGATATTCAGGCCGAAATCGCCAGCGACACCGTGGTGCTGCGTCAGGCGATCTCCGAAGCCGAGGCGAACAAGCCTAAGAGCGCGTTTTCCTCGCCCAGCCGTGTGGCTGCATGGGCGCTGGCGCTGATCGTCACCGCGCTTGGGCTGGCTGGCGTGGGCATCTTCACGATCGACCGTTTGCAGACCGATCTGTTGCTGACAGCAGGCGACACCGAAGCGCGCGAGGCGCTGGGCGATGTCTGGCCGGCGGGGGCGTCGGGCGAATACTACGAAGCGTTGGGCGAGCTGGTCGAGATCCTCGATCCGGCCAACCGCGAGATGGCGCAGCTGGCGGCTGAAAAGGCGGTCGCAGCCGACCCGTCGCGGACATTCGCGTGGGCGCGTCTGGCCTACTTCTCCGTGACCGATGAGGGACTGGCGACGGACGCGACCGTCTCGGCCATCCGCCAATCGATGATGACGTGCCCGCTGTGCGATCAGGAACTGGTGCGCTGGCGGTTCAACTTTGTTCTGAACCACTGGGAGCAGATGCCCGAGGACGTGCGCGAAATGGCGTTCACTCATGCCGACATGCTGCGCTGGAGCGGCTCGAATGCGGAATTCCTCGCCGAGATGCGGGTGAAGGCCGACAATGCCGGCATCGCGTACGACGCCTATCGCGCGGCCGTCGATACGCCGGTTCGGTCGTGGGACATCGAATCCCTCGAATAGTCGACGTCCGGCGGCGGGCTGAACAGGGTTAACGCGCCGGGCGGGAAACTTGCTGCGTGCAGGGCCTAAACGCCGGATACGCTCATGGTTGAGGTCGCATTGTCATCTACTCGCAAGGACGCAGGTCACGATGAGGCCGCTGCGGCTGTATCGGCTGCAGGCGACAGCGTGCTGGTGGTCGTTCCGGTCCTGAACGAAGCCGACCATATCGAGGCCTGCATCCGCTCGCTGTTTGAATGCGATGAACGTATCCGCGCCGCGCGTTTCGTGGTCGCCGACGGCGGCAGCACCGACGGTACGCAGGCCAGGGTGAAGGCGCTGGCGGCGGAATACCCGAATGTCGAAGTGCTGGATAATCCGGACAAGCTGCAATCAGCGGGCGTCAATCTCGCCGCCCGTCGGTACGGGGAAGGCTGTGCCATTCTGGTCAGGTGCGATGCGCATTCTGTCTATCCGCCGAACTATGTGATGGACGTCGCCGACAGCCTGGTGCGCCGCGACGCTCAGTCGATCGCGACGCCGATGGATGCGCAGGGCGACAAGTGTTTCCAGAAGGCCAACGCGTTCATCGTCGACACGCCGCTCGGGTCCGGCGGTTCGGCCCACCGCGGCGGCCGGAAGTCCGGCTATGTCGATCACGGCCACCATGCCGGGTTCGACATGGACTGGTTCCTCAAGCTCGATGGCTATGACGCCAGCTTCTCGCACAATGAGGACGCGGAGTATGACCGGCGGCTGAACGATGCGGGCGGACGCATCTTCCTCGATGCCGACATCCGGATCGGTTACTTCCCGCGCGACAGCGTCGGCGATCTGGCCAAGCAGTACTTCAATTATGGCAAGGGCCGCGCGCGGAACCTGCGCAAGCATGGCGGCATGCCGCGCCTGCGCCAGATGATCCCGCCCGCGGTGTTTGTCGTTTGCGTGCTGGCATTCGCCTTCGCGCCGCTCTTCCCGTGGACGCTGCTCGCGCCGGCGGGCTACGTCGCGATGCTGGCGCTGGCTTCAGTGCTGGTGGCGTTCAAGATGCGCTCGCCATGCGGATTGCTGGCGGGACTGGCGTCGCTGACCATGCACATGGCCTGGTCGGCTGGCTTTCTCAAACAGATGTTGTTTGGCGGCCGCTAAGGAATTTCGGATTTGGTTTGTCCGATCGCCCTCACGCCACTCATCCCTGCGAACGCGGGAATCCAGAAATCAAGATAGAGGCGGGCTTCGCCCGGCTTTGCTTTTGGACTGGGCCCCCGCCTTCGCGGGGATGAGCGGGTCTTTGATCTAGAACAGCGAGCTCTTGCGTTCGTTGACCTTCGAGGATGCGCGTTCGTAGAGCATGTCGATCAGCTGTTCGGTCGACTTTCCGGCCATGTCGAGGCGGGTCGCGAGGTTGTTCTCGCGCAGCACCTGCTTGATCTGGTTAGATTTCATGGTCGCGAACGTGGTGTAGAATTGCGACTTCGAACCATTGGCGGCGAGGATGTAGGGGTTGGCGACATCGCCGCGCGCTTCGTTCTCGAATACGACGTTTCCACCCAGCGCCTTGACCACCCGGGAGGCGAACCGCGGGTTCGAGCGCACTTCATCGCGCAGTTCGTCGAAGAACCGGTCGAGATAGTCTGTGGCTGTCAGTCCCGAATTTTCGGCCATGTCGCACCCGTCCTCTGGCTCAGGAAGTCAGTGAACCGCTCCGCCAGTCGGCGGACATCCCCCCGTATGCTTCCGTACTTTCCCCTAAGGGTATTGTAGCTGTCCGGCGCGGCGCGGTCCATCGCGTTTAGAATCTGCACCGATTCCGGAATTGTCGGACCAAACCAGCGGTCGTTCAGGTAGATTTCCCGAAGCTCCGAAACGACCTGGCGGGCGTAGCGCGTGTCCCGGAAGCGCGTCACGAGCACGAAATTCCGGGAAGGCAGGTCGGGGGCGATGTAGCGCCCGACCCAGTCAGAGAATTGCTTGGTGCCCCATGTCGACACCGAGTCGGCGATCGTCGGGGTGATGTAGACATCCGCCATCGACAGGCCGGCGCGGGCCAGCGGCGAGAGGTGGGGCGGACAGTCCAGAAGGATGATGTCGTAGAGCGGCAGCAGCGGCTCGAACGCCGCCTTGAGATAGGTGGCGAGCGCCTCTGCGAGGGTCGTCGGTGTGCCGGCGCGCGAATACCATTCTTCCTCGAGGCTGAGTTCGCGCAGGCGGAGTTGCGGGTGGGACGGCAGGATCGAGATCCAGCCCTTGCGCTGATCCTGCTCCTCGGCGATGCGCAATTCCTCGATCGAGACCGCGTTGGGCATGATGTAGGGCGCAGCCTGGCCTTCGCGTCCGGCGACGAATTCGCCTAGCAGGTGATGCGCGCTCTTGCCCTGATCCGACGCAGCCTGCACGCCGCGCTCGGTCAAAAGCATCTGGCTGGAGTTGGCCTGCGGGTCGAGATCGATGATCAGGACGTTCATTCCATAGAAGAACGCCAGGCCGTCAGCCAGCATGACAGTCGTGGTGGATTTGCCCACGCCGCCTTTGAGGTTTGCGACTGCGGCCATCGTGCCGGTCATTGCGTTCTCCCGTCTCGCAACCGCAATTCCCCGCGCGGCCGTTCGGCGAACACTGCTCTTGTCTTAATCGTGAGCACGGCGCAAGCCGGTTCCCCAGTGAGACGACCCTAAAGGGCAGCGGTCACCGTTTGGCGTCGGCCTGATTCATCGCATGCATCGCCGCGACGCCGCATGCGCAGCCGAGGATCAGCGCATATGTCCAGTTCATGCTGGGCAGGGCGAGCGAACTGTCGGCGAGACCATGGAAGAGCATCAGCGCGCTGCTCATCACCGCAAGCCGCGGCAGGCCGCGGGAAACGCCGCGATTGCGGAACGCCCGCATCAGTGAGACGTGCGCCGCGACCAGCATGGCGGCGGCGATGGCGGCGCCGGCGATCCCGGTTTCGACCAGCCAGTTCAGAGCGACATTCTGGGCGTCGCCGTAAGCGCCTAGCGCCACGTAATTGTAAAGCGTCGTGATCCGGTCGGTCAGGACTTCTATCTGGCCGATCCCGTGCCCGAACAATGGCTGTTCGAGGAAGGCGTCCCAGTAGACCTGCACGCGCTGGGCATGGGTGTTGGGCGCAGCGCCGGCGGCGTTCAGCACGACCGACTCGTCGCGGAACATCGCGAGGAAGAAACCGAGTCCGACCGCCACGGCGGCGCCAACCGGGGTCAGGCGTTCAAGCACTTGCACCCAGGCGCTGCGATGATCGCGCGTGAGGATGGCGCGCAGGTCCCACCAGGAATGGAAGAACACGACCGCGCAGGTGAACAGGATGCCGACCCGCGAACCGGTCATGGCGAGGCAGGTGAGGGCGAACCCGAGCAGCAGCATGCCGCCGAGCCCGTCGCGCAACAGGCGATCGACCATCTCCGAACGCGAGAGCGCGCGGGCGTCCATCTGTTTGATGACGTGCATGACCCGGGCGGAGCCGATCAGCGAGAAGAACCCGAACATGACGGCAGCTTCGCCGGGCGAGCCCAGCCCGGCGGTGAGCTCAAGGCCCGCAATGGCGTCGAAGGTTGAGCCGATCTGCGTGAAGAAGACCCAGATCGTATAGAGCAGCAGCGCCCAGACCAGGCCGGTCCACAGGACATCGATGGTCGAGCGGTGGCGCGCGGCGACGAAGCCGATCGTCCACGCAGAGGTCATGCCCAGCAGCACGGCGGCGTCAGGCGCGGCGGCGCGGATGGGGCCGAATGCGCCGACGGCGGCAAGCGTGAAGACGATGCACGGCGCCATCGCCATGGCGATCGTCGCGTGACGCGGGCCGGACAGCGTGACCGAAAGGATCGCACAGACCATCATGCAGCCGGAGAAGAACAGCGACGCCATCGGCAGGGTCGCGCCGTAGACCACGTTGGCGAGAAGGATGGTGATGATCGCGCCGAGCGGCCCGATCAGGGAGCGGAAGTTCAATCGTCGCGAAGAACGCGTGTTGCGTGTGCGCGGTGCGGTTCTGGTCGCTACAATCGTCATCTCAGTCCGTCTCCGCCCCGTTCAACTTTGTTATGCGTCCTCGTCCGGCAAAAATCCACCGGCGCATGACGACGCGCCGGGATCAGCTTCCCGGCTCGCGCACCGCGTCTTCGATCACGCGCTTGAGCAGGCCCTGCGGTTGCACGAAGCGCTCGGCAGGCATGGCGATCAGCCGGTTGCGCTTTTCCGCGATCGAGGAGCGATCGGAGGCAAGCGTCGAGATGAGCTGCGGGAGCGTCTGCGCCAGGTCTTCCTCAAGCGCATAACCTGCATCGGCGTCGAGAATCCATTTCGCCGTCTGCGTGCCGGCGGGAGCGATGGCGGGTACGGCGTAATAGCCGCCTTCGTAGATCCGGTTGGGCAGGAGCCAGACGGAATTGTAGCCGGCCTCCATGAAGTCGCCCGCCCACACGACGTCGAGCGCGCCGTAGATGTCGGCGAGGTCTTCGGGCGAGCGGTAGCGGCCGTGATAGGTGAGGTTGTCGACGCCTTTCACCCGCTCGTGGAAATCAGGGATCTCGGTTAGCGCCGGCAGGCCGTGCAGATCGATGCGGACAGATGGGCCGGCCTTGCGGGCGAGGTCGAGCAGGAGGCTGAGACTGCGGGCGCAGCGAAGGATGCCGACCCAGCCGATGCGAAGCTGTGCGCCTTGGGCGGCCGGCGCGTCGATCAGCGCGGGGCGCGGCCCGTAATCGGCGCCGGCGGCGAGCCGGTTCTCGATCAGTTCGGCGGTGTATTTGCCCCGATGCCGTCGCTCGAAGTAATTCTCCAGGAATCCCGGCGATGAGACGACAAGGCGCCGACAGCGTTTCAGCAGCAGACCTTCGATGCGGCGGAAGACGAAACCGACCGGATCGTTGCGGGTCAGGAGCCGGTGGACGTCGAGGGATTCATAGATGACCGGGGTCTGCAGGCCGAGATGGCGCTTGGCCAGGAAGGCGGCCGCCAGCATGTCGAGGTTGCGGGCGTAGATCACATCTGCGTTGGCGAGCTGGCCGGATTGCGCGGCCTTGCGGGCGCCCGAGAACACCGATTTCACCCGCTGGAGGTAATTGCCGTCGAACGTGCGGCCGAGATCGATGTTGTTCCATGAGGTTTCGACGTCATCGCGCCGCCGCATCATGAATCCGGTGACTTCAAGCCCGTCGTCGACGAAGCCCTGGACGCGCCGGCGAACGGCGGCGTCTGCAGCGTCGTGTCCGAAGAAGGCGACATGGATCATCGAAGCACGCGGCCTGCAAGCGCCGGACCGATGGCGCAGGGGCGAATACACCTCGCCTTAACCCTGTTCGCCAGCGCTTCTCCAGCCAGTTGAACCATTTTTCAATTCGCCCCAAACCCGGTAGAAAGGGTTAAGTTGTAAAGGTCTGAGTTCGGAGTGGGGTACATCGCGGTCTCATTGCGGGCGCCGAAGTCGCATACAGTCGAGTGATTGAACATGCGGTTGGCGAGAGACATTGTGGTGGCAGTGCGCTAGGCCATTGTTGTCGAACGCGAAGTGATTAGATGTTCTGGCGTAAGCCAGACGAGTTGAGGTTTGTTTTGAGGTTCTCGCTGACGCGGTTCCGGGAAACCGGCGCGGACTTTCTGGGCGGCCTGCGCGAAAGCGTAGCGATGACGTGGAGTCGCGTCGTTGATGGCGCAGCCCGGAAGGAAACAGCGCGGAAACTGCCCAAACCGGTCCATGTCGAAGGCGCCAAGCACTTCGTGCCCAGTGGGCGCCGGGTCTACGCCGTCGGCGACATCCATGGCCGCGCGGATCTTCTGGAGCGCCTGCTCGACGATCTGGACCAGGACCTTGCCCATGGCTCGTTCGAGGGGAGACCGATCCTCGTCTTCCTCGGCGATTATGTTGACCGCGGTTTCCAGTCGAAAGCCGTGCTCGACCTCCTGCTCACCGATCGGTTGTCCGGTTTTGAGACATATTTCCTGAAGGGCAATCACGAAGCGGCGATGCTGCAGTTCCTGCAGGACCCGTCGATCGGTCCGCGCTGGGCCGAATACGGCGGCGTCGAGACCCTGGTTTCCTACAATGTGCAGCCGCCGCGCACGCGCACAAATCTCGAGGAATGGGAGCTGGCGTCAGAACAGCTCAACGCGGCGATGTCCGACGGCCACAAGCATTTTCTGCACAATCTCGATCTCAGCGTGCGGATTGGCGACTATCTGTTCGTTCACGCAGGCGTGCGGCCCGGCGTGGCGCTGGACCAGCAGACCGAGCGGGACCTGCTCTGGATCCGCGAAGACTTCCTGCAGGACCGTCGCCAGTGCGAGGCAGTGATTGTGCATGGTCACACGCCGACATCCGCGCCGTTCCGCGATTCCCGCAGAATCGGCATTGATACTGGCGCATATTTGAGCGGCAGGCTGACCGCGGTGCGGTTGGAGGGCGATACGGTGGAATTCCTGACCGCCGGAGCGTACTCTGAAACCCAGGCCGCGCAGACGGCCTGAATAGACCGCCTGAACTGGAGGGAATGATGAATTTTCTCAAAACCGCCCTGATCGCCATGGCAGGAGCAGCGCTGGCAGCGTGCGGCACGGCGCCGATCCCTGCCGGCCCGGTTGAGCAGACCCCGGTTGCGCAAACGGCGCAGGCCAGCACAGGCGACGCCCCCGAACCCCGCGTGGTTAACGACGATCTCGCCTACCGGCTCGATTCCGGCGACGAGATCCGCATCACCGTCTATGACGAGCCCGATCTGTCGGGTCAGTTCCAGCTCGACGGGCAGGGCGTCATCCAGATGTCGCTGATCAACGAGGTCGACGCCCAGAACAAGACGGTGCGCCAGCTGCAGCGTGAGATCGAGGCCAAGCTGCGCGACGGCTTCATCCGCGATCCGCAGGTTTCGGTTGAGGTGATCACCTATCGCCCGTTCTACATCCTCGGCGAGGTCAACAAACCGGGTGAGTACCCGTACACGTCCGGCCTGACGGTGATGAACGCGATCGCCAGCGCCGGCGATTTCACCTACCGCGCCGACAAGCGGAAAATCCTGATCAAGAGCGTCGATTCACCGGAAGAGCGCGAAGTCGAGCTGACTCTGGGGACACCGGTTCGTCCGGGCGATACGATCCGCATCCGCGAGCGTTTCTTCTAGGATTTCGGTTCCCTCGCTGGCGGGTCTCTCAGGGGAAAAGGCGCCTGCCAACAGGCGAATATCATTGACCAGCATCGTGCAGCGACCGAAAGAGGCAGTGGATCGGTGTTGGGGCCGGTCGCGGAGCTTGCGAATGGCGCAGCTGAGTCTGTTAGGCATCAAGAGTCTTGCGTTGGCCGTTCTGGTGGGCGTGTCAGGCGGCGCTGTGACTGCGCAGGAACCAGGCGATGACCAGGCTGCCGAGCTGAGCGCCAGGGATCGCGCCGAACGCGTCGCCGCCTATCTCATCGACGGGCTTCCCTGCACGGCAACCGGCACAGCGGATGCGCTTGAGCGGCGGTTGACCGAGAGCGTCGATCCGCTGGTCGATGTCGCCGCCGGGCTGGATATCATCGCCGCCTCTACCGACAATTGCGCCGAGATCCGCGCGGCCGCCGCGCGCCAGCGCCTCTACATCGCCGAAAACGCGCTTTCCGGGACTGATACAGCAGCCGCACCGACGATCGACGGGACCTGGGCGCTTGCATTCGAAGTCGGGCCGCCGCCGCGAAACCTGCTGCGGCAGCGGGGCGGGAGCCGTTAACCGGCGAGAGACAGACGGGACAGGGTTAAGTGCATAACGAAACGGGGACGATTAACGCGGAACAGAGAGTTTGGGGTTAGGAAGTTCGCCATACAGGTGAAACGGCCCCGATCTTGCTCACCTCGAGCGAACGACGTTCAGGGGCGTCATCTGGAAGATTGAGGATAAGGTTATGAAGAAAGTTGCGGTGTGCACGCTCGTTGCGGCGATGACGGTGCCGTCAGCGCTGGCCCAGGATGCAGGCAACCCGTTCCTGCGCGGTCGTTACATTGCTGTGCCGGATCGCCAGCAGCCCGAATTCGACCCTGAGCCGCTGCGCGCTGGCGCCTTCAACATCTTCTCCAGCCTCGGCGTTGGCGCCGAATACAACGACAACATCTACGCGCAGGACGTTTCGCCGGTCGAGGACGTGATCCTGACGGTGAACCCGCGCGCCGACATCGTCAGCACATGGTCATCCCACGAGCTTGGCGCCGGCGTCGATGTCATGCATCGCGAGTACAACGAAGAGGGCGGCGAGAGCGCCACCGACTTCAACGCCTATGTCAACGGTCGCCTGGACGTGACCCGCAACGCCCAGCTTGGCGGCCGGGTCTATGGCGGCCGTCTGTCCGAACAGCGCTATGCGCCGTCGAACCCCAACAACGCCGCTGAGCCGACGCGCTTTGACCGTCTGGGCGTGGAAGGCACCGGCACGTTCCGCCGCGACCGTTTCCAGCTGCAGACCACGATCGGCAGCGTCGAGGACGATTACGATTCCGTGGCGCTGGTGCCCGATCCCGCAAACCCGGGCGGCCCGACCACGCTGAACCAGGACTTCCGCGATCTGACCGAGACCTTCGTCCAGTCGCGCGTTTCCTACGCTGTTTCGCCTGACCTTGCGCTGTTCGTTCAGGCGCGCGCCGGCGAATACGATTATGACCTCGCGCTTGATCCGTCGGGCCGCAATCGCGATGCGATGCGCCTGAACGGGCAGGTCGGCGCCAGCTTCGAGCTTCAGGCGCCGTTCCGCGGCGACATCGCCGTCGGCTACATCTCAGAGAACAAGTACGATTCTGCGCTGGACAACACGGACGGGCTTAGCGTCAACGGCAACCTCGTGTGGTTCCCGACGCAGCTGACGACGGTGACCTTCACCGGCTTGCGTACCATTTACGATCCGGGTCTCGCCGGTTCGTCTTCGGCCATCCTGACCAATTTCGGCGTGCGCGCCGATCACGAACTGCGCCGCAATCTTGTCCTTTACGGCTCCGTCAACAATTCCAACACGGACTTCAAAGGGCTGGTTCCGGGCGTAACGCCGGGAAGCTTCATGCAGATCGACCGTGAAGACGGCGTGTTCGATATCGGCGCTGGTCTTGGCTACAAACTGAACAAGCATGCGCGTTTGAACGCCGGTTACACCTTCCGTACGCAGGATTCTTCAGGCGCCAACCGCGACCGTGATTTTGATCAGAACATTCTGTCGGTAGAGTTGCGCGTCTATCCATAATAAGGGTCCATGCTAAGGACCTAGGGGCGAAGTTCGGAGTAAACGGGTGAATAAGGTCTACCCTCTCGACGTGTCCTCGGCTTATCCCGGGGCGCCGATACCGACGCTGCAGCAGTCTGCGCAGGACGCGACGGACGCTGGCGCGTCGGTGCAGGGGATCATTCGCGCCGTTCGCAGGCGTCTGAGCCTGATGCTCGCTGTCTTCCTGCTGACCTTCTCTGCGATCGCCGTTCTGAGCTTCCAGCTGACGCCGGTCTATTCGGCGACGGCCAGCGTGATCGTGAACACCCGCGACAGCCGCGTCATCGATATCGGCGCCGTCATCTCGGGGATGCCTGCCGATACGGCCTTCCTCGATACCGAGGTGGAGATCCTGCGCAGCCGTACGCTCGCCACCAAGGTCGTGCGCCGTCTCGACCTGATGGACGATCCGGACTTCAACGCCACCCTGCGCGAGCCCAGCAGCACCGACCGTCGTATCGGCCAGCTGCGCAGCTTCTTCGGCGGACTGACGTCGTTTGGCGGCGAGCCCGAAGCCGAGGAGGTCGTCGAACCTGTCGATCCGGCGGTTGCGGCCAAGACCGAGTTTGAAGACGTTGTCAGCGCGGTGATGCAGGCCTACACGATCAACCGTGTCGGCTCGACCTACCTGATCGAGATCACCGCCACGAACTGGGATGCCGATAAGGCGACGCTGCTCGCCAACACGCTGTCGCAGGTCTATCTCGATAACCAGCTGGACATCAAATACGACGCGACCCGCCGCGCCCAGGAATGGCTGAACGAACGCGTCAGCCAGCTGCGCGAGGAAGTGCGCATCGCCGAAAGCCAGGTTGAGGCGCATCGTGCGCGGACCGGGTTGTTGTCCGCTGAGGGCTCCACCCTGACCGAACAGGCGATCCGCGACACCAACGCTCAATTGCTGGCGGCCCAGTCCGACCTCGCCGAGAAGCGCGCACGGCTCCAGAACGTCAACAACCAGATGACCGCAGGCGGCGGCGTCGACACCATCGTCGAGGCGCTGAACTCGGCTGCGGTGACCGACCTGCGCCGGCAGCAGACCAACCTGATCCAGCGCAAGGCCGTGCTGATGACCCGGTATGGCGAACGCCACCCCGAGGTGCAGCGCGTCAACAACGAGGAAGCCGACCTCCAGCGCCAGATCAACGCCGAGCTTCGCCGGATCGTGTCGTCGCTGGAGCAGGACGTGCTGATCTCGCGCGAGCGCGTGAGCGCCCTGCAGGCGAGCCTGAATTCCTACAAGTCGGAACTGACCGGCAACAACCAGGACGCGGTCGAACTCGCTGAACTGCAGCGCGACGCTGACGCCAGCCGGACGCTGTATGAGGAATTCCTCAACCGCTACAAGGAAACCACGCAGCTCGACGGCATCACGGAATCCGATGCGGTCGTGACGTCTGAGGCCGCTGCGCCGCGTTCGCCGAGCTTCCCCAACATTCCGCTCAACCTCGCGCTCGGCTTTGTGCTGGGACTGGCGCTGGCAGGCGCAACCGGCCTGCTGACTGAGCTGATGGACAATTACATCTCCTCGCCGGAAGAAGCCGAGCAGGCCAGCGGCGTGCCGTATATCGGCCAGATCCCGCTGATGCCGTCGTCGGCCAAGAAGATGAACCCGGCCGAATACCTGGTCGAGAAACCGCATACCGGCTTTGCGGAAGCTTTCCGCAACCTGCGCGCCTCGATCATGTTCGCCGACATCGACAAGGCCGCGAAGACGGTGGCCGTGGTCTCCTCGCTGCCTGACGAAGGCAAGACCAGCGTGACCTTCTGTCTTGGCCGGATGGCTGCGATGTCGGGCACCAAGACCATCATCATTGACGGTGACTTGCGTCGCCGCCAGCTGACCGAAGTCTCCGGTATGGAGCCCGAGGCCGGCCTGCTGGAATATCTGTTCGGCGAAGCGCGCCTGTCGGATTCCGTCGTGACCGACGAGAAGACCGGGCTCGATATCCTGCCCCTGACCGACCGCAAGCACACGCCGCGCGATGTGTTCGGCTCGCGCGCCTTTGATGCGCTGATGAACATGCTGCAGCAGACCTACGACCTGATAGTCATCGATACCGGTCCGGTCCTCCTGATGGCGGAAACGCGGGTTGTGACCTCGAAGGTCGACCAGGTGGTTGTCGCCTGCCGCTGGCGCAAGACGCCGCGTGGCACGGTGAAGGACACGATGAAGATCCTGCGCGACTTCCGCGCCAATGTGGCCGGCGTGGTGCTGACCTTCGTCGACTTGCGCAAACGGGCGCACAACGCCTACAACTCGTCGAACTATCGCGCCTACGCGAAGTATTACAGCGCGGACTAGTCTCCGCGCGCTTCGCGGGAGGCGGCGAGCGCCGCGAACCCGGTTTCCAGATCAGCGATCAGGTCGGCCGGATCTTCCAGCCCGATGCTCAGACGGATCAGCTTGCCGCCGAAATCCGGCTTCGTCGCTGTACGCCGCAATTGCGGATCGCAGGGAATGGCGAGGCTCTCATATCCGCCCCACGAAAATCCGAGCCCGAACAGTTCAAGCGCATTGAGGAAGGCGTTGGTGTCGGCTGTGGTCGCCGCCGGCTGAAGCGCAAAGGCGAACAGGCCCGCCGCGCCGGTGAAATCTCGTTTCCAGAGGTCGTGATACTTGTCGCCCGGAAGGGCGGGGTGCAGCACCTGGCTGACGTCCGGATGCGACCGCAACCATTCTGCGACGGTAATGCCTGAGGACTGATGGCGTTCAAGCCGGGTGGTCATCGTGCGCAGACCGCGCAGCACGAGATAGGCGTCGTCGGGCGAGACCGAGAGGCCGAGATTGACGATCACCTGCTTGATCCGCGCCGAGAGTTCATCGTTCCGGGTGACGATCGAGCCGCCAAGCAGATCGGCGGCGCCGCCCGGATACTTGCTGGTCGCCTGAACCGAGATGTCGACGCCAAGGTCGAGCGGCTTGTGGAAATGACCGGCGCCCCAGGTGTTATCCATGATGGTGGCGACGCCCGCGGCGCGCGCGGCAGCGACGACGGCCGGGGTGTCGGTGATCTCGAACGTCATCGAGCCCGGGCTCTCAAGGAAGATCACCCGCGTCTCGGGACGGATCTGGTCGGCGATGCCGGCGCCGATATCGGGCGAATAATACTCTGTCGTGCAGCCCCAAGCCGTCATCGTCTGGTCGCAGAACCGGCGGGTCGGCCCATAGACGTTATCGCAGACGAGGATGTGCGCGCCTGGTTCAGCCAGCGCCATGATCGGAACCGTGCAGGCAAGCAGACCCGAGGAGACCAGGTGGCAGTGCTGCGCCTCTTCCAGTTCGCATAAGGCCGCGGCGAGCGCGCGGTGCGTGGCGGTGCCGTGGATGCCGTAGGTCCATACGCCGGGGCGAAACATGTCCTCGGCCTTGTCGATCAGAACCGTGGATGCGCGCTGCACCGGCGGATTAACGCCGCCCGCGTCGACCCGGGGGTCGCGGCCGGCATGGACGATGCGGGTGTCGGTCTTGCGCGGACCGCCTGTCATGACTTCAGTCCTGTTCGACCGGGAGCCCAGCGTCGATTGCGCCCCATTCCGCCCACGACCCGTCGTAGACGGCTGAATGGTCATGGCCAGCGACGGCCTGCGCCAGCGACAGCACCGCCGCAGTGACGCCCGATCCGCACGTATTGACGATCGGCCGGTCGAGGCTGACGCCGGCTGTGGTGAACAATTGGCGCAGCTCGTCGGCGGTTTTCAGCAGGCCCTCGGGGCCGATCAGGTCGCCATAGGGGACATTGATCGAGCCGGGAATGCGCCCGCGTGTGAGGCCCTCTCGAGGCTCGTCAACCTTACCGGCGAAGCGTTCCGGCGAACGCGCATCGACGATCTGCGCGCTCCCGTCGGAGGCGATTTCCTCAATCCGCTGGCGGTCGCGCACGAGGTCGCTGCGCAGGCGCACCGTGAAGTGCCGGTCGGGGCTCGACAGTTCGGGCAGGTCTTCGATTTCCCCTCCAGCCGCCTTCCATGCGGCCAGTCCGCCATCCAGTACGGCGACGTCATCGTGGCCCATCACGCGGAACATCCACCAGGCGCGCGCGGAGGCCATGAAGCCGTTCTGGTCATAGCAGACGATGCGGTGGCCATCGCCAAGGCCGAGGCGGCGGGCGCGTGAGGCGAACTTCTCCGGGCTGGGCAGCATGTGCGGCAGCGAGGAGGACGTATCCGCGATCTCGTCAATGTCAAAAAACTTAGCCCCGGCAATGTGTTGGGCGTCGTAGAGCTCCTTGGACGCCTGCGCTGATCCGGGCATTACCCAGGTGGCGTCGAGGATGCGCACGTCGGGCGCTGAAGCGTGCTGTACGAGCCACTCGGCAGTGACCAGGGGAGACTCAGGCTTGAAGCGGGCGGTCATGGTGCGCGCGGAACTCCCCATTGAAGCGGTTTCGACCGCTTAACCAGTGCGGGCCGTCCACGCAAGGCGCTGTTGTTCGGGACAGATTGCCGCCAGATTGGGCGCCGCAAGTTTGGGCGAATCGCATGTCGCAAGCGGGTCGCCGCGGACCTAACCTGCGCTTGCAAGGCGATCTTTTGCGATGCAGCATTACTGGACTGAAATGAAACAACTCGCCTGCTGGCGGGTATTTGTTGCGATGTTTAACCAAAATTCCCGCGCAGGATGAAGCAGGTTGTTCGCATCTGCAGAATAGTTAGCAAGGAGTTACGGGTCCGTAAGATTTTACTGAACGGCTCGTTTGCCGGGGGTTACGCCGCGTAATCGAGCATTTCCCAGGGTATTCGTGGGGAACGTCCATCCAGATCCAGCGGATCACGACGGTGTCATGCCGTCAATGTAAGCGCAGTCCACATTAACGGCGGGGCGCCGCGGACTGGTGCGATAGTTGCGTAGGGGATGGTCAGTAAGACCATGCAGGGTGCTAGGGCGATGAAGTTTGGTAGTGCGGTCGAGGCCGAGCGGCGGGGCGCTGGGGGTGATAACGATCCTCAAGTTCCTGGTCGCGACAAGGGACCTGAAATCCAGCACAACGCGCTGAAACGCGGGATGGACGTCCTGCTGGCCGTGATCGTTCTGGTCTTCACCGCGCCCCTGATGGCGATCGTCGCGCTTCTGATCAAACTTCAGGACGGCGGCCCGGTTTTCTACGGACACCTGCGCTGCGGCCGTAACGGCCAGCTGTTCAGCTGCCTGAAGATGCGCACCATGTATATCGACGCCGACGAGCGCCTGGCGCACCTGCTGGCGAACGACCCGTTCGCCGCTGAGCAATGGCGCAAGTACCGCAAGCTGCGGAACGATCCGCGGATCACGCCGATCGGCCACTTCCTGCGCAAGACCAGCATCGACGAGCTGCCGCAGCTCATCAACATCATCCGCGGCGACATGTCGGTGGTCGGACCGCGTCCGGTAACCCTTGAAGAGACCAAGCTGTATGGCGATGCGGTCAACTACTACAAGGCCATGCGCCCCGGCGTTCTGGGCCTGTGGCAGGTCAAGGGCCGTAACCTCCTGAGCTATGACCAGCGGGTCGCCTATGACGTCCAGTACGTCCGCGACTGGTCGGTCTGGATGGACATCAAGATCATGTTCCTTGCGGTTCCGGTGGTTTTCCTCGGACGAGGCGCATTCTAGCGCCCGAACTCGCCCAAACAGCGAAATCGCCCGCACGCTGCGCGTCTACTACCGCGTAGATTGCGGAAATTTCACTGATTTCGCGCATTTGCACGAATCCCGCCCCCAATCGGCCATGTCGAGTTGACCTCTTGTTAAGTGGCAACCTGCGAGCCTCACGCTCGTTAGTAGATGTGGATGAATTGTCAGCTACTAGCTGAAAAACGGACGACTCCGCCCACCTTGGTGGCGGAGTTGGAACGAGGGGAAGAAAGTTCGATGTCGGATGTGCGCGTTAAGCCGCCTGCGTCGGACCCCGCAACGGATGCGCAGATGACGACCGAGACGGCACTTCGTTACTCCCATCGCCCCGAGCAGGCAGAGTTCAGCGATGCGCGCTGGCCGGCCTGGAAAGTGACGGTGTTCGTGATCGCCTTCTGCGGGGCGTTCTGGGCCGGACTGGCCTATCTGCTGGTGCGGCTGCTGGGGTAGCCGGGCTGCGGCGCCGGGCGGCGCTCAGGCGTACCATTCAGGAACGGGCAGGCCTTTCTCCTTCAGGAACTCTGCGTTGTAGAGCTTCGAGAGATAGCGGTTGCCGTAGTCGCACAGCACCGTGACAATCGTGGATCCGGGTCCCAGTTCCTTGCCCAGCGCAATCGCGCCGGCGATGTTGATGCCCGACGATCCGCCAAGGCACATGCCTTCTTCGCGCGACAGGTCGAACAACAGCTGCAGCGCCTCTGCGTCGTCGATCCGCCAGGCGTCGTCCACCACCACGTCTTCAAGGTTGGCGGTGATGCGCGACTGGCCGATGCCTTCGGTGATCGAGGTGCCCTCGGCCTTGAGCTCGCCGTTCTTGTAATACTCGTAGAGTGACGCGCCGCCGGGATCGGCGATGCCGATACGGACGTCCTTCGAACGTTCCTTCAGCGCCATGGAAACGCCGCCCAACGTGCCGCCGGAGCCCACGGCGCAGATGAAGCCGTCGACCTTGCCGTCGGTCTGGTCCCAGATTTCCGGGCCGGTGGTTTCGTAATGCGCCCTGCGGTTGGCGACATTGTCGAACTGAGTGGCCCAGATCGCGCCATTGGGCTCGGTCCCGTTGAGCTCCTCGGCGAGCCGGGCGGAATACTTCACGTAATGGTTCGGGTTGGCGTAGGGGACGGCGTCGACTTCGACGAGCTGGGCGCCGAGGGAGCGCACTGCATCCTTTTTTTCGCGGGACTGCGTGCGCGGCATGACGATGACCGACTTGTAGCCCAGCGCGTTGCCGACCACGGCGAGGCCGATGCCGGTATTGCCGGCCGTGCCTTCGACAATGGTGCCGCCGGGCTTGAGCGCGCCGGAGGCTTCTGCGTCGCGGATGATGCCGAGGGCGGCGCGGTCCTTCACGGATTGTCCCGGATTCAGGAATTCGGCCTTGCCGTAGATCTCCGCCCCCGAGATCTCCGAGGCGCGGCGAAGCCGGACCAGCGGCGTATTGCCGATTGCGTCAATCACGCTGCGCATCATTTCAAGTCCGTCCTCTCTAATCGTCATCTTCACCTAGGAGGATTGGGCGGCAACTTCAATCGACCCGGACTGATCCGGGATCGGGCGGGGCGCGTACAGGCTGGCGAAAGGTCCATGCCAGTCCAGATGATGACGCACGACAACCAATACGCTGCATTTCTTGCAGATTTTGCCGCCGGAACGCTTTCGGGCGGCGAGCTGCTAGCGGCTGAACTGCACTTTGCGATGTCGAAAACAGGGGCGCAGAGCCGCCGGATGATGGAAGCCGCGGGCGGCGCGCTGCTGGAGGGCGCACGGCCACGGGCGGTCGCCTTTGCATCCCCGGAACCGGCGGCCGAATGCGAGACGGACGGCGCGAGCGACTGGGTGCGCTTCTACAGCCAGGACGACCTGATGGCGCTGCGCTGGCGGCGAAGCCTGTTCGGGGTGAAGACCCTGCCGACCCATCTGGCGAGCGCCAGCCTGTTGCGGCTGGACCCGGGCGAACGCGCCCCCCGCCATAGTCATGATGGCCCGGATGTGACCGTCGTGCTGCGCGGGGCCTTCGCTGACGACTGGGGCGAATACCATCGCGGCGACCTGGCCTTTGCCGACGCTGGCGACAAGCACGCGCCGGCGACCGTGGGCGACGAGACCTGTGTGTGCCTTGTCGCAACGCCCAACGGCCGTCCGACGGTGGACCTTCGCGCATTGGTGGCGGGCTGGTGGAACCGCAGAGGAGACGGACATTGAGACAGATCAAGCCATTCCTTGCTGCGCTGATAAGCGTGGTCGTGTCGGTGCTGGCCGGCGCACAGGCGGCGCATGCGGAGACCGGTTTCGTTTGGGCGCCGACGTCTGGCGACGAGCTTGTGTTCGACGTCTACCGTGACGGCAAACCTTTCGGGATGCATCGCGTGCAGTTCGAGCAACGCGGCGATCAGCTGAAGGTCGAAACCGATATCGAGCTGAAGGTGAAGTTCGGACCGATCACGGCGTTTCATTATGTGCACGACGCCAACGAAGTCTGGTCGGGCGGCGAGCTGGTTTCCGTGGACGCAAAGACCAAGAGCGGCGGCGACTGGAAAGACGTTTCGGTGCGCGAGACGGCTGGCGGCCTGAAGACGGCGGGGCCGGCTTTCAAAGGAACTCACCCGTCAGGCCTGATCCCGTCGACGCACTGGAACATCGCCCAGATGCGTCAGGACGCGATGTTGTCGACCGAGACCGGGGCGATCCTGCCAATGAAGGTGGAGGACCTCGGAACGGAAATGGTGCAGGTGGGAGACGAGCGGATCAGGGCGCGCCATTACCGTGTGACGTCCGACCTGGTCGCCTCGTTCTGGTATGACGACGAGGGGCGCTGGGTGAAGTGCGCCTTCGAGGCGCGCGGGTCCGACGTGGAATACGTGTTGCGGTCGCTGCCGCGCGCGGCCTGATCGCCACTTCTCATTTCTGCATTTGCGCCTAGTCTGGCCTCGCCGTCGCGAGAGGCCGGGGAAGCGTAGCGAACCTGCGGGTCCCGTATGGCGACGGTTCTGGGCTCAAAACCCAATCCACTGCTTATGGAAAAGCCAAACAAGGGGTCTTCGCTCTCCAGTCTTCGGACATCCATGTGACCGTCCTGCGGGCTTCGGGCTCCCACGGTCATGTCGCGGAGGGCGGAGGCCTCTGGCGCTGCGGGTGCTAGATTATGGAAGAGGTGTTCGACGGCGATTTGTGGGTTGCGATCGTTCTGGCGGCGATTGCGCTTTATGCGGTGTTTGGTCTTCCCGGCCTGCTGAAGCAGCGCAAGGCGGCGCAGGTCGTGGTTGATGAAACCCAGTTCGGCCTGCGGGTGCGTAATGGCCAGGTGGTCGAGGAGCTGAAGCCCGGCAAGTATTCCATCTGGATGAGCGATGATCGCATCGAGCTTCAGAACAGGCGCGAACAATCCGTTGCGATCGGCGGGCAGGAAGTGCTGACGTCGGACAACCTGCCAGTGCGGGCGTCGCTGATCCTGCGCTATCGCATTGTCGATCCGAAGGAGTATCGCGCGTCGACGCAGTTTCCGCCGACCCTGCTGTACGAGGATGCGCAGATCGTGCTGCGCGAGAAGATTGCGACCCTGACGCTGGACGAGGTGCTGGCCGACCGCGGCGCGCTGGTCGCAGGCTTCGTCGAGGCGCTGGCGGAACGCGCGGCCCGGATCGGGATGGAGGTCGTCGATGTGTTGTTGCGCGACTTGACCGCATCGGGCGCAGCAAAACAGGCGTTCGCCGATATCTGGAAGGCCCAGAAGGACGGGCAGGCGGCATTGGAACGCGCGCGCGGCGAGCAGGCGTCCCTGCGGTCGCTGGCCAATGCGGCGCGGATGCTGAAGGGCAATCCTGAACTCATGAACCTGCGCCTGCTTCAGGCGTTGTCTGGAAGCGGGGCCAGGCAGGCGCCGACTGTCGTGCTGGGCGGCGCTGCGGGGTTGAGCGCGGTATCTCCTGAACCTGCGCCGGATGAAGGCGCAGACAGTTAGCGCGCCGGGCGCGAAAATGGCCATTTCCCGCCGCCAGCGGACTCATGTAGAATGAGCCGTCAAACCGGAGTTTTGTGTGCCCGACACGTCCTCGAATACTACCCGTAACAAGAAATCAGTCCTCAAGGTTCGCACGGCGACGCTCGACGATGTGCCGCGGATTGCGCGCCTGTCGCAGCGGGCGTTCGGCGATGATCTCGCCAGCTCGGCAGGCATGATCCAGGGGCAGATCGCCAACTTCCCGGATGGCCAGTTCGTGGTCGAGTACGACGGCGAGATCGTCGGCTATGCGGCGAGCTTCCGCATCGATGAGGCCACCGCGATGCGCCAGCACACCTGGAACGAGATCAGCGGCGGCGGCTACGCGTCGCGCCACGATCCGAAGGGGGAGTGGCTATACGGCATGGAGGTCGCGGTCGATCCCGACCGGCGGCGGCTGCGCATCGGTCAGCGCCTGTACGATACGCGCGTGCGGCTGTGCGAGAACGAGGAGCTGAAAGGCATCGTTTTTGGCGGGCGGATGCCGGGCTGGGCGCGCAAGAAGAAGCAATACCCGGATCCGAAGGACTACCTGCAGGCGGTCGTCGAAAAGGGCGGCAGCGCCGAGGAGATCGAGAAGGTGCTCGGGGAGGCCGGACTGTCGGGCCCGGCCCTCGAAACTCAGACGAAGCTGGTCGCGTCTCCGTGGTTCCGCGAGTTCATGACGATGGATCCGAAGCCCGCGCTCGAGAAGACGCGCTGTCCGGTGCTGGTACTCGGCGGTGACCTCGACCTGCAGGTCGTAGCGGAGCAGAACGTCCCCGCGATCGAGGCCGCGCTGAAGGCTGGCGGAAACGCGCGCGTGGACACGCAGGTGTTCGAGGGACTCAACCACATGCTGCAGCCGGCGAAGACTGGAACGCCCGACGAGTACGGTCAGATCGAAACGACGATCGACGAGAAAGCACTCGCGAAGCTCGAGTCGTGGGTCGTGGCGCAGACGAAGCGGTAGCAGGTCATCGGAGCGTGGGG
>JBHIWT010000029.1:0-23565 GCA_041987265.1 Hyphomonadaceae bacterium
GGGCGAAGCGTCCGGTGATGGTCTACTTTCATGGCGGGGCGTATTCGTCCGGGTCGGGATCATCGCCGCTCTATGACGGGAAGCGGCTGGCCGAGAAGGGCGATGTGGTCGTCGTCACGGTGAACCACCGGCTGAACGTGTTTGGGTATCTCTACCTGGCGAAGCTGGGCGGCGGGACGTTTGCAGATTCAGGGAATGCCGGGATCTGGGATCTTGTGCTGGCGCTGGAATGGGTGCGGGACAACGCGGCGGCGTTTGGCGGCGATGCATCCCGCGTGATGGTGTTCGGCCAGTCGGGCGGCGGGGCGAAGATCGCGACGATGATGGCGGCGCCGGCGGCGAAGGGGTTGTTCCATTCCGCCGCGACGATGAGCGGGCAGCAGGTGACGGCTTCGGGGCCGCTGAATGCGACGGCGCGGGCCGAGGCGTTTCTCGATGCTGTGGGCGTCGGGGAGGGCGATCTGGCGACGCTGAAGACGATGCCGGTCGAGCGGTTGGTGGAGGGTCTGTCGGCGGCGGACCCGGTGAATTCGTCGTTCGGACTTTATATGGGGCCGGTGATGGATGGGCGGTTCCTGTCGCGGCATCCGTTCTGGCCGGATGCGCCGGGGCAGTCGGCCGACATTCCGATGATCCTTGGCAATACGAAGGACGAGACGCGTAACCTGATCGGGCGGCGCGAGCCGGAGAGTTTCGAGCTGACGTGGGATCAGGTGCCGGCGCGGCTGGAGGCGCATATGCGCTGTGACATCGATCCCGATCTTGTGCTGGCGACGTATCGGGAGGCGTATCCGGATTATTCGCCTGCGGATGTGTTCTTTGCGGCGACGACTGCGGGGCGATCGTGGCGCGGGCAGGTGGAGGAGGCCGATGTGCGGGCGCGCGAGGGCGGGCCGACATGGGTCTACCAGATGGACCTTCCCTCGCCGGATGACGGCGGCAAGTGGGGCGCGCCGCACACGATCGATATCGCGCACGCGTTCGACAATACCGACAAGGAGGGTTCGATCACCGGGACCGGGCCGGGTGCGCGGCGGGTAGCGGATGAGCTGTCGCGGGCGTTCATCAATCTGGCGCGGTCGGGGGATCCCAATCATGCGGGGCTGCCGACCTGGGAGCGGCACAGCTTGCCTGCTCGCGAGACGATGGTGTTCGGGCGCGAGACGAGGCTGGTGAACGATCCGCGGAAGGTGGAGCGCGAGTTGTTTGCGACGGTGCCGTTCATTCAGTGGGGGACGTGAGGATGATCAACGAAGGAGTTGCGGTGATGCGGAAATACAGAGGTCTGGTGTTGGCGGTCGGCGCTGTTGCGTTCGCGGCCGCGTGCGAGGAGGCGTCCTCGGATCTGGTCGTCGTGGAGGACGAGGTTGCGGCGGCGGGAGCGGAATTACCGCCGGCGCCTGAAGTGGAGATCACGGAGCTGTCGGCGGATGAGGTGCCGGATGCCGTGCGCGCGGCGGCGTTGGCGGCGTCGCCGGAGATGACGATCCTGGGCGCCGAGAAGAAGGTGCGTGAAGGGCGGGTCTATTTCGATGTCGAGGGCGAGTTGCCGGATGGGGCGGAGATCGAACTCGACATGCTGGAAACCGACGAAGGCGTCGAGGTGGTGGAGATTCAACGCGATCTGAACTGGGCCGATGTGCCTGGGATGGCGCGCGATGCGGCGATTGCGGTGAAGGCTGATGTGGCGCCTGTGCGGGTGATCGAGAGCAAACAGACAGACGGCAGCGTCATCTATGAACTGTTTGCCGACGGTCAGCCTGCCGATCCGGCGATGGAGGTCCGTGTCGTCGATGGCGCAGCCGAGGTGCTGGCGGAGCGGTGGCCACACTAGCGGGCTGGACCCCCGCCTTCGCGGGGATGAACGGCTAAGTGTCAGAGCCGATAGGCCGCCTTCGCCAGATCATGAGCGAGAGCTCGCGCGACTTCGTGGGCTTCGTCCAGTTCGAGGCGGTGCTCGGCGACCAGTCTTGCCAGGAAGGCGCAGTCGACGCGGCGCGCGACGTCGTGGCGGGCGGGGATGGACAGGAAAGCGCGCGTGTCGTCGTTGAAGCCGACCGTGTTGTAGAACCCGGCGGTTTCGGTCGTGTTCTCGCGGAAGCGGCGCATACCTTCCGGGCTGTCATGGAACCACCAGGCGGGGCCAAGTTTCAGGCAGGGATAGTGGCCGGCAAGCGGGGCGAGTTCGCGCGCATAACTGGTTTCATCGAGCGTGAAGAGGATCACCGACAGGCGGCTGTCGTTTCCAAATGCGTCAAGCAAGGACTTGAGCGCGTTGGTGTATTCGGTGGCGGCGGGGATGTCGGCGCCCTTGTCGCGGCCGTGGGACTTAAAGAGGCCCTCGTTGTGGTTGCGGAAAGAACCGGGGTGAATCTGGAGGACGAGGCCGTCGTCCAGAGACATGCGCGCCATCTCGGTCAGCATCTGGGCGCGGAAGAGCTCGTTTTCCTGCGCCGAGGATTTGCCGGAGATCACCTTGCTGAAAAGGGTTTCGGTCTCGGCGGATGAGAGGTTTGCCGTTTGCGCCGTGGGGTGGCCGTGGTCCGTGGAGGTGGCGCCGCAGGCTATGAAGTCGGCGCGGCGTTTGCGATGGGCGGCGAGGTAGCCTGACCATGTGCGTGTGTCTTCGTTGGTGAGTTCGGCGAAGCGATCGATGGCTGACTGGAATTGTTCGTGGTCGGCGTCGATGACGGGATCGGGGCGGTAGGCGGTGACGACCTTGCCGTTCCAGCCTGAGGACTGGATGGTCTGGTGGTGTTCTAGGCTGTCGGTCGGGCCTTCGGTGGTGGCCAGCGCCTCGATGTTGAAGCGGTCGAACAGGGCGCGGGGGCGGAACGCGTCGGTGGCGAGCGCTTCGTCGATCGTGTCGTAGTAGAGATCGGCCGTTTCGGCTTCGAGGCGGACGTTGATATCGAAGACGGTGGCGAAGACGTGGTCGAGCCACATGCGCGAGGGGGTGCCGCGGAAGAGGTGGTAGTGAGCGGCAAAGGTGCGCCAGGCTTCGCGCGGATCAGCGGTCGAAGGTCCTTCGCGACTGGGAACGCCGAGATCCTCGATCGGCACGCCCTGCGAATAGAGCATCCGATAGAGGTAATGGTCGGGCGCCAGGAGGAGTTCTGTGGGGTTTGTGAAGCTGGAGTTGGCGGCGAACCAGCGTGGATCGGTGTGGCCGTGGGGGCTGATGATGGGTAGGTCGGCGATCGGCTCGTAGAGTTCGCGCGCAAGCGTGCGCTGGGTTTCTTCGGCCGGGAATAGGCGGTCCGGGTGCAGTGAAAGCGGTTGGGGCATGGCGTACGGGCCAGTGTTCGTTGGGGCAGGCAGGGAAATGGCGAAAGCCTCTTGTTGATGGGTATGACACCGGTTACCTTGCCTGACAAGATTGGCGTTGAGCCTGCCGGGCCGGCGCCGCCAGACAATAGCGGCTGGCCCTGCGTCCTGGTGGGGTAAAGGCTGCGGGGTACCGGAAACGCATGGGGCCTCTGGCCGGCACAGTCACGACGGATGCGCTGCAGATTGCGCGGAACGACACGGTTGCGGTGGCGCTGCGTGATCTTGACGGCGGCGAGGTCGTTCGCGTTGGGGGCGGTGATGTCGAGCTGCGCGATGCGGTTCCCGGGGGCCACAAGTTTTCACTGCAAGAGCACTCGATTGGCGCGGCCGTGATCAAGTACGGCGATGCGATCGGACGCGCGAGTTGCCCGATCCCAGTCGGGGCGCATGTGCATGAGCACAATCTCGAGACGGTGCTGGACGGATTGGGGAGCTATCACTTCGAAGGGGGATATGTTGCGCCTGACATGCCTCGCGCTGACGCCGTTTTCGACGGGTATGTGCGGGCGCATGGACGGGTCGGCACGCGCAACGAGATCTGGCTGATCCCGACAGTTGGTTGTGTTGCGAATGTCTGCGTGCAGCTCGCCGCCGAAGCCGGCCGTACGCATGCCGGACGGGTGGATGGCGTGCATGCCTTCCCGCACCCGTTCGGTTGTTCTCAGCTTGGTGATGATCTTGCGGGCACGCGCGCGATCCTTGCAGCGCTGGCCGGGCATCCCAATGCTGGCGGTGTGGTGCTGGTGGGATTGGGATGCGAGTCCAATCAGATGCGCGACCTGTTGGCGGCGGCCGATCTCGATCCGGCGCGCGTGCGCACGGTTGTGTGTCAGGGCGTCGAGGATGAACTCGAGGCCGGCCTTTCCGCTATTGGAGAGCTGGTCGAGCTGGCGTCTCATGATGTGCGGAGTGCGCGACCGATTTCCGACTTGGTGATCGGGGTCAAGTGCGGCGGGTCGGACGGCTATTCCGGGCTGACCGCCAATCCGCTGACGGGCGACATGACCGATCGCGTCGCGGGGGCGGGCGGCTCGGTCGTGATGACGGAAATTCCCGAAATGTTTGGCGCCGAGCACACGCTGATGCGGAAGGCGGCCAGTGCGGACGTGTTCGACCGGCTGGTCGAAACGGTGAACCGGTTCAAGCAGTACTTCATTGATCATGACCAGCCGATCTACGAGAACCCTTCGCCCGGTAACCGGCAGGGCGGGATTACGTCACTGGAAGAGAAGTCGCTGGGCGCCGTGCAGAAGGCTGGTCAGGCTCAGGTCACCGATGTGATCGGATATGGCGCGCGCGTGAGGCGCAACGGCCTGACTGTCATCGAGGGCCCGGGTAACGATGCGGTGTCGTCAACGGCGATGATTGCGGCTGGCGCGACTCTGTTGCTGTTCACCACGGGTCGGGGGACGCCGCTGGGGTTTCCCGCCCCGACGATCAAGATCGCATCGAACTCCAGGCTCGCGTCAAACAAGGCGCGGTGGGTCGATTTCGACGCCGGTGTGATGCTGGCTGGCGAACCCAGAGAGGTGGCGGCGGACCGGCTGTTCGACCTGATTGTGCGCACTGCAAGCGGCGTGCGTACTCGTAGCGAGGTCAACGAGGAGCGGTCGATCGCGATCTGGAAGCGAGGTGTGACGCTGTGATCGAGTGCAAGCGTCCCACACCGTTGTCCAACGACGGGCTGAGGTGCATCGACACCGCGCGCGTCGGGCTGCCGTCGTATGATCGTTCGGGTGTGCAGACCGGTATCGTGCATATCGGTCCGGGCGCGTTTCATCGCGCCCACCAGGCGGATTTCATTGACCGGCTTCTGGAAATCGATCCGCGTTGGGGCATCCTCGGCGTGTCTTTGAAGTCGCGCGGGGCTGTGGACGCGCTGGCCGCGCAGGATGGTCTCTACACGCTGGCGGTGCTGGATCGCGAGCCGTCGTTTCGTGTGATCGGATCGATCATGCACGCGACCACCGCACTGGACCCGGTGTTTCTGGAGACCATGGCAGCGCCTGAAACCCAGCTGATCACACTGACGATTACCGAGAAGGGCTACTGCCTCGGGCCGGATGGGGCTCTGGACCTTTCGCATGCGGACATCGCGCACGATCTGGAAACGCCGGAGCAACCGTCATCAGCGATCGGCTGGCTGGTGCGGGGATTGAGCCTGCGGCGCGCTTCGGGCGGACGGGCGCCGGTTGTGCTGAGTTGCGATAACCTTCCGTCAAATGGCGCCAAGCTACGCGCGGCGGTGCTGGCGTTCGCGGGCGAGACGGATCGCGAGCTGGCGAAGTGGATCGGGGTGGAGGTGCGATTTCCCTGCTCGATGGTGGATTCGATCACGCCGGCGACGGATGACGCCCTGCGCCAGCGCGTGCGCACCCAAGCTGGCGTTGTGGATCGCTGGCCGATCCAGCGCGAGGCGTTCTCCTCGTGGGTGATCGAGGATTGCGGTCCGCAGAGATTTCCGGATCTGGCCGCGGTAGGCGCTGTGTTGACGCACGACGTGGAGGTCCATGAGCGCGCCAAGCTGCGCATGTTGAACGGATCGCACTCGTCGTTGGCATATCTTGGTCTTGCGCGCGGCCGGGCGAGCGTGGCGGAGGCGATGGAAGATGATTACCTGTCGAAGTTTGCCGATGATCTGATGCGGTTGGAGATTGCGCCGGGACTGGATGGGCCGAGCGAGCTGGACCTTGCGAACTATCGCAAGTCATTGCTGCAGCGCTATCGCAACCCGGCAATCCAGCATCGACTGTCGCAGATCGCCTGGGACGGATCTCAGAAACTGCCGGTAAGGTTGCTGCCGACAATTGCCGAGAATTTGAGCGCCGGGCGATCGATCGAGCGGCTGTGTCTTGGCGTTGCGGCGTGGATGCGTTTCGTGCGCCGGATGACGGTGCGAGGCGAGCAGCTGGTTGACCCGTTGGCGCAGGATTTGTCCACGCTGGCGTTGACGTGCCGGGATGAGGCGGGAGCGGATGTGGCGCTTTTCCTTGGTGAGCGGCGGGTTTTCGACGCCGGCCTTGCCGGGGCTGAGGCGGTGCGGGCTGGACTGACGAAGGCGTATCGCGAGGTGATCGCGATGGAAAACGGCGCCTCGGGAGGATTGGTATGACCAAGCGTTCTGGAGCGACGACGGCTTCGCGCCGCGGCGTTCTGCTCGGCGGCGGGGCCGCCTTGTCGCTGGCGGCGTGCAATGGCGGCGACGGCCGGACGCTGCTGGCCAACGACATGCATCCGGAGGGTTATCCGACCGTCGAAGCCGTGCGCGAGATGGGGCGGCTGTTGCGAGACTCGAGCGGCGGTCGGCTGGATGTCCGTATGTACGCAGGCGGTCAGCTGGGGTCCGAGCGGGATACGCTGGAGATCACGACGTTCGGTGGACTGGACCTCAACCGGATCAACCTGGCGCCCCTGAACTCGATCGAGCCGATGACGGCTGTCCCGTCACTGCCGTTCCTGTTCCGGTCGGGCGATCATATGCGTCGTGCGCTCGACGGGCCGCCGGGCGAGGTGATCCTGAAGTCGCTTGAGCCGCACGGGCTGGTCGGGCTTTGTTATTACGATAGCGGGGAGCGCAGCTTCTATAACACCCGTCAGCCGATCCGGACGCCGGACGATATGACCGGAATGAAGATCCGGGTTCAGAACTCGGACCTTTATGTCGCGATGATCCGGGCTTTGGGTGCGGATGCGACGCCGATGTATCTGGGTGAAGTGTATCAGTCGCTCGTACAGGGAGTGATCGACGGAGCCGAGAACAACTGGCCGTCCTATGAAAGCGGGCGGCATTTCGAGGTCGCTCCGTACTATTCGCTGACCCGGCATGTGATGGCGCCGGAGGTCCTTGTGATGTCGGCGAGCCGCTGGGGCAAGCTCAGCGACGCTGACCGCGAACTGGTTCTTCAGGCGGCGCGCGCGTCTGTGCCCTACATGCGGGCGCTGTGGGACGAGCGTGTGGCTGGCGCCCGCGAGCGGCTAGTGGCCGCCGGGGTTGAGGTGAACGAGGTGGATGACCTGTCGGCGTTTTCCGATCGGATGCGACCGGTTTGGGAGCAGTTCATCACGACGCCGGAGCAGCAGGCGCTGGTCGATGAAATCCAGGCGATGGGGGAGACGACATGATCTCCGCCCTTGCGAAACTTACTCATCTGATCGCTGACGTGATCCTGAAGTGTGCAGCCGCAGGCCTTGCGCTGATGACAGTGATTGTCGGGTGGCAGGTGTTTGGACGGTATGTGCTCAATTCCAGTCCGTCATGGTCAGAGCAGGCCGCGCTGACATTGATGATCTGGTACGTGACGCTGGCTGCCGCCGCGGGCGTACGCGAGGGGTTCCATATCCGCATCGTGGCGCTGGAAAATGCGATGGCGCCTGGCGCCACGCGCGCCATGCGGGTGGCGTCGAACCTGGTGGTGGCGGGCTGCGGGATCGCGATGCTGGTTTGGGGCGGTGAACTGGTGGCGCGGACATGGAGCCACGTCATCCCGTCGCTCGGTCTGCCGCGCGGATTTGCCTATCTTGGTTTGCCGATTTCGGGCGTGCTGATCGCGCTGTTTTCCTTTGAGCGGGTGCTGGAAGAAGTTTCCGGTTCCGCCGTTGAAGATGAGGAGGATCCGCGATGGAGCTGATGATCCTGGTCGGGGTTCTTGTCGTTCTTCTGGCGATGGGCGTGCCGGTTGCGTTTTCGCTGCTTGGCGCGTCACTGGCGACGTTTCTTGCGCTGGATATTCCGCTGGTGGTGGTGTTTCAGCGGCTGGCGGCGGGGATGAGCGTGTTCACGCTGATGGCCATTCCGTTTTTCATCTTCGCTGGCGATCTGATGTATCGCTCCGGCATAGCGGCTCGTCTTGCAAGCGTGGCGGAGGCGGGACTTGGCGGCATGCGCGGCGGTCTGGGCGCGGTGACGGTGGGGGCGTCGACCCTGTTTGGCGCTGTATCCGGTTCAGCGATCGCCAGCGCATCGGCGATGGGTTCGACGATGATGCCGCTGATGAAGCAGAAGGGCTATGACGACGATTACAAGGTCAACGTGACGGTGACGGCGGCGATTGTCGGGCTGCTGATTCCGCCGTCGCACAACATGATCATCTATTCGGCGGCGTCTGGAATCGGCGTTTCGATTGGCGATCTGTTGCTGGCCGGGATTGTGCCAGGGGTGCTGACTGCGGCGCTGCTGATGTTCGTGGCGTGGCGGGTGGCGGTGAAGCGCGGCTATCCCGGCGGCATGTTTCCGGGATGGCGCGAGCTGGGCAAGGCGCTGGTCTATTCCATTCCGGGATTGATGACAGCGATCATCATCATGGGCGGCATTCTGTCGGGTGTGTTCACGGCGACGGAATCCTCGGCAATCGCAGTGATCTACACGGTGTTGGTGGGCATGCTTGTCTACCGGACGGTGGGCTGGGGCAAGCTGGTCGAGGCGGCGCAGCAATCCGTTAAGATCACCGCGATGGTGTTGTTGATCATCGGCGCCGCCACGGCGTTCGGTTTTGCGCTGGCGATCCTGGAGGCGCCGACGCAACTGGCGAACCTGATCACTGCGATCACCGACAATCCGATCCTGGTGCTCCTGATCATCAATGTGATCCTGCTGGTGCTGGGCACGTTCATGGATATGTCGCCGCTGATCGTGATCACGACGCCGATCCTGTTGCCCGTGGCGATGGAGGTGGGGGTCGACCCGGTCCACTTCGGGATCATCATGATGTTGAACCTTGGTATGGGGCTGGTGACGCCGCCAGTCGGATCGGTGCTGTTTGTTGGCGCCGCTGTTGGTGAGACGCCGGTTGAGCGGGCGGTGAAGACGATCTGGCCGTTCTATGGCGCGCTTGGCGTGGCGTTGATGGTGATCACCTTCGTGCCGCAATTGTCGCTTGCGCTGCCAAACATGGTGAAATGACAATGGATCGCGCGCGTATGGCTCGGGGAGTGCTGCGGCGATCCCTGCTGGGCGCAGCTGCGGGCGGACTGGCGGGATGTGTTGCGTCGTCTGCGGGCGGCGTCGGTTCCGGCGGAAGCGTCGCGGATCTGGTTGATGGCCGCCGTCTGCTGGTCGAGCTGGACCGGTTGCCGGACGAGATCATTCCGCTATGGCCTGATGGAGCGCCGGGCGGGGAAGGCGTCGATCTCACTCAACACTACGTCGAACGTGACAATCCATTTGGGCTGCGTGATCGGGCGATACATGACGTGATCAATCCGACATTGTCCTTGTTTCGGGCGCGTGAACCGGATGGGTCAGCGATCCTGATCATTCCCGGCGGCGGCTATCGCTGGGTCGTGGTCGAAAAAGAGGGGTATGAGGGCGCGCGCTATTTCAACCGCTTCGGCGCCGACGTCTATGTGATGGACTATCGATTGCCGCATCAGGGATGGGCGGCCGGACCGGATGCGCCGTTGCAGGATGCGCAGCGGGCGATGCGCCTGATCCGTGCACGGGCCGAGCATGGCAGGATCATGGTGATGGGGTTTTCAGCCGGCGGCCATCTCGCCGGCTCGCTGTGTCAGAGGTTCGATGCTGAGGTGTACTCAGGAGTGGACGCGGCGGATGATTTGAGCGCGCGTCCGGATCTGGGCGTGCTGGTTTATCCGGTAGTGTTGATGAGGCCGCCATATGCGCATGAGGGCTCACGCCGCCATCTGATCGGCGAGAATCCGGCGGCCGAGCTCTATGCGAAATACGACCTTTCAGGCTCGCCAAATCCTGCGGGGCCGCCGTTGTTCCTGCTGCATACACTGGATGACGAGGCGGTCCCGGTGGAGAATACGCTGCGATTGGCAAACGCGGCGCGAGCCGCTGGCGTGTCCACGGCGTTGCATGTCTTCGAGCGTGGGGGGCATGGTTTCGGGCTTCGTGGTATCGATGAGAAGCCCGTCGGCGTCTGGCCGCAGCTGGTGATCGACTGGGCGCGCGGCCACGAGTTCTAGAGAGCGATTGCGGTTCTGTCCGTGCAATCTGCGCCAGTACTGCCATGATTGCCGTTTGATTGGACGGATGCGCCAATAGCCGCACACGTTTCGATGCTGGAGGTTTTTAGATGGCCAAGCCAGTTCTCTCGGCTGAAGATGCATTCGAACAGCTGCGGACTTATGCGGCGCGCATTTCCGAAGACCCTCAGACAAACTCCGTGCATGCGCTCGCATTGCACTATTTTCGTGAACTGACAGACGGTGGACTGTCGCTGGGCGATCTTGGCGCGTTGGTCGCAGAGATCGGAGCATCGCTGCAGGACCAGCGTGCGGCCAATGTGCGAGCACAGCATTTTCCGGAATCCGGAGCTGATCAGTGGAAACGATTGCGGCGGGAACTGGAACAGGCCGCCAAGGGCGGACTGACAGCGTTCGAAGAGAGTTTCGATCAATTGCCCGGCGGCGTCATCTTCACCGCGCATCCGACCTTCGCGCATACGCTGCGGACCCGACAAGAGATTGCTCGTGCGGCGACGCCGGGAGCCGGAAAGCGTAAGCGCAAGGCTGAGCGCGTCGAATCCAACAAGGGCATAACGCTGGAAGAGGAGCATCGCGAGGCGCACGAGGCGATCGCCAGAATGCGCAAGTCGATCGCCCGCTATCTTTCCCTGGTCGTCGACGTCGCCGCGAAGAGCTTTCCGGATGACTGGCGCAAGCTTCGTCCGAGACTTCCGACCGTTGCGACATGGGTTGGTTACGACCTTGATGGCCGGACGGATATCCACTGGACTCAATCCATCCGCTTTCGGCTTCAGGAGAAGGCGGGGCAGCTGGAGGCATACCATGCTGCGCTGGACGCGATCGCTGACAAGCATGGCGGGGGGGCGAAGATTGCGGCGCTGCTGAAACGGTTGAAAGCCGCCGCAGCGCAGGCGCACAGCGAGTTCGAGAGCTTTGGCGGGGAGCTGTCGCAACCTTCCGAATTGCTGAAGTCGGCCGAGGCGCTTACGGCGCCAAATGATGATCGCGTGACCGATAGCAGGGAAATCTCGGAAGCGGTTCAGGCGCTCGCGGAGGCGGACGACGGTGACCGGGCCAAGTTGCTCTACTGTCTGGCGCGGGAAATCGAACTCTATGGACTGGGTGCGGCGCATATCCATCTTCGAGTCAACGCGGCGCAGATTCAGACAGTGCTGCAGCGCGATCTAGGGCTGTCGACAGAGCATCGCGAATTCGGCCGGGTGGCGCTTGAAACGCTATCGGAGAAGGCGGTTGAGGCGGAGACTGTCGAGACTGACTTCGCCGACCTGTTTCTCGAGCAGTCCACAGCGCGCCGGCAATTCATCCTGTGCGCGCAGATCCTGAACCATATCGATAGCAGAACGCCGATACGGTTCCTGATTGCAGAGAGCGAGAATCCGGCGACGGTGATGGGGGCGGTCTATCTGGCTCGGCAGTATGGCGTTGACGAACAGCTGGATATCTCACCGTTGTTCGAGACGCCGGACGCGCTGGAGAATGGCGGCCGGTTCATCGAGCGCCTGCTCGGGGAGCCAGCCTATCGCGCTTATGTCGAACGGCGCGGCCGGCTGAGCATTCAGCTTGGATTTTCGGACGCCGGGCGGTTCATCGGTCAGGTCGCTGCAAACATGGCGATCGAACGCATCCACAACCTGATTGCGCGCAATCTCGGCAAGACGGCGCCGGGGATCGACCTGTTAATCTTCAACACCCACGGCGAGTCGATGGGGCGGGGCGCCTATCCCGGGAGTTTCCAGCGGCGGATGGATCACTTGCTGACGCCATGGACGCTTGCGCGATGTGAGGGATACGGGATCCAGCTGATTCACGAGGTGAGTTTTCAGGGCGGTGACGGCTACATTCATTTCGGGACGGATGAATTGTCCGATGCGACCGTCGCCGCGTTGTTGCGGCCGCGCGATCCCGCGCCGGACATTCTGAAAGACCCGTTCTACACCGAGACGAATTTCGTCTGGGATTTCTACCGGTCGCTGCGGGCATGGCATGAGCGGTTGTTCAACAATCCCGACTACGCGGTTCTGATCAGCGCGTTCGCGGGCGGGTTCCTGGTGAATGCGGGTTCGCGACCACAGCGCAGGGCGGGCGGCGGAGGCGGGCCGGCGAGTTTGCGGGCGATCTCGCACAACGCCACGCTGCAGCAGCTCGCTGTGCCGGTGAATACAGCTGGCGGGATTGGCTCGGCGCTACGCTCTGAGGCGGACCAGTTAGCTGAACTGATTGATCGGTCGGGCCGGTTCCGGGCGCTGATCGATCTTGCGATCAAGGCGCGGGTGATGACGAGCGTTCCGGCGCTGCGTGGCTATGCAGCGGTCTATTCGCCGAGTTTCTGGATTGCCGCGTCGAAATCGGAAGAGCCACGGCTATCGGCGGCGCGGCGGCGCGTCGCCTTTCACCTGCGGGATCATGCAGTTTCGCTGGCGGTCACGAAGTGTGCGGATGTCGTGTCGGTCGATCTTGGCCGGTTCGACCGATTGATTGCGAAGCTGGACAGCGCCCCATCCGTTGAGGAGCGGCATGCGTTGCGGCTGCCGATACACGCGCTCCATGCGGTGCGTCAGGCGGTGATGATGTTCGCGCTTCAGATCGCCGGCGGTTTGCCGGAGGTCTCGACACGGTACGGCTACGATATCGCTGATGTGTTTGAGATGATCGAAGCGATGAACCTGGATGATGCGATTGCGCATCTGGAAACGTCATTCCCGATCATGGCGGTTGATGATCCGGAAATGGAGCTTCTGCGCCGCCGCGCTGCGCGCGGTGCGTCCGGCCGGATGACGGACTACAGCAACGTTCACCAGTCGTGCATTGAACCGCTAAGGGAGGCGGCGCAGATCATTCGTCAGACGACACTGGCGGTTTCGCATGCCTACGGCGCTTATGGTTAGACCGTTGGAGCGGGCGTTTGGTCTGATGGACGGTGTCAGGCTATGGGGCGGTAGGATGTCGCCTGCGGTTGAATTGTGAGCGTGGGCCCAAGCGGAGCAGCAAGAATGTCTGACGCCAAACCGATCGCGCTGGAAGACCGTGGGGAGGATGGCGGGCGCCTGTTTTCACCTTCAGCGGGGCGGAACCGGGAGGTCGTGCGGGATGTGCTCGTGCGGTTTGCGCCGGTAACCGGCGATGTGTTGGAGGTTGGCGCCGGAACCGGAGAGCATGCAGTGACGTTTGCGGCGGCGCTGCCGGGCGTGCGGTGGCGACCAGGGGATCCTGATGCGGCGTCCCGTGCGTCGATCGCAGCATGGACGGCGCATGAGGGTCTCTTGAATGTTGCACCGCCGCACCAGATCGACGTCGCTGCGATAGACTGGGGCGGGTTGGAGCCCGGGTCTCTCGCCGGGATCGTATCGTTAAACATGATCCATATCGCGCCATTCGCTGCGGCGCGCGGCCTTCTGGCTGGGGCGGGGCGGTATCTGGCTGCAGGCGGGATGTTGTTTCTGTACGGACCATTCTCGCGAAATGGTGAACACACTTCGCCGTCGAACGTCGCGTTCGATGAGAGCCTGAAATCCAGGGACGAGCGGTGGGGCGTGCGGGATCTGGATCAGGATATCGTCCCGTTGGCGAAGGCTGCGGGGTTGACGCTGGAGAGCGTTGTAGAGATGCCGGCCAACAATCTGAGCGTGGTGTTTCGCAAGTCCTGACAGACAGTTGAGGCTACCTGATCAGGGCGCGTTGATTCGTCGCTGGACGTTTTCCGCGCGCGGAGTAGGCTCGGATCAAGCAGGCCGGTGACGGCCAATCCGAGCCGGTATTACGCTGGCGACAAGTAAGTATCGCGGAATGGCGCCAAGCGTCTGCGGTCTGGTGGGGAGTAACGCCGTTGAAGGCCACGGACATCAGCCGTCCGGACTATTTTCACAAGGTCGTGGACTGCCAGTGGGCCTGCCCCGCGCATACACCGGTGCCGGAATATATCCGGCTGATCGCGGACAGGCGGTATGCCGACGCCTACATGATCAACTGGAAATCGAACGTGTTTCCCGGGGTGCTGGGGCGGACGTGCGACCGGCCGTGCGAGCCGGCCTGCCGGCGCGGTCGGGTTGAGGAAGAGCCGGTGGCGATCTGCCGGTTGAAGCGCGTGGCGGCTGATAACAAGGGCGATGTGGTCGAGCGAATGCCTCATCCCGCCGCTGCCCCGAATGGCAAGAAGGTCGCCTGCGTTGGCGCGGGGCCGGCTTCGCTGACGGTGGCGCGGGATCTCGCGCCGCTTGGCTATGAGGTTCATGTCTTCGACGGGGACAAGCGCGCGGGCGGGATGATCCGCAGCCAGATTCCGCGCTTTCGTTTGCCGGAAGAGGTGATCGACGAGGAAGTCGGCTTCATCACGCGGCTTGGGCCGGTGATGCATCTGGAGGAATGGGTCGAGAGCCTGAAGGATCTGATGGCGCAGGATTATGACGCCATCTTTGTCGGGTCGGGTGCGCCGCAGGGACGCGACCTCGACATTCCGGGGCGCAAGGAGGCTGACGCCAACATCCATATCGGCATCCAGTGGCTGGCGAACGTGTCGTTCGAACACACGGACAAGATCGGCAAGCGCGTGATCGTGCTGGGTGGCGGCAATACGGCGATGGATTGCTGCCGGACGGCGAGGCGGCTGGGCGGCGATGATGTGAAGGTGATCGTGCGGTCCGGGTATGAGGAGATGAAGGCGTCTCCCTGGGAGAAGGAAGACGCGGTCGCCGAGGACATTCCGATCCTCAACTATCTCGTGCCGAAGGAATTCCTGCACGAGAACGGAAAGCTGACGGGCATGGTCTTCGAGAAGGTGAAGGCCGAGTACGACGATAACGGTCGCCGCAAGCTGGTGCCGACGGGCGAGCCGGACGAGACGTTCGAGTGCGACGACGTACTGGTTGCGGTCGGGCAGGAGAACGCTTTTCCGTGGATTGAGCGCGACTGCGGCCTGGAATTCGGGAAGTGGGACATGCCCGTGGTGGACGAGGAGACGATGCAGTCCTCGATCCCCAACGTATTCTTCGGCGGCGATGCGGCGTTCGGGCCGAAAAACATCATCTGGGCCGTGGCGCACGGGCATGCGGCCGCCGTGTCCATCGATATGTTCCTGAATGGCGAGGACGTGAAACAGCGTCCGCCGCCGGGGGTGACGATCACCAGCCAGAAGATGGGCATTCACGAATGGTCGTACGACAACGACATCGCCAATGACGTTCGTTATGCGGTGCCGCACGCAGACAAGGCGGCGCGCCTGAAGGACATCAAGATGGAGGCCGAGCTTGGTTTCGACCAGGAGCTTGGTTTCAAGGAAGCGCAGCGGTGTCTCAACTGCGATGTGCAGACCGTGTTCAACGCGAAGACGTGCATCGAGTGCGACGCCTGCGTCGATATCTGCCCGATGGACTGCATCACGTTCACGGAGAATGGCGAGGAAGAGGAGCTGCGCGCGCGGCTGAAGGCGCCAGCGGAAAACAAAGAGCAAGACATCTATGTCGGCGATGGTCTGGAGACGGGCCGGATCATGGCCAAGGACGAAGATGTCTGCCTGCACTGCGGGTTGTGCGCCGAGCGATGCCCCACCGGCGCGTGGGACATGCAGAAATACATTATCGATATCGCGCAGGCTGGCTCCTGCGGGCGGGCCGGGTAATCTCCTGACATGGACAAGCTGAGCGCAGTCAACGACTTCGTCGTCAAGTTCGCGAACGTGAATGGTTCGGGATCGGCTTCGGCCAACGGGTTGTTCGCCAAGACGATCATCCGCATGGGCGTGCCGGTGTCGGCGCGGAATATCTTCCCCTCGAACATACAGGGCCTGCCGACCTGGTATGAGGTGCGGGTGACGGAGGCGGGGCATCTGGGCCGGCGCGGCGGAGTGGACCTGGCGGTGGCGCTGAACCCGCAGACCTGGGACGACGACCTGCAGGAGATCGTGCCGGGCGGGTACCTGTTCTACGACTCGACAAAGCCGATGCCGCCTTCGAAATTTCGCGAGGACATCAACATTATCGGCGTGCCGCTGACGGCGATCTGCAACGAGGCCTATTCGGTTCCGCGCGAGCGTCAGCTTTTCAAGAACATCGCTTATGTCGGGGCGCTGTCTTATCTCATCAATATCGAGCCTGATGTGGTTGAGGCGGTGCTGAAGGAAACGTTTGCGTCGAAGCCAAAACTGATCGACGCCAACCTGCGGGCGTTTGCACTGGGTCGCGACTGGGCGCGCGAGCATCTCGAACCGATCGGGTTGCAGCTGCGGCGTGCGGATGCGGTTGGGGATCGGATCTTTGTCGAGGGTAATGACGCCGCAGCGCTGGGCGCGGTCTATGGCGGGGCGACGGTCTGCGCGTGGTATCCGATCACGCCTTCTACCTCGCTGGCCGAAGCCTTCGAGGCGCACTGCAAGAAGTTGCGGAAGTCGGAAGACAAGAAAGCGAAATACGCAATCGTGCAGGCCGAGGATGAGATCGCCTCGATTGGGATCGTGGTCGGGGCTGGCTGGAATGGCGCGCGTTCGTTCACCTGTACATCCGGCCCCGGCATCTCGCTGATGAACGAGTTTATAGGGCTCTCCTACTTCGCCGAGATTCCGGCGGTGATCTTCGATGTACAGCGCGGCGGGCCGTCGACGGGCATGCCGACACGGACGCAGCAATCGGACTTGTTGCTCGCGGCCTATGCGAGCCATGGCGACACCAAGCATGTGATGTTGCTGCCGGCTGATCCCGGCGAGTGTTTCGAGATGGGCGCTCAGGCGTTCGACCTGTCGGACCGGTTGCAGACAACGGTGTTCGTGATGCTGGACCTCGATATCGGTATGCAGGAATGGCTGGTTGAGCCGTTCAAGTGGGATGACAAGAAGAAGCTGGACCGCGGCAAGGTGATGTCGGCCGAAGATCTGGAGGCGGCGGCGAGTTTTGGTCGCTATACCGATCTGGACGGCGATGGCATTCCTTACCGCACCTATCCGGGGACGCACCCGACAAAAGGGGCATTCTTTACGCGAGGGACCTCTCGCAACCGCATGGCCGGTTATTCGGAGAAGGGCGTCGATTATCGCGACAACATGGAGCGATTGCTGGTGAAGTTCGGAACCGCGGCGAAGCTGGTTCCGGCGCCTGTGGTCCGCAAGGCGAAGAAGAAGACCAAAATCGGCGCGATCTACTATGGGTCGACGACGCCAGCGATGCATGAGGCGCTGGAAACGCTGGAGGCGCGCGGGCAGCATATCGATGCGATACGGGTGCGCGGGTTTCCGTTCGCGGACGAGGTCTATGATTTCATCAAGGCACACGATCAGGTTTTCGTGGTCGAGCAGAACCGGGATGCGCAGCTGCGCACACTGATCATCAATGAGGGCGAGATCGACCCCGCACGGTTGACGAAGGTGCTGCATTTCGACGGGACGCCGATCACGGCGCGGTTCCTGATTGAGGCGATCGGGCAGCAATTGAAACCGGTGAAGGCCAGCGCGGAGATGGCGAAATGACCTATATTCTCAAACCGCGCATGCACCATCCGGCGTTGAAGACGAACTCGTTGGGCCTGACGCGCCGGGACTATGAGGGCAAGGTGTCGACGTTGTGCGCCGGTTGCGGGCATGACTCGATCAGCGCGGCGATCATTCAGGCGGCGTTCGAACTGGAAATCGAACCGCACCGGCTGGCGAAGATGTCGGGGATCGGCTGTTCGTCGAAGACGCCGGATTACTTCCTGGGGCAGAGCCACGGATTCAATACGGTGCATGGACGGATGCCGTCGGTGCTGACTGGAGCCAACCTCGCGAACCGCGATCTGCTTTATCTGGGCGTTTCAGGCGATGGCGACACGGCGTCCATCGGTCTGGGTCAGTTTGCGCATTCGATCCGGCGCGGTGTGAACATGACCTATATCGTCGAGAACAATGGCGTTTACGGCCTGACCAAAGGGCAGTTTTCGGCGACGTCCGACAAGGGATCGAAATCCAAGAAGGGCGTTGAGAACACAGAGTCCGGAATCGATTTGGTTGCGATGGCGCTCCAGTTGGGCGCGACCTACGTGGCGCGCAGCTTTTCGGGCGACAAGGGACAGCTTGCGCCGCTGATCAAGGGGGCGTTGCGCCATCACGGGCCTGCATTTTTGGACGTGATCAGCCCGTGTGTGGCGTTCAACAATCATGACGGCTCAACCAAGAGCTACGATTATGTGCGCGAGCACAATGAAGCGGTGAACCGGCTGGACGTGATTACCGGCCGCGCGCCGATCACGGCGGACTATGAGCCCGGCGAGCTGCGGGAAGTGACGCAGCATGACGGATCGGTGCTGCGCTTGCGCAAGCTGAAGGACGATTACGATACGTCCGATCGAATCGCTGCGGCCAACCACCTGCAGATGAGCGCGGCCGCAGGAGAGATCTCCACCGGCCTTTTGTATGTCGATCCTGATTCCACAGACCTGCACGAGCGTCTGGGCACCGTGGAAACGCCGCTGAATGCGCTGGGCGATGAGGATCTGACGCCCGGATCGAAGGCGCTGGAGGCGATAAACGCCCGTCTTCGCTAGGCCGTTCGCCGGTTTCATTTTCTTGAGGCTCCGTTGTGATAATGGCGACGTCGCGCACGGCGCCTTGTTTGCGTGCGTGGCGTCCGTTGGAGCCAAGACTGTGGAGCATGCATGAGAGCGGTGATTGCAGGCGCTGGAATTGGCGGTCTGACTGCTGCGATTGCGCTGGCGCAGGCTGGTGTTTCCGTTGAGGTGTTCGAGCAGGCAGGCGCGCTGGAGGAAGTCGGGGCGGGGCTGCAGCTGAGCCCGAACGCGATGTACGTACTGGAAGCGTTGGGACTGGGGTCCGAGATTGCGCGGATCGCGACGGCGCCCGTCTCACTGGACCTTCGCCTAGGGCAGAGCGGGACGCAAATCTTCTCTATACCGATGGGGGAGCGCGCGACCGAGCGCTATGGCGCGCCCTATCTGCATGTACACCGGGCCGATCTGGTTGATGTGCTGCAACGGGCGGCGATTGAGGCGGGCGTGCGGATAACGATGGGTGCGCGGGTGATTGAGATCGTGCAGCAAGCTGGGGAGGTGCGAGTCGGGCTGGCGACGGGCGCGGTGGAGCGTTGCGACCTGCTGGTTGGGGCTGACGGGCTGCATTCGACCGTGCGGGAGAAAACCATCGCACACGACAGCGCGCGCTTCACCGGATGCGTGGCGTGGCGGATGGTGGTTCCAGCGGAGGGGTTGGGCGACCGGTTTGATCCGGCGCGCGCAACCGTCTGGGCAGGGCCGGGCAAGCATGCGGTGACCTATCCGTTGCGGGGCGGCCGGTTTGTCAATTTCGTGGGCGTGACGGAGACCAACGGCCATCGGACCGAGAGCTGGAGCGAGGCCGGCGACGTTGCCGAAGTCGCGCGCGATTTTGAAGGCTGGGCCGAGCCGGTGGTAAAGGTCATCGAGGTGGGGACGACATGCCATCGCTGGGCGCTGTTTGATCGCGCGCCGCTGGCGATATGGTCGCGGGGGCGGACGACGCTTTTGGGTGACGCCTGCCATCCGATGCCGCCGTTTCAGGCGCAGGGCGCGGCGATGGCCATTGAGGACGCCTGGGCGCTCAGGGATTGCGTGAAGGCGTTCCCGGGCGATGTGGCGCAGGCGCTAAGATCCTACGAGGCGCGCAGAAACCGGCGTACGCGGCGGGTAATGCGCAGTGCACGGGCGAACAAGCACATATTCCACCGTCGTAGCCCGCTGGGTCAGCTGGCGACGTATGGGCCGATGTGGCTGGCGAACAGGATCGCGCCGTTCATCGTGCGGGGCAAGCAGGACTGGATCTATGGCCACGACGAAACCGCGGCTAAGGTTTGATGCATGAGCATTGGCGGCATCTGGATGCGCGCGGCCTGTGGCCTGCTTGCGGCGGGTCTGGTTGGGTGTGGGGATCATGGCGATCTGCCCGTACGGGCGCCGTCTATCCGGGTCGCCAGCGACCATCCGCTGGCTGATGTGTTGTGGCCGTCCCTGCTGCAACATTGCCGCCGCAATCCCTCTTGTGACCCGATGTCAGCGTTCGGGCTCGGCGCCGGTGAGGCGTCCGGGGTCGCGGGATATTCGACCTGGTTCGCCGAGCGCGCGGATGTGCTTGAGGATGGCGAACGGTTTGGCGCGCGGGTGCGCGTTTCGCTGGAAGCGTCTCGTGGGGAAGGCGGAGAGGCGGGTCGTCCACTGAAATCTTCCGAGCTTGAGCCGAACTTGCGGGCGCTGCGGGACGGGCGCTCGCGGCTGACGATCGAGTACCGTGAGCGTGGCGGTCAGCTGGTTCCTTATTTCGTCAGCATCCGCACGCAGCAGGTTGTGTTGGACGTGCCGGGGCTGAGTGAAGAGACGCCGCGCGATGAGCTGGTGGCGGCGACGCGATCGGAGGTCGAAGGCTGGTCGTGGCCGGGTGGAGAGCGGGGCGCGGAAATCTTTCTCAGCCAAGAGGGTGAGGTTCTGCTGGCTGTGCGATCGACTGGCGGTCCGTCCCGGACGACGTGGAAGGGTGAGGAACCTGAAGCAATCGGGTTCGAGCCGTGGGTGTTCGCCGCGCAGCTTGAACTCGAAGACGGCGGCGTTGCACCGCTTGTGGCCGCGTTGAAAGGGGATGGCTTTGTGCGGCTGACAGTCCGTGCCCCTGACGGTGGGGTGGTGCTGAGAGATGCGTTCGCGGCCGGCGGACACGAGGCCGCGCTGGCCGAAGCTGTAGAAGCGCTTGCCGACGCGAAGGTTCGTGAGCCGCTGACCGAGCGATGCGCCGCGTTTGCCGGGTGGGACAACGATGACTGGGCGATCGCGAATGTTTCCCCGGCCGAGGCGACGTGCGATCCGCTGACCTCAGTCAGCCGCCAGCGGATACTTGATCAACAGCCGTCTGCATCGCCGATGTAGTGGCCTTCGAGCTGTTCGTCTGAGCCTGATGTTTCTGTGGCGGCCGAGGACAGCTCGTCTGCAGGTTCTTGTACCTCAACAGGTACAGGGGGAGCAGGCGGTGGAGCCGGGGCCGGGCGCTGGCCGGCGGCGAGCGCAGGACCGATCAACTCGATGCGATTGGTCCAGATATAGCCGCCGAAGCCTTCCGGAACTCTCTTTAGGTCGGTGACGCTGTCGATGCCTGTGGAGCCGATATCGCCATTGTCGAACGGGCCGAGCAGGATGACGTTGGAGCCTGCGGCTTCCATTCGTCGGGTGAATTTGTGCGGCCAGCCCCAGACGATCCAAGCGTAGTTTGAGGGGACAACCACGGTCGTGTTCTTGCAGGGGTCCGGCACGATCCCCGTCCAGCCGACGAGCATGTAGTCCTTTGCGCAGGCCATCAGGCTGTCACGCGTGTAGCCGGTGAGATCGGGCACGGCGTCGAGCGTCGCGCTGGTGGGAGCCGGGCCGCCATAGACGCCCCAAAGCTGGGCGCGCCATTCAGGATGGCCGGCGATGAAGTCGATCAGCGCCTCTCCTTCATCAGTGCGGTTGGACTTGAAATTGACGAGGAAGCGCTTCCCGGGGTTTGCGGCGAAGACTTCGCCAAGGGTGGGCATCATGGCTTCGCCTTTTCCGCGCAGCGGATAGGTCGCGCCGTTATCCGCCGTATAGCCGTAGCCGACATCCAGCGATTTCAGCGTGGCGATGGGCGTCTCCTCGGTGACCCCCTGACCGTTGGTGCGGCAGTCCAGCGTCCAGTCGTGGAAGACGGCGAACTCGCCATCGGGCGTGAGGTGAACGTCGATTTCGACGATTTCGGCGCCGGCCTCGAAGGCGGCCTGCATCGAGGGGATGGTGTTCTCAAGGTAGTTGTGGGTGGGGGCGTAGATGCGTGTTGCGGTGCAGGTGTCGTTCTCGACGCCCTCGTGGCTGAAAGTCTGGTGGACGCCGCGATGGGCGATCAGGCGCGCTGCGCCTTCACGGTGAGGGTCGTCGAACCAGGAGAAGTTGTAGGCGAAGGCGCCAACGACGGTGAGGATGACGCCCCAGAAGAGCAGGATGAAGAACCGTTTCACGCGCGGCGGGCCTTGTTGATTGCGCCCCAGTGCAAAGAGCCATTCGGGGGCCGATTATTCAAGGCCTTACTCGATGAAGGTGCTGTAAGTTGGGCAGCAATCGGGCCGGTGGCGTGCGGGTGATCTTGTCAGGCGGGATGGTGGCGCTAGCGTTGCAGCTGAATGTCTTCTGGGGAGGAGATGATGGCTCAGCTTGAGCATCTGGCCGCGTCGGCCAAGCCGGAGAAGATCGTGGAGGCCGTGCGACGCGACGGCGCCTGTATCATCGACAACCTGTTGCCAGGGAGCGAGCTGGCGGCGCTGAACGCCGAGCTGGCGCCGTTTATCGCTGCGACAGATGCGGGTCGCGATGATTTCACCGGCCGCAAGACGCGACGCACGGGCGCGCTGGTTGCGCGCTCGCCGCTGACCCGGCCGATTGTCATGCATCCCAGTATTCTCGGCGCTTGCGATGGTTTCCTGAAGCCGTTTTGCGATTGCTACCAACTGCACCTGACTCAGACAATCGCGATTGGTTCCGGTCAGGGACAGCAGGTGCTGCATCGCGACAGGCTGGCCTGGGGCGGTTTCCTGCCGCGCGAGATCGAGCCGCAACTGAACACGATCTGGGCTTTGACCGACTTCACGCGAGAGAACGGCGCTACGCGGGTCGTCCCTGGATCGAACCACTGGCCGGATAGCCAACGAGCGGAGCGCGAAGAGATCACGCAGGCGGAAATGTCGGCTGGTTCGGTGCTGGTCTATTCTGGGTCCGTGATCCATTCAGGCGGACGCAACGATTCCGCGGACACCCGGGTCGGCCTCAACATCACCTATTGTCTTGGATGGCTGCGGCAGGAGGAAAACCAGTATCTTTCCTGCCCGCCGTCGATCGCGAAGGATCTCGATCCGGAGCTTCGCGCGCTGGTGGGGTATGCGATGGGATCTTACGCGCTCGGCTATTTCTCGCCGCCGCTTCCCGCCGGTGACGGACCTGAGGCGGTGCCGCCGGACTTCCTCTTCAATGGCAAGGCCGCCGCGTGGGGGGATGCGCTGTTTGACGACGTCACATCACGGGTTGCGGCGCAACTGAAGTAAGCAGGCTTTGACTGTCGTTTGGACTAGGCTTCCGCCATCGCCTTTGCGTGCCGCTTGCGCTCGTGGGGGTCGAGGTAGAGTTTGCGCAGGCGGATGTTTTCCGGGGTGACTTCGACGAGTTCGTCGTCCTGGATGTAGGCCAGCGCCTTTTCCAGCGTCATCTGGATTGGTGTGGTGAGGCGCACGGCTTCGTCCGAGCCTGAAGCGCGGACGTTGGTCAGCTTCTTGCCCTTGAGGACGTTGA
>JBHIWT010000030.1:0-23511 GCA_041987265.1 Hyphomonadaceae bacterium
ACGGTGTGTGGCAGGTGATGAACCCCGCCAACTACAACATCGAGGCCCATCCGGCCCAGCACGCCATGCAAATGCGTCCGGGCCCGTACGGACCGGTTCCGGCGGCTGAAGTCGTCGCCATGGGCGCTGTCGGCTCGGTGCCTGCCGGCATTGGCATCGTCCAGAACGAAGGCGGCAAGATCCCCTACACGGCTGACGCCCTTGCCATGCGCAACGAGAACCGCGTCAACTGGGTGGACCGCGATCCGGAAGTGAAATGCTACCTGCCGGGCGTGCCGCGGGCCAACTACATGCACCTGCCGTTCCAGATCTTCCAGTCGGACAAGGCCTTCTTCATCGCGTATGAATACGCCGGCGCCGTGCGCAACATCTACCTCAACGAAGAGCATCCCGATCCGCTGGATGTCTTCCCGAGCTGGATGGGCGAATCCTACGGCGAATGGGATGGCGACACGTTCGTTGTCGAAGTGTTTGGCAATAACGGTGAAACCTGGCTCGACCGCGCTGGCAACCAGCTCAGCGCCGAAGCCCGGATCACCGAGCGCTGGACCCCGACCAGCGATCACACGATGCGCTATGAGGCCACGATCACCGATCCGGCCAACCTGTCCGCGCCGCTGGAAATCGCGTTCAACCTCTACAAGAAGGTCGGCGAAGACGCCCAGCTGCAGCAGTTCAAGTGCGTCGAGTTCGTCGAAGAACTGATGTACGGCCACCTGCGCCGCAACCCGCTTCCGGGTCCTGCGCTTGAGCGTGCGCGCGCCGAGGCCGAAGAGCGTGGCGAAGATCCCGATTCGATCGTCGCTGCTGACCTTCCCGAGAGACTGTCGGCTGACGATCTCAACTAGGACTGACGCCTAAGCCGCCGATTGCAGATGAAATGCAGTCGGCGGCGACAGGTCCGCGCCATGCGGGCCGTTAAAGGACTGGAGCTGTAATCGCAGTTTCGTGAACCCGGAACCTAAGGTGTGAGACCGCATCTACTGCGCTGATCGCTTGAAAACCCGGGGAAAAGACGCGAATATAGCTGGTGAATATGCGGTATGGGCTGGCGTCACAGAGTGGCGTTCCCCGGGTCCGGATTATCGGCGGGCTAGGTTTATGCGCCGCCAGAGACGTTGCAGGAGGACGTTCATGAAGAAGAAACTGGGGCTTGCGCTTGCTGGCGGTGCGGTTGCGGCGATTGCTGCGGCCGGGCTTGGCATGTCCGCCAACGCTCACCACGCCTTTGCGGCGGAATTCGACGCTGACGCGCCGGTCAAACTGACGGGCGAAGTCGTCACGGTGGAGTGGGTCAACCCGCACACCTGGATCCACATCAAGGTTCCGGACACCGATGAGCGCGGTCAGCCGAAAGAAGGCTCCACGATCAACTGGGCGGTCGAAGGCGGCACGCCGAACACTCTGCGTCGCACCGGCATCAAGCCGAGCTCGCTGAAAGTCGGCACCGAGATCGTTGTTCGCGGTTACCAGTCGAAAGACTTCCTCTGCGAGACGCACCGCAAGACCGGCGAAAAGACCTGCAAGGCCAACGGTCGTGACGTGACCTTCCCGAACGGCTGCAAGCTGTTCGTTGGTTCGTCGGGCACCGGCGCGCCGCGCGATGGTTCGGACGCTTCGGAAGGCGGCTCGCAGGAGCAATGCGCCGCCACCTGATCGTCTGATCAGCGCTCCTTCAGGAGCGACCGGAAATGAATTGCCGCCGGCTGCATCACGCAGCCGGCGGTTTTCTTTTGGGCTGGTGACGCCTGGCTCCGGCGCTTCTGTAGATACGCCTCAGCCGGTGGGCTGATGTGAGCCTGTGACCGTTGAATGAACGGTAGAGCGAGCGCCCGGAGCGCAGCCTGCGGCCCCCCAGTCAGCGTCGCCTGCTCTGGTCTCAGCGCGCGCCGCAGACAGGCCGCCGCAGACAGGCCAAGGCGGCAAGGGCGCGCATCTCGCGCTATGCGGTGATAGCTGTGTGTTGGAGGAGAGGGTTCCGCCTCGGCGGGGAAGGGTGCAGCCGGAGCGTCAGGCGCTCCGGCTGCATCCAGACTTCCTAGCCCTAGCTGAAGCCGATCCAGCGTCCGGCGGCGGCGACCGTCACCCAGGACAGGATCGAGAACAGCGCGATGAGCTTCACGGTGGGGCCGCGATCATCCTCGGTGCTGCCGGTGAATATCTCGAACCCGATGAAGCCGACAACCGCCAGCGCTGCGGCTCTGACGAACCAGACTTCCAGCGTCAGGACCATTTCGTAGTTGTCGTCGAGGTTGTAGACGCCGTGGGTCATGATCGCCCCGGCGATGACAATCACGCCGAGTACGATGCCGCCGATCAGGCGCGAGCGCCGGCCAAAGGCGAACAGCATCACCCAGGCGGCGACGATCATGTGGATCGTGCCGGGATTGACGCCCTCGACGATCGCGAACACGCCGATCGACCACAGCCACAGGCCGAACCCGATCAGCGTCATCGCCATGATGACCGGCGACAGCTTCACGTTGTTGTCCTGCTTGGCGACGTTGTTCGACACCGCGAAGGTGAAGATCAGCGCCGAAGCCAGTGAGATCATCTTCGTGAAGAAGGCGGGGCTGGTGTAGAGCTTCTCGGGGTTCAACATCCCGATCACCACGCCGGTCAGCAGAACGCCCAGCACGCCCGAGATCAGCCACGGGCGCAGGTTGCGCTCCATCAGCGACGGCGCGGCGCTGGTCATGCCAACGCCCAGCAGACGCATGTTCAACAGGATGACGCAGCCGCCCAGAAGGCCGAGCGCCAGCAGGTGGACCGCCTCAATCGCGGCGAAGCCCCATTGCGTCTCGTTCAGCAGCGTCACCGGATAGGTGGTCTGCAGGCTCGCGACCCAGGGCTGGATATCGGGAAAGAGTGTATAGAAATCCATGACTTATTCTCCTTCCGTCGTCGCGAGTCCGGCGGTTTGCACCCCGGTCGACATCAGGGCTTCGACATCGTGTTCCAGCGGAACCGCGCCGTTGTAGGTCGACGAGCATTCCTGAACGATGTTGGTGAACGCCGATTGCGGCTTGCCGCACTCAAACCAGTTGTAGGCGATGAAGCGGCCGAAAATGATGATGATGATCCACGAGGACATCGAGATCAGGGCCGAAACCTTCACGTTCATCGGCGGGTTGGGGTTCTTGTTGTGATGCAGCCAGAACTGGCCGGCGATCACCGCCAGCACCAGCAGGATCATTGGCACCAGCCAGCTCGATTCCACCACCAGCGGCAGCAGGACCGGGAAGAAGCCGAGGCCGACAATCAGCACCAGCGCAGCCGCCAGTCCATTGCGCCAGCCCGGCTCGCCCGGTGAGGACGAGAATTTCGGCCCCATCTTCAGGAAGGCCGCGACCGCCACAGCCGCGATCAGGGCGATCGCCCAGCTCGCCTGTCCGGCAGTGAAGGAGAAGGCGAGGATCGCCAGCAACAATGCGCCGGCCGTTGCTGCTGCGAAGAAGAACGGCGCGCCCTTTGCCGCTGCGCCGTCCGAGGCTTCCGGCATGGCGTCCCAGCTGTCCTGGTCCTTCTGGATGCGATGGTGGAACCAGTAGATGTTGATCGCCGCGATCAGCAGGAACAGCATTTTCGCCCGGAACCAGATGTTGTGGTAGTAATCCATCGGCTTGGCGAGGAAGAGGATGATCCCGGTGATGATCATCACCGCGAAGCCGAGAATGGTGAACGGCAGCACCCGGTCGTTGAGCTTCGAGAACGGCACGCTCTTGAACGCTGCGCCCATCATGCGCAGGTCGACGATCCAGATCGTCCCCGCAAACAACATCAGCGTCAGGACGTGGGTCCCCTCGGTGACGGACCAGAGGTTCAGCGACCCCAGAAACTGCTGACTCCAGGAGGGCGGATACCCTTCCGGATGCGCGCCCAGGCTTTCCTGGATCCATTCAAACAAACCATGAAGCACGTCAGGTTCCCTCCCGTGTCGGCCGCGTCGCTATTGTCTGATCGTCACCGGTTCCCGGTTAACGCGTTGTTGGCGGCCAATTCTTCGCTCTCAGTATATGAACGCTTCGTAATCCCTGTAAATTTGACCCAGATCAATCTACGCGGGGTTGGACGAGTTGACGCAAGGTCCTGCGCGTTCCAGGCGGCGAAACGTCCTACTCGATCTCCCCAATGACGAATTTCTCGTGGCACGAGCGGCAGACGACGTAGATATCGCCCCCGGCGTCAAAGAACGCTTCCTTGTCCTGCGCTTCGGCCAGTTCCATCGCGACGAGCGACGTGCGGTTCAGCTCATGGGCATACCGGATCCAGTCGTCCGGATCGTCCTGCGGAATGCGGCCGGGCAGCAGCAGCACGTTGGCCAGCTCCGCCAGCGTCGCAGCGGCGCTCTCGGCGGCGAACCAGCCTTCGTCGTCCGTCGGGAACAGCTCCTCGACGCCCTCGGAAGTGTAGACCCAGCCCTGCCGGTGCCAGATCTCGAAGGCGTTGTAGTCGATGACGTGCGCCATCAATTCCTGGTTGTTCAGGGTGGACCCGAAGGTGGCCTGAACGGCCGAGACGGCCGGCCCAGAGGCGTTCGAGCCGCCATCGGCCCCGTTCTGTCCGGAACATGCCGCCAGCACGCAAACCAGCGCGGCGCTGAGCACGGTACGAAACATGTGCTGTTTCCTTCCACGGTCTGATCTTTCAACGCCTGATCTGCGTCAGGCTGTCGAAATTGCATTGATTTATCGCGCGGAAGCTAGGTCATCCCTCTGTGATGCGCGAGAGCTAAACCGCCGCACGCGCACGCGAAGCGGTCATTTCGGGTTTGTGAGACCGGCTGGGGCTGGCCGTAGGGAACCCTCTTGTCCTAAAAGCGGGAAAACGCCGCTGTTGGCGAGAGGGAGAGAGTGATGCGGACGAATTCGCGAACGACGAGAAAGTGGGGGGTGCTGGCCTCGTGTGCGGCGATGGCGGCGCTCATCGCCGGCTGCGCCGCAACGCCGGGCGAAGACGGCGCCGGTGTCGCGCCGGCTGCTGCTGCATCCGCTGAACCTGCCGCTGACCTTGCCGTCAGTTCGCTGGTGATGGGCGACGCCGAAGAGCTCGGCTTCGATACGGCGAAGCTCGATGAAATCCGCGCCGCCTACAACGCCGACATCGAAAGCGGCAAGCTGCCGGGCGCATATCTGATGATCGGCCGGCACGGAAAGGTCGCGTTCTCCGAAGGCTTCGGTACGCAGGGCCCAAATCAGACCACGCCGATGAGCGAGGAAACAATCTTCCGCATCTTCTCGATGACCAAGCCGGTGGTTTCGGTGACGGCCATGAAACTGGTCGAGGAAGGCAAGCTCAACGTCGATGATCCGGTGTCGAAGTACATTCCGGAATTCGCCAACATGACCGTGCTGCAGCGTGACGGAACGACCAAGCCGGCGGAAAACACCATGCTGGTGCGCCACCTGATGAGCCACACGTCCGGCCTGATCTACAGCTTCATCATCCCGTCCCTGCCGCTGTCGAAAATGTATGTCGAAGGCGGCGAGATGCGCACGGATCTCTCCGCGCTCGACTACTCGCGCGAGCTGGCGAAACTACCGCTGGCGGCGGAGCCCGGCACGGCGTGGAACTATTCGCGTTCCACCGACGTGCTCGGCGGCGTTGTCGAGGCGGCGTCCGGCCAGTCGCTGGCCGATGCGGTCCACCAGCGGATCACCGGCCCGCTCGGCATGACCGATACGGCGTTCTTCCAGCCCGCCTCCAAGAAGGCGCGCTTTGCAGAATCCAAGCTGACGACGGAAATCGCCGGCACGTCGATGTTCTACGACTACACTGCGGAAACGCCCTTCATGTCGGGCGGCGGCGGCCTGTCGAGCACGATGGAGGACTATCTCCGCTTCGTGCTGATGCTGGCCAATGACGGCACCTACAAGGGCGTCCAGATCATCAAGCCGGAAACGCTGGCGCGCATGCGTCAGGATGAGACCAGCCCGGAAATCCGTTCCAAGGGCCTGTTCTTCCCGGGGCAGGGCATGGGCTTCGGCCTCGGCTTCTCGCTTGTCCTCGACGACACCAAGCAGCGTCCGGGCAACGGCACGTTCTCCTGGTACGGCATCGCCGGCACCGAGTTCTGGGTCGATCCGAAGAACGACGTGTTCATGCTGTTCGGCATTCAGGACAACACGCTGACGGCCGAATACCAGCGCAAGAACCGCGCGTTCATCTACGACGCGTTCGTCGGCGACTGATCGCAGGAAGATAATCCATCGGAAGCGGGCGCCCATCGCGGCGCCCGTTTTCATTTCCGGGCGGCCTGTTCGCGCGCAGCGGCCTCTTCAAAACGCCGGCGCACGATATCCGGCGTCCATTCGTGCTCGTCCAGCGTCTCATGGTCCCATTCGCGGCGCGGCACGGGCGGCGCGAAGAAGTCGCCGAGATAGACATGGATCGCGCGCGAGCGCAGACCCAGCGGATTGGTCACCGAGTGGATGATGTCGCGTCCCAGCGTGGCGACCTCGCGCGGCCCCAGCGATTGCGCGCCCGCCGCCTCGATGCCGCCATCGCGCCTGCGCCAGAAGATGTTGTCTTCCCGCCCCGCACACACCCCGATCAGCGCGGCCATCTCATGCGTATGCGGCGGCAAGGTCATGTCCGGCGCCCAGACGAAGTCGATCACCGTGAGTTCCGGCGAGCGATGCAGGGTATGAATGCCCGGCGCGTTGTCCGCACCCAGGGCCGCGACCACGCCGCCGGGGTCCGCCACCGCGCCCGTCAGAATCTCCCGCAGCGCGCGCTGGCCCTCGCCAACCGCGCCGCGGCAGTCCTCAACGAAGCGCTCGGTGTCAAACATCGCCGCCAGTTTTCCTGCCTGTTTCCGTGCCAGTCTTTCTGATGGCCATCACGCTCGCAGAATGCGCAGCGAACGTCCACCACCGGCATGGACTGCGAGCCCGGTCTGCGCAAAGATCATTTGATATTGCGCAGACAGGGAGGCGGTCATGCCGGGGATAGCGCGAGTATCGATCAAAGTGTTGCGCGCTTCAGCCGTCGCCTGCGCGCTGACGAGCCTTAGCCAGACTGCGGCGTTCGCCCAGACCGCACCCGCGACAGACCCCTTGCCCCGCACCGTTTCGGGCAAGCCGGACATGCAGGGCGTCTGGGTCACGGCGGTCCTGACCGGTCTTGAACTGGACGAGGACATCGCATCGGTGCGCATTGCGCCGGAGGATGTCGAGAAGGTCAGGGACGTGCTCGCGATCCGCGATGAGGGCGTCTACGATCCCGACTTCCTGTTCGAGGGCGTGAGCGCGCTTTCCGTGGTTGATGGCGAGCACCGCGCCGCCTTCATCATCAAGCCCGAGACCGGCCTGATGCCGTTCACGCCGTGGGCCGAAGCGCGCGCCGAACAGAACGACGACGATTTCTACAACGGCCATGACGACCCCGAACAGCGTTCGACCTCAGAGCGCTGTATCTCCGGTACGATCGCGGCGCCGATCCGTCTGCTGCCGCTGACCATTCCGCAGCAGATCGTTCAGACAGACCGCCATGTGATCATGCGCAATGAAGACGTCGACAGCGCGCGAATCATCGAGATTGGCGGCGCGCAACTTCCCGCCGTGATGACCTCGATCGGCGGCCACAGCACGGCGGTCTGGGAGGACGACACGTTGGTGATCCGCACCGCAAACCTTCGCGACGACTACCCCTATCGCGAGGCGGGCGCACGTTCGATCCAGATCACCGGCGACAGCGTCGTCATCGAACGCATCACCATGATCTCTCCGGATGAACTCCACTACGAATTCACCGTCGAGGACCCGGCGATCTACACGCAGGACTGGCTCGGCGAATTCATCATGCACCGTTCGCAGGAACAGGTCTGGGAATACGCCTGCCACGAGGCCAATTACAGCCTGCCGAACATCCTGAAGGGCGGCCGCGCCGTTGAAGCGCGACAGGCCGCAGCCGCGAACTAGCCTGAAGCTATTCCGCCGGCGAGAGATTGGCCTCTGGCGAGTGTTCCTCTTCGCGGCGCAGGCGTCTCGCCACATCGAGCGGCGAGCCGGTGCCCTTCGCCAGCAGCGAGTAGGCGGCCGGAACGATCACGAGCGTGACGACCATGGCGGCAAGCACGCCGCAAAGGATGGTGACGCCGATCACCGATCGTGTTTCGGACCCGGCGCCTTCAGAGAAGATCAGCGGAATTGCGCCGGCCGCCGCCGTGAGGCTGGTCATGATGATCGGACGGAAGCGAGTGATCGAGGCTTCCCGCAGCGCAGCGTGGAATTCCATGCCCTTGTCGCGCAGCTGGTTGGCGAATTCGACGATCAGGATCCCGTTCTTCGCCGCAAGGCCGACCAGCATGATCAGGCCGATCTGCGAATAGATGTTCAGCGTGTTCCCCGTCAGCCAGATCCCGAGCAGGCCGCCGCCCAGGGTTGCGGGCACGCACAGCATGATCACGAATGGATGGATCCAGCTTTCGAACTGCGCCGCTAGGACCAGGAACACGACCAGTATGCCGAACCCGAAGACGAAGGCGATCGATGTGCCCGCGCGTTTGTAGTCCAGCGATTGGCCCTTGTAGTCGATCTGCGCCTCGTCGGGCAGCACGTCGCGCGCCAGCCGTTCCATGTGGTCGAGCGCGGCGCCCAGCGAAACGCCGGGATCCAGCGTGCCGCTGATCGTGATCGCGCGGACCCGGTTGTAGCGGTTGAGACGGCGGCTGTCGGCCAGCGGTTCAACGGTGACGAGATTGGACAGCGGTATCAGTTCGCGGGTGCGGGCCGAGCGCACATTGATGCCCTGCAGATCCGAAGGCGTCGCCTGGTCCAACCGCTCGCCTTCGAAGATGACATAGCGCTCCTCGCCGTTCTCGATGAAGGTGCCGACCCGTTTGGAGCCCAGCATGGTCTGCAGCGTCGAACCGATCTCGCGCACCGACACGCCAAGATCGGCGGCGCGATTGTAGTTCACGTTGATCCGGTATTGCTGCTGGGTCTCCTTGAAGTCCCAGTTGATGTTCGACACGCCGGGATTGTCGGCGTTCAGGGCGTCAATGAAGGTGTCGCGCCATTCGACCAGTTTTTCATAGGACGGACCGCCGATGACAAACTGGATCGGCTGGCCGGAGCCGCGGAAGGCCGAGCGCATGTTGCCGAACGCCTGCACGCCAGGAAGGTCGCGCAGCCGCCCGTTCATCTCGTTGACGATCTCGAAGCCGTTGCGGCGCTCGCCCCAATCGGTGAGGTTCACCATCACCATGCCGCTGGAGAAGGACGAAGCCGGTCCGAAGCCGGGCGCGCGGACGACGATGCGATCGATCTCGCCATTGTCGACCATCGGCAGCAGGCGTTCCTCGATCTGGTCGAGATAGCCCATCAGGTATTCAAAGGATGCGCCTTCCGGTCCCTGCACGAACACCATGAAGCTGCCGCGATCCTCGTCCGGCACATACTCGCCGGGGATCGCCCGCATCAATCCCCAGCAGCCGACCAGCACGGCCAGAACCGCCGCGCCGATCGCGATCGGGCGGTGAACGGTTGCGTCGAACACGCGCGCATAAAGGCCGCGCGCCTTCTCGGAGGCGACTTCGACGGTATGGGTGAAGCCCGCGTCCTTCTCTTCTTCCTCGCGCGGCTTCAGCAGCTTGGACGCCAGCATCGGCGAAATGGTCAGCGCGACCAGCATGGAGAAGGTCACGGCCGCGGCCATGGCGATGGCGAATTCGGAGAACAGCCGTCCCATCTGGCCTTCCATGAAGGTGATGGGGATGAACACCGACACCAGCACCAGCGTGGTGGCGACAACGGCGAAGCCGACCTGTCGCGTGCCGCGATAGGCGGCGACCAGCGGCGATTCTCCATACTGCATGATGCGCCGGTGGATGTTTTCCAGCACCACGATGGCGTCGTCGACCACAAGGCCGATCGCCATCACCAGCGCCAGAAGCGTCAGCAGATTGATCGACAGACCGAGCGCATAGAGCACGGTGAAGGTTGCGATCAGCGAGATCGGAACGGTCACCGCCGGGATCACGGTCGCGCGGAACGTGCCGAGGAATACGTAGATCACGCCGACCACCAGCAGCACGGCGATGCCGAGCGTGATGAAGACCTCGCGGATCGATGCGGAGATGAACTCCGAACCGTCCATGTTGATCTCGATCTCCATGCCCTCGGGCAGGGTGGGGATGACTTCGGCAAGTCGCGTTCGTGCGTCTGCGGCGACCTGAACCACGTTCGCGGTGGATTGCTTGACGATGCCGATGCCGATCATGGGCACGCCATTGCCCCTGAAGACGTTTCGGTCTTCTTCGGCGCCGAATTCCACACGGGCGACGTCGCCAAGGCGGATTACCTGTCCGTCCGCACCCTTGGCGATCACCAGGCCGGCAAAATCATCGGCAGTGCGGAACGGCCGTTCGATCCGCGCGGTGAAGATCAGGTCTTCGGACTGCAGGCTCCCCGCCGGCAGTTCGACGTTTTCCGTGCGCACGGCGCTTTCGACATCGCCAACCGTCAGGCCGCGCGCCGCCATGGCGCGCCTGTCCAGCCAGACTTTCATCGCCGGCGTTCTGGCGCCGCCGACCTGTACGCGCGCCACGCCGTCGATCGAAGAGAAGCGGTCAACCAGATACCGCTCGGCGTAGTCGGTCATCTGGATCGGCGTCATGTTGTTGGACTGAATGTTCAGCCACATCACGGTTTCTTCGCCGGCGTCCGCCTTCTGTACGTCCGGCGGATCGGCCTCCAGCGGCAATTGTCGGAGAATGCCGGAAACCCTGTCGCGCACGTCGTTGGCGGCGGCGTCGATATCGCGGCGGACGTCGAATTCGATCGAAATGCTGGATGAGCCGTCCGAAGACGTTGAGTTGATGAACCGGATGCCTTCAACCCCGGCGATGCGATCCTCGATCACCTCGGTGATGCGGGATTCGACAACGTTGGCGGATGCGCCCGGATAGGACGTGCGGATCGAAACGATCGGCGGGTCGATGTCGGGGAATTCGCGCAGCGCAAGGCGCGTGTAGGAAACGATCCCGACGGCGATCAGCAACAGGCCGACGACCGAGGCGAGAACCGGCCGCTTGATGGACGTATCGGAAAGCAGCATGTGCCGGCTACTCCAGACCGGTGATTGAATCGGCGCCGCTGGACACGCCGCCGGCATTCGCGGACAGATCGGCCCGTTGCGGGTTCTGCACGTTGACCGGCATGTCCGGGCGCAGCTTCAGGATCCCGTCGGTAACCACGAGGTCGCCGTGCTCGAGGCCGGACAGCACTTCCGCATAGCCCCGTTCGCGAATGCCGAGCTTCACTTCGGTCTTGCGTGCGAGTGAAGGCTGGACGCTTTCGTCAACGACGAAGACATAGGTCAACGGTCCTTCGGCGATGACCGAGATCTCAGAAACATAAAGCGACTGGCGCGGTTCCGAGCGCAGGTCGACGGTCATGAACATGCCGGCCTTCAACTCGCCGTCCTCGTTGGGAAGCGTGGCGCGCACGCGGACGGAACGCGTCACCGGGTCGATGGCGTTGTTCACGCTGGTCAGCGCGCCGGTAAAGGTCTCTTCAGGCAGATCGTCAGAACGAGCGGTGATTTCCAGACCGGGCTTGAGGCCCGAAGCGAAGATCGACGGCACGGAAAACTCCAGCCGCATCTCGCTGTCGTCGATCAGGCTCGCGACGACCTGTCCGGGCGAGACATAGGCGCCCGGGCTGATCATGCGGAAACCCAGCACGCCGTCGAACGGCGCGCGCAGCACCCGGTCGCCAAGGCGGGCCTGCAGCGAACGGACCTGGCCGTCGGCGGCTTCGGAATCGCGTTGCGACCTTTGCAGTTCCAGCGTCGAGATTGCGTTGTTGGCGACCAGCCGCTCATTGCGCTCAAGCTGGCGGCGGGCTTCGGCCTGGTTGGCCTGCGCGGCGTCCAGAAGCGCACGCTCTTCAGCATTGGCCAGCAGCACCAGCGTATCGCCCTTGCGCACCCGCTGGCCGTCTTCGAAGTAGACAGCCGTGACGCGATCGGCGGCGTTCGCCGTCAGTTGCACCTGCTCCTTGGGTTCCAGCGTGCCCAGCGCTTCCACGCGGGTCGAGAACTCGCGGTAATCCGTGCTCTCGGCGAGTACGGCGATGGCGCCGCCGCCCGGGCCGCCGCGGCCGGGCGGTCCGCCAGAGCGGGCGGACTGGCCGTTGCCTGCGCCGTCTCCGCCGCCGCTCAGCCCGATCCAGGCGCCGGCGGCGATGACGACGGCGACGCCGGCGGCGATAAGGTGATAGCGGCTGATCGCCATGGGCGGTGGAACTCCGGACAGATTGGGGCGCGACCCCATGAACTCGACGTTCGGTTGTAGACCTTCTAGCTCAAAATAACGTTGCGAACGTTACAATCTGTCGTGAGTACGTTCATTCGCGGCAGGCCGATTGCCGGCGCCCGCTCAACTTGATGTGAGAACGGCGCCAACGCTTGAGATTCAGGCGCCGCCAAGCGCGCGGACGTTCCCGAAACGGAAGGTTCCCGTATCCCGCGAGTGTTGCCGGTTCGTTTCCAGACGGTAGTCTCAGGAAAGCATCAAGAACGCCCCGCAGCCCGCTGGATGGTCTGACGGGGCGCTTATCGTGAAGGGCTTCCGGACATGACGTCAGTTGGAGCGGCGAGAGCCTTGTTGGCCGGCGCCGGCGCACTTGTGAGCTTGGCGATCGGCGGGTGCGCTTCCCAGCCAATGGCCTCAGCCGGTTCGATCTGCGCAGGGCGGGGCGTTGCGGTGTTCGCAAACTTCCCCGTCGCGGGCCGTCACGATTGTGCGATTGCGCCGGACGGTTCGGTGATCGTTTCCGTCAACCATGAACCGAGCGTGCTTGACGGGATCAATCCCAGCCCATGGTTCGCGTTCCGGATCGAGGCGCAGGCCGCAGGCCAGCGTTCGATCGTGATCGATTATCCGGATTACAAGCACCGTTACTCCCCCGAGATCAGCCGGGACGGACGCAACTGGCAGGCGCTGTCACCCTCGCTGATCGCGCTTAGCGAGGATGAGGCGCGCGCGACGCTCACACTTGATCTTGCGCCGGGCGCAACCTGGATCGCCGGACAGCCGCTCGTCAGTTCCGAAGAGCAGGTCGCGTGGACCCGCAATCAGGTGCGGCCAGCCGGGTTTGCAGAATCGGAATATGGCCGTTCGATCGGCGGCAGGCCGCTCATCGGATTCCTCGGCGGCAATCCTGACGCGGAGAAGATGGTCGTCGCCTTCACCCGCCAGCACCCGCCGGAGACGACCGGGCAGGATGCATTTCGCGGGTTCGTTTCGCGGCTGACGCAGGCCGGTGATGCGGACATGGCGTCCTTCCTCGATCGTCATGTCGTGCTGCTCGCACCTGCGCCCAACCCGGACGGCGTTGATGGCGGGCACTGGCGGCTCAATCGCGGCGGCATCGATCTCAACCGCGACTGGGGACCATTCACCCAGGCGGAGACCACCGCCCTGTCAGCGTGGATCCTGCGCGAGGCGGCGGACCGGCAGGTCGTCGCGTTCATGGATTTCCACTCGACCAATCGCGATGTGATCTACGCTCCGCCGCAGGACGCGCCGTCGCCAACGATCGCCTTCCTGCCCTTCCTTGAAGCGCGCTTCATCGCCGAGCTGAGCGCGCCGCCGGAATGGAGCTACGCCCACAACAAGAACAGCGGCACGTCCAAGGGCTGGGCGCTGGACGAATTGTCCGCGCCGGGCGTGACCGTCGAGCTGTGGGACGAAACCTCACCCGAGGACGCCGGCCGGATCGGCGCGGTGATCGCTGAAGCGCTGGCGGACTTCTTCGGCGAGTGATCCGGTCGGCGAAGCGGATCGCGCCGCCGCCTGACAAGCGCGCTCCTCCCGGCAAAAGCGCGACCAATTCATCCAAGAAAGAAGAGGCGGGCCTCGCCCGCCTCTTCCTGTTCTCCTGCGTTCCCGCCTGCGCGGGAAATAGCGACGTGTGCGCGAAAGTCCGCGCCAGGCCTTATCCGTTCAGTTCCGCGACGATGAAGTTCACCGCGCGGGCGATGGCGGGCGGCGCCGGCCAGTGCGCATCGCCTTCGTAGGTCTCGAAGGTCGGCTCATATCCCGCACCTTTCAGAGCGGTGAGGCCGACATCGATGCGGGCGCGGTCGACCATCGGATCGCCCTGGTTCCAGACGATCAGGCCGTCAGGCGAGACCGCGCTGGTTTCGGTGCAGACCGTTTCGATAACGCCGGCGAGCGAAACGAAAGCCTTGGCGCCAGGTGTGATGCAGGTCGCGGCCTGGGCTGCGATGCCGCCGCCCTGCGAAAAGCCGACCGTGACGATCTTGCTCGGCGGAATACGCATCGAGTTCGACAGGTTGGAAACCAGTTCGGCGGCGGCGGCGCGCGCAGCTTCCTTGGTCGCGGCGCTGTCATCGCCGCGGAAATTGTACCAGCTGAAGCCGGCGTTTGCGGTCAGCGGCGCGTCGTTGAACACGAAGGCTGCGTCCGGCAATTGCGCGGCGAGCTGTTCGGCTAGCGGACGCATGGCTTCGCCGCGCTGGGTGTAGCCGTGGAAGAAGACGACCAGCTGCTTCGCCGGTCCGCCGGATGCCGGCGCCATGCCTTGATGGCCGAGTTCGGCCAGCGTTGCGGCGCGCGGTTCGGGCAGGGACGTCGGCGCGCTTGCGCAGGCGGCCACACTGGCGGCAAGGCCGGCGGCGATGAGAGTGCGGATCATGACTTGTTGCTCCGGAAGATGGTTGGCGGCGGGCTGGGCGCCGAGAAACTCCGCGCCCAACCTAGGCTAACGCCGGAACGCCGCGCAACCGTCTATCTTGCAACAACAATATTTCTACCAGCCGCACTCGCTTCCGGCGTTCTGTTCTTCCAGCCACACCGTCAGCGGCGCGAAATATTCAACCAGCGGTTCGGCTGACATTTCGCGTGTGCCGGTGAAGGCTTCCAGCGCATCCGGCCAGGGCTGGCTCGCGCCCATTTCCAGCATGGCGTTGAACTTCTCGCCGACTTCCTCATTGCCGTAGATCGAGCAACGGTGCAGCGGGCCGTCCCAGCCGGCCATGTCGCAGGCCGCCTTGTGGAACTGGAACTGCATCACGAACGACAGGAAGTAGCGCAGGTAGGGCGTGTTGTTCGGGATGTGATACTTGGCGCCCGGATCGAAGGCGTCGGCCGGGCGTGCGCTCGGCGGCGTGATGCCCTGGTATTGCGTGCGCAGCTCCCACCAGTCGGTGTTGTAGTCCGCCGGCGCCGTCTCGCCGCGGAACACCTGCCAGCGCCATTTGTCCATCATCAGGCCGAACGGCAGGAAGGCGATCTTTTCCAGCGCACGATCGTAGAGCAGGCCGATGTCGGCCTCTGCTGACGGCACCGTCTCGATCAGGCCAATCTGCTTGAGGTATTCCGGCGTGATCGACAGGGCGATGAAATCGCCGATCGCCTCGTGGAAGCCATCGTGCGCGCCGTCACGGAACAACAGGTCCTGCTCGTTGTAGGCGCGCTGGTAGTAGTTGTGGCCCAGCTCGTGGTGGACGGTCGAGAAGTCCTCCGCGTTGACCTCGGTGCACATCTTGATGCGGATGTCGTCGACATTGTCGACGTCCCACGCCGAGGCGTGACAGGCGACTTCGCGATCGCGCGGGCGGGTGATCAGCGAGCGCTCCCAGAACGTCTCCGGCAGCGGCTCGAAACCGAGCGAGGAGAAGAAGGCCTCGCCGGTCTTGACCATCTTCAGCGCGTCATAATCGGCCTCGACCAGTTGTTCGGTCAGGTCATAGCCCGGCCCTTCGGACTTCGGTCCGACGATCGGATAGATCGTGTTCCATTGCTGCGCCCACATATTGCCCAGCAGGTCGGCGCGGATCGGGCCGGTGGCCGGCTGCACGGCGTCGCCGTATTGCGCGTTCAGCCCGGTGCGCACCTGACAGTGCAATTGCTTGTAGAGCGGCGCCACCTCGCTCCACAGGCGTTCGACTTCCGCTTCCATCTGGTCGGCCGGCATGTCGTAGTTCGACAGCCACATCTCGGCGAGGTTGTCGAAGCCCAGCTCGCGCGCGCCTTCATTGGCGATCTCGACCATGCGGACATAATCGCTCTTCATCGCGGGCGACACGGTGCGCCAGCCTTCCCATGCGGTCTGGATCGCCTGCGGGTCGCGCGACTGCTCGACGATGTTGGACAGCTCATCAAGGTTGAGCGGATCGCCCTCGATCTCGAACTTGCCGGTGGAATAGGTCGACGCCAGCCGTGTGGTGATCTGCGCCAGTTCGCCAGCAGCGCCCTCGGTCGACGGCGCGGGAATGGTGATGCCGGCGCGCAGGCGATCCATCTTGCGCCGCTGCTCAGCAGGCAGGGAAAGACCTTCGTATTTCTTGGTGGCGTTGGCGAGCTTGACCGCCAGTTCGGTACCCGCCTCGCTGGCGCGCGCCAGCAACCAGTCGGTGTCGTAGTTGATATTGGTCGCCTGCACCCACGCCGTGCGTGCGGAGAATTCGTAGAAGTCGGTGAGTTCCGTCTCGGTCTCGGACAGGAAGGCCGCTGCATCAGCCGCACTTGGCGCTGCGCCCACACTCTCCGCCGCCGGCTCGCCGGTCGTCTGGCATCCGGCAAGTCCAAGCGCGCATACAGCTGCGCCAGAGAGAAGAATATTCCGCATCGTCACCACCTTATGAAACTTTGTGCGCCGTTTCCGGCATGTGGCGGGACATTAATTCGCGCACGCAAAGCGTCAACGGCGCGGCTGCCGCAGCCGACACTTCCCGGACAGCCTATGGCCGTCCGGGATGACGATTGTGGGTGGTCGTCGGGTTACGACCCTTCGGCCGAATCCGCGGCGCTCGCCAGCGGGGTCGGCGTCAGCGGCTGGCCGCCGAGCGCCTGGTGCAGCGCGATCCACTGTTCAAGCTGCGAGCGCTTGATCGCGATCAGCTGGCTTTCGGCAAGGTCGGCGCGGTCGCGGACGTTGATCAGGTCCAGCAGCGACTGGCTGCCCTCGTTATAGCGCAGCTCGCCAAGGCGCAGCGATTCCTGCGCCGCGCCCGAGGCGGTTTCCAGCGCGACGCCGCGCGCCTTCAGCGTCTCGTACTGGTCGAGCGCGTTGAGGATGCCGGCATAGGCGTCGATCACGGTCTGGCCATAACGTTCCAGTGCAGCGCGCTTGGAGGCCTCCGCCGCATCGATCCGGCCGGACGTCGCGCCGCCGTCGAAGATGGTCTGGGCAAGCGTCGCGCCGATCGTCAGCGCGATACCGTCAAGATCGAACAGGTTCGAGGTCGACGCCTGCGGACCGTTCGAGACGGCCGCAGTGAAGGTCGAGTCCAGGTTCGGCCAGCGCGCCAGACGCGCAATGCGCACGTTGGCGAAGTTCTGGATCAGGTTGTACTCGGCCGCGACGACGTCCGGACGCGCGCGGATGGTGGATTCCGGAAGGCCCAGCGGCGGCGTCGGCGGCGGCTCGGGCAGCGTGCCGGTGACGTCCAGCGCATTGCGCGGGAAGCGGCCCAGCAGAACCTCGAGCGCGCGCTCGGCGGAGCGCACGGAAGCTTCCGATGCGATGATCGAGGCCTGCGATTGCGCCAGGGAGGATTCGCCCAGCACCAGTTCGTCGCGCGCCACCGAACCGGCGTCGAAGCGCGCGGTCGTGATGCGGTAGGTGTCTTCCGCGCGGGCCAGCGTCGACTGGTCCAGCGCCAGCTGCATCTGTTGTTCGATGATGGCGAAATAGGCGCGGGCCGTCTGCGCCGCGAGCTGGCGGCGGGCCAGTTCGTAGGTCGCTTCCGTCGAACGCAGGCCGGCCACCGAAGAACGGATCGATGCGGACAGGTCGCCCATGATGTCGGCGTTGTAGACGCCGGTCGCGCCGAACGTGAACGTGCCGTCGCCGAAGTCCGAGCTTTCATCGAACGCCGTGTCGGGATCGTCGTCGCGGTCGGTGGCGCTGGCGCCGAAGGATGCGCGCAGGCTCGGCCACAGGCCCGAGCGCGCCTGTTTCAGCAGCGCTTCTGACTGGTTCACGCTTTCCATGGACGCACGCAGCGAACGGTTGTTTTCCAGCGCTTCCTGAATGAAGGCGACAAGCTGCGCGTCGCCGAAGACGGAGTAATCGGCGATGACGGCTGACGGATCGCCGCTCATCTCGGCGATGGTCCAGTCGGCGGGAAGACCCGCGCGCATATTCGCCATGTCTTCGAAGGCCGGTTGGGAAATCGGCAAGTGACCGCACGCGGAGGCGAGGGCGGTCATGGCGGTTGCAGTTGAGAGGCGGAAGAGGAGTTTCTTGTTGTTATCGCTCGTATCAGTCATGTCTGAGTGCCTGTATTGGGTCTAGTTGTGCGGCTCGTCGGGCGGGGAAGAACCCGAACACAATGCCTACGAAGGCGGCTGCGCCCAGGGATATACCGATCATCGCCGGAGAGACTGCAAACGGCCAACCGCCCACCTGGGCGAAGCCATAGGCGCCAATCCATCCGATCGCCATGCCGACGAGTCCGCCGAACGAGCATAGCGTGATCGCCTCGACCAGGAATTGCGTGAGGATGTCGCCGCCTCTTGCGCCTATCGCCATGCGTAACCCGATCTCACGGGTGCGTTCGGTAACGGACACGAGCATGATGTTCATGACCCCGACGCCTCCCACGATGAGCGAAACAGCGGCGGTAAAGGCCAGAAGCATGCTCATCGTCTGCTCCTGCTCCGCCCTTTGCTGTATCATGTCCGCGAAGTTAAAGAATCTGAAATTGTCCTCTTCTCCGGGGTCGATACGCCGGATTTCCCGCATTTTTACTGCGGTTTCTTCCTGCGCCAGCGCCATGTCGTAACCGTCTTCGACAAGGAACTGAATACGATTCACGTGTCGCGGGACCCAGCGAGACCCGCCAGTGATTCGGTTGCGCACCATTCCCAGCGGTCCGACGATGGTGTCGTCGCGGTCCTGACCGAACCCGCCGCCTGCGCCTTTCGACGACAGAACGCCGATCACCGTCACCGGAACGGAGTTCAGCCGGATGCGTTCGCCGATGCCGCCGCCGTTCGGAAACAATTCCTTGTGCACCGTGGCGCCAAGCACGACGACGGTGGAGCCAGAGCGCACTTCCTGTTCGGTGAAGCCGCGTCCTTCGGCGATCGGCCAGTTGTTGACTTCGAAGTAGGCGGCGCTGCCGCCCTCGATGCTGGTCGACCAGTTGGCTGAGTCCGATACCACTGTCACGGAATCGTTGAGAATGCCGGTCGCCGCCACGACGAAGGGCAATTCCTCGATTTCGGCGATGGTTGATTCCTCGAACGGCCGGCCCGATCCGCGCCCGCCGCGGCGGCCGCCGCGATTGATGCTGCCGGGTGAAACCGTCAGCATGTTGGTGCCGACCGATGCGATCTGCTCCTGCATCTGCTTCTTGGCGCCTTCCCCGATCGACATCATCACCATCACCGACGCAACGCCGATAATGATGCCCAGCATCGTCAGAAGTGAGCGCATGGGATTGGATATCAAGGCCTCGATGGCCGAATTCCCGGCAAGAGACAGGTTCACGCCAGTTCTCCTTCGCGCTGCAGGATGCTTGAACCGGCGCTGTCGGATTCGATCACGCCATCGCGGAAATGCACTTGCCGGCTGGCAAATTGCGCAACCTCCGGTTCGTGCGTGACGAGAATGATGGTGATGCCCTGCTTGTTGAGGTCGGTCAGCAACGCCATGATTTCCTCAGTCGTCCTTGTGTCCAGCGCGCCGGTCGGTTCGTCCGCAAGGATGATGCGCGGGCGGTTCACCAGCGCGCGGGCGATCGCCACGCGCTGCTGCTGGCCGCCGGATAGTTGCATCGGCCGGTGATCCATCCGGTCGCCCAGCCCGACCAGTTCAAGGCATTCGCGCGCGCGCTGGTCGAGATCCTCGACCTCCTTGCGCGCATAGCGCAGCGGCAGTTTGACATTGGCCAGCGCGTCCTGGCGCGCCAGCAGGTTGAATTGCTGGAAAACGAAACCCAGCGTCTCGTTGCGCAGGTCGGCCAGTTCATCGCGCGACATCTTCATCAGCGACCGGCCGTTGATCCACATGTCGCCCGAGGTCGGCCGGTCCAGCGCGCCGATCAGGTTCATCAGCGAGGATTTGCCGGAACCCGACGGTCCCATGATGGCGACGAATTCGCCGGCCTCGATGTCCATCGAAACCCCGGCCAGCGCATGCACTTCCTGGTCTCCCATGCGGTAGACCTTGGTCAGGTCACGGCACGAGATCAGCGCTCTTTGCTCGGTCATTTCGGCGCTCAATCAGGCTTGTTCGCAATGGCGCGCGTCACCAGCACATCGCCTTCCTCGGCGCCGGAAACGATCTGCGCGCTCGAACCGTCGGACAGTCCGATCACCAGTTCGCGCGGCTCCAGTTCGCCTGCGGCGTTGATCGCGTAGGCGGTCGCGCGGCGCTGCGAGTTCATTGCCGCGCGCACGCGGTTGAACTCGACGATCTCGTCGCTGGAGAGATGGCGCTTGAGGATATCATCCTGCGCGGCGGTCATTTTCTGACGGAATTCCTGCATCTGCTGCTGCATCACGATGGTGCGCGGCGGACCGAAATTGCCCCCGCCGATACCGCCGCCAGAATCCGGACGAGGCATCGACGCGCGCAGCTCCTGCATCACGCCCTGGAAGTCAGCGGAGATCTTCTGCACGCGCGCATCGTCAACGCCCATTTCGGTCAGAACGCCGGTCATCGGGTTGCGGCCTTCGCCGCCGCCGGGAAAGCCGCCCGGTCCGCGCCGTGACTGTCCGCCCTGCTGGCCTTCCTGCTCGGTTTCCGGCAACAGGTCGCGCGGCGGGGTGAAAGTGGTCGCGGTGCGCGTCACCCGCAGCGCGTCGGTCACGCGGTCGGCGGTGATATCGGTGGTTGCGGTCATGCCGGGCAGAAGCTTGCCGTCCGGGTTCCGCGCCGAGATGATCACCGTGTAGGTCACGACGTTGGCCGATTCCTCGCCCTGGCGGCGCACCTGCGAAACCACGCCGCGGAACGTCTCGCCGGGATAGGCCGTCACTTCGAATGTCACCGGATCGCCGGGGTCGACGCCGCCAATGTCTTCTTCCACGACCGACGCCTCGATCTGGATCTGCGACAGGTCCTGCGCGATGGTGAAGAATTGCGCGACGCTCATCGACGACTGAACCGTCTGCCCGACTTCAACCGCGCGATTGATCACCACGCCGTCGATCGGCGAGCGGATCTTGGTGCGCTCCAGCCGCAGTGCGGCTTCGGTCAGCGACGCTTCCGACTGGGCGACGCCGGCCAGCGCCGATTGCAGCGACACCTCGTTGGTGCGCAGCTCGACTTCGGCGAACTTGTATTGCTGTTCGGCCTGTTCCCACGCCGCCTGCGAAATGGCCTGCTCGGCGAACAGCGCCTTCTGGCGGTTATAGGTCTTTTCGGCGACATCGAGATTGACCTTCGAGCGTTCGATCGCCGAGCGCGCATTGGCCACCGACGCGCGCGATTGCAGCAGCCGGGCGCGCGCCTGTTCGACCGCCGACTCGAATGTCTCGGGATCGATCTGGGCGAGCACCTGGTCCTTCTGCACCTCAGTGTTGAAGTCGGCATATAGCTCGATGATCTTGCCGGACACTTCCGATCCGACGTCCACCTTGTTGAGCGGCTGGACCGTGCCGGCGGGCGAGACGATGCGGGCGACCTCGCCGCGTTCAACCGTGGCGGTCTCGAATGTGTAGGCGCCGGTCGCGCCGCCGCCGCCGCGGGAAAGGAAGGCGAGGGCGCCAACGCCAAGGATCGCGGCGCCGGCGATGCCCATGATGATTTTCTTGTCCATCGTTCCACCTCGGTCGGCCACGCGCCGCATCGTTTGGGGCAGTATGCCTGTTTAAGCGGTAGGTTTCTCCTAAACCGTCGCTGTCTCACGGAATTTTCAATGCTGTAACAAAGTGTGGCGTGAGCGCGGCAAAGATGAACCAGCGTTGGTGAACCGCGCCTGATCAGCGCGAAATCCGGCCCGTCTAGCCGTTTTCCATGGCCGCATACGCCTCGCGCAGCTTGCGCGAGAAGGGTTCGCCGCGCCCGATACAGCCCGGACAGCCGCACGGCGCCCGGCCCTTCGCCCCCGGATAGAAGCGCCAGCCCGTCACCTGCCGCAGCGGCCGGATCGAGGTGATGGCCTTTGCCGGCACGCGTTCCAGCACGATGGCTTCGCAGCCCAGCTTGTCCTCGGCCTTCATCAGCGCGCCGACGGCTTCATCGGCGGTCCCGTCCGTATGCGGACCGCCATAGCGCCCGAACAGGACCGGCGCATCGCCGCGCAGCCGGAAATAAACCGCCCGCAGCGACCCGGGATTGAACCGCCGCAGCTCGCGCAGCCATTGGTGCGATGCATAGAAGTCCGGCGTCGCAGGCAGGGCGAAAACCCCGCCGCTATCCCTGCCCGGCTTCAACCCGACCCGCCGGATCGAGCGAACCGCCTTCTCCGGCGCAATGTGAACGAACAGGGCCACGGCTAGGTCTGCAAGATAATCGAATCGAGCAGCTGAATCGCAGCTCTTGCCAGGATCGAAGCCTCAGGGAGGTTCGCGGGGAGTGTGACGAAATATTCCCTCTCGTTTGGTCTCGGTTGAAAGCCGAACGTGGTCAGGCGCGTGATCTCGCGCGGAGAGAATTCATCGCTTGGTGCGCGCAGCTGCACGCCAAACTGGATCGCTCCGCCGACCTCGGTCGCCCAGTACCTGCACTTTTGCCCCATTGGCGCACGACTGGCTGGATACCTGGTCGACTCTCCCTTCTCGAGATCCATCGAGAGAAGTCGAAAAAGCTCGTGCGCCTTCGTCATATCGCCCCCCGACCAATCTCGGCCTACTCCGTCGGCCCGATCATTTTTTCCGGGCGCACGATGGCGTCGAAGTCTTCCGCCGGGATGCCGTCCTTGATGGCTTCCTCGCGCAGCGTCGTGCCGTTCTTGTGCGCCGTCTTGGCGATCTTGGCGGCGCGGTCGTAGCCGTATTTTTCCTTCAGCGGCGTCACCAGCATCAGCGATTGCTCCAGCCCGCGCTTGATGTTGTCGAGGCGCGGCTCGATGCCCACGACGCAATTGTCAGTGAAGCTCACCGCCGCATCCGCCAGCAGCCGCACAGACTGCAGGAAGTTGTAGGCCATCATCGGGTTGAACACGTTCAGCTCGAAATGGCCCTGGCTTCCTGCAAAGCCGATCGCCGCGTTGTTGCCGGCGATGTGCGCGCAGACCTGCGTCAGCGCCTCGCACTGGGTCGGGTTCACCTTGCCCGGCATGATCGAGGAGCCGGGTTCGTTTTCCGGCAGCGACAGTTCACCGAGGCCCGAGCGCGGGCCCGAACCGAGGAAGCGAATGTCGTTCGCGATCTTGAAGAGCGAGGCCGCGACCGTGTTGATCGCGCCATGGCTGAAGACCATCGCGTCATGTGCGGCGAGCGACTCGAACTTGTTGGGCGCGGTCTTGAAGGGGAGCTGCGTGATCGCGGCGATCTTCTCCGCGACCTTTTCGGCGAAGCCGACAGGCGCGTTGAGGCCGGTGCCGACGGCGGTGCCGCCCTGCGCCAGTTCCATCAGT
>JBHIWT010000031.1:0-23361 GCA_041987265.1 Hyphomonadaceae bacterium
GGTCCGGCGTCTGGCTCATGAGCCGGTATTTACGTGAGATCGGCGATTCGGCAATCCGCCTAGAAGACGCCATACCGCCGGACTTGCCTCATATATTGTGCGTAATCGGCCCCAAACAGTCCCGTGAGGTAGCGTTCCTCGCGTTTGACCACGCCCCAGTGGATCACGGGCATCAGGACCAGTGTCGTCACCAGCAACCAGTCAAATGCGCCGATGATGGCGATGCCCGCCAGAATGAGGAAGAATCCGACATACATCGGATTGCGGACGAAACGAAAAATGCCGTCGGTGACCAGAACCCTGGTGGCCCGCCACGGCTGCACGGGAGTCTTCTTCTGAAGAAATCGCCCCGAGCCTGAGAGCTCCAAAAGTAGCGCCAGCACGACGAGCAGTCCGCCGCCGATCCATCGAATCGGCGCATCTACCCCTGCGAGAAGGCCCAACGGATAGAATTTGCTGAGCGCGACGCCAGCGACCAGCGCCGCTAGCGCCAGCAGGGGCGGCGGAGCGATGACGCCGGCATTCTGCGGTTGATCTGTGTTTTCGTTGCTCACCTTAGCAGCGCCTCGCGTTCGGACATTTCGATCGGCCGCCACTTGCCCTCTGGCAGGTCGCCGAGCTTGACGGGGCCGATACGGATCCGGACGAGATCCGTAACCTCCAGCTCGACCAGTTCGCACATGCGGCGGATCTGGCGGTTGCGGCCTTCGATGAGGATGAAGCGCAGGACCTGTGTGTCTTCCAGTGAGACCTTGGCGGGTTTCAGCTGGCGGCCGTCGAGTTCGAGACCGTGGCGGAGGAGGGCGAGTTTCTTGCGGTCGATGCGCCCCGTGACGGTGACGAGGTATTCCTTCTCCATCTCGCTCTCGGGACCAATGACGGCTTTGGCGATGACGCCGTCTTCGGAAAGCATCAGCAGGCCGCGGCTGTCCATGTCGAGACGGCCAATGGGTGCGAGATTGTTCCAGCCCCCAGGGACGGTCATGGCTTCACCCCAGAGGTTTGGCTTGCGGATCAGGCGGACGGCGGGAACCTGGTCGCCTTCCGGCTGGGCCGAGACATAGCCGACCGGCTTGTTGAGCAGGACGGTGAGCTTGGCGCCAAGTTGCGCTTCGGCGCGGTCAGCGAGGACGAGCGTCTGACCCGCCTGGATCTTGCGGCCGACATCCTCGACGCGTTCGCCATCGACGCGGACGAGGCCCTGCGTGATCAGGGCTTCGGCTTCGCGTCGCGAGCACACACCCGATTGCGCCAGCCATTTGTTGACGCGGATCGGTTCGTCACCATCGTATGTACGGGTCCAGGCCATGGGGCATATGCCGCCATGGCCCGGTGTCTGTCTATCGTCAGCGGGTTATTGCGCCGTGATCTGGCCGCGGATTTCGCCGCCGCCATTCGCCGCCGTGTGGACGTTGACGTAATACTTGCCGTCAAGCAGCTCGGCGACCTGTTCCTCAGTCAGGGTCGCCGTGCCGGAGATCGGGCTTGCGGCGTCAGCGAACGGCACGACCACGCCGGCGTTTCCGCCCGGCTCGGCAGGTCCGTGAATGTGCGCCGCGCCAGCCGGACCGGTGAGACCGGCGTAGGTGATGGTGTAATCGAGCGTGTTTTCGCCGGGCGTGAAGGTGAATTCGCCGGTTCCCATACCATCGGATTCAATACCTTCTCCGGGAGCCAGCGTTGCGCTCAGCGTGATGGTTTCGGCGACCGCCGGGGTTTCCGCAGGCGCTTCGGCGGCCGGCGTCTCAGCGACGGACGCCTCTGTGGTGGTGGTATCCTCGCAACCCACCGCGATAAGCCCGCCGATGGCGATGGAGGCGATCAGAATCGGTCTCATGTCCATTTCCCTTGTGCTGGCGCCGCCCGCTTGAGCACGCGTCCCGGATGAAGCCTAACACGCGACAGGCGAGTGGCCAGTGAGTGTTAACGCCGGGCGGCGCGAGAAGGTTGCAAGACCGGCCTGGATACTTGTTCGGCGGACGAGATTGCCAGCCAACGCCGTGCGGCACATGATGACGCCAGACAGACGGGGCGGCATCGGACGCCCTGCGCCAGCCGGAGGAAACGCCATGTCCAGCGAAGCGATCACCGTGCGGCCGCTCTCGCCCGTTCTGGGGGCCGAGATCGCGGGCGTGGACCTGTCCCGGCCGCTCAGCAACGCCCAGTTCGACGCGATCCACCGGGCGTTTCTGGAACATCACGTGATATTCTTCCGCGACCAGAAGCTGACGCCGGACGATCAGGTGGCGTTCGGGCGCCGCTTCGGCACGCTGAACATACACCCCTATGTGAAGGGGATGGAGAGCCACCCGGAAATCCTCGAAATCATCAAGGAGCCGAGTGAGCGGATCAATTTCGGCGGCGGCTGGCATTCGGACATGAGTTTCCTCGAGGAGCCGGCGCTGGGTTCGCAGCTCTATGCGATGGAGGTGCCCGATGTCGGCGGCGACACGCTGTTCGCCAGTCAGTACGCCGCCTATGACGCGTTGTCCGACGGGCTGAAGGAAGCCCTGTCCGGGCTGAACGCCATTCACACGGCGGCGGAAGAGTATGGCGCCAAGGGCCATTCCTCGCAGAAGCGCGCGTCGATGGATTCCGAAGTGGTGGGCGATGACGTGCCGGAATACGAGCACCCGGTGATCCGCACCCATCCGGAGACGGGGCGCAAGGGGCTCTACGTCAATCCTGGGTTCACACTGAGGTTTGCAGGCTGGACGCGGCGCGAGAGCAAGCCGCTGCTTGAGTACCTGTTCGAACTGTCACGGCGCGAGGCCTACACCTGCCGCTTCAGGTGGGAGAAGGGCTCGCTGGCCTTCTGGGACAATCGCTGCGTCTGGCACTACGCGCTGAACGATTATCACGGAAAGCGCCGGCACATGCGGCGGGTGACGATCAACGGGGATCGGCCGCGTTAGGCGCTATTTGGCGGCACTCGCGCGCACCCATTCGATCTTTTCCTTCACGAGGTCGGGCCGGGCGTGCTGGGGCATGTGGCCGACGTTCTCAAGGATGGTTGTGTCGGTGTTCGACCATGCTGGGTTGGCGGGGTCGAGGTTGTCGGCGATGGGGGCGATGAGGTCGTCCGCCCCAACGATCAGGGCGACTGGCACAGTGATCTCGTCATAGCGCGGCGCCTGCTGGGTCACCTGTTCCTTCAGGCTGGAGAGGTCTTTCGAGGACGCGCGGATGGCGGCGGGGCGCATCGCGAGGTGGACTTCGGCTTCCTCGTAATAGTTGGCTGGGGCTTCGGCGGGGGCGAAGGTGCGGCGGGAGAAGGATGCGCGGGCGGCGCCTTCGGAGGCTGGCCAGACGGCCCACGTCATCAGGTGACCGAACACTGGCGTCGCCTGCAGGTCGTAGAAGAAGGGGACGTCGCCATCCCATGGGTGACTGGCGGGGGCGAGTAGGACGAGGCCGGAGACGAGGTCCGGATAATCGAGCGCGAGACGGAGCGCGACGGCGCCGCCGTAGGAATGGCCGACCACTATCGGACTTTCGAGCGACTGCGCGCGGATGACATCGGCTGCGGTTGTCGCCTGCACCGCGAGTTCATGCGCATCGGCCGGGCGGTTGGTCGAGCGGCCCATGCCGGGACGGTCGAATGCGGTGAGGTGGAAATCGGCGCCGAGGGTTGGCGCGAGGGAGACGGCGAATTCGGTGGAGTGTGAGGTCGAGCCGTGGATGAGGAGGATGTCGGGGCCGGACTGCGTTCCCCATTGCTGGACGAAGATGGCGCCGCCGCGTGTGTCGATCGTTGATGAGCCGGGGATTGCGGCGGGTGCGGAGGCGCATGCGCCGAGGGCTACGAGCAGGGCGAAGAGCGGGTAGAGCGCTGAGGGCATTCGTCAGCCATCCGGGTTGTTGTGCGGCTTGGGCGCGGCACGAACTAGATACGTATGCCAGCCTGCGCCGGATCGGTCTGGTGTTGGATAGGCAGGGTAGCTGCGAACGTGGAGAGCTTAGCCCTTCTGCTCCCGCCCGCGCTCCATCACTGACTTTCGGGAGGTTTCCGCCGCCTCGGGCGTGATCGCGGAATTGTGCGCGTTGCCGACGTGGATTTCCATCTTGAGGGCGTCTGCGAGGGGCATGCGGGCGCCTTCGTCGATGACAGTCTTGTATTTCTTGAGGAGGGCCGGATCGACCTGGGCCATGTCGGCGGCGAGTTTCTGTGCGGCGGGCAGCAACTCTTCCGGCGCGCAGACGCGGTTGACGAGGCCCCATTGCTCAGCGGTCGGCGCATCGAGGAAGTTGCCGGTGAAGGACAATTCCTTGGCGCGGGCGAGGCCGATAATGCGCGGAAGTTTCTGTGACAGGCCCCATACCGGCATCAGGCCGACGCGCGCGTGCGTGTCGGCGAATTTCGCATCACTGGAGGCGAGGATGACATCGCCCATCAGCGCCAGCTCGAACCCGCCGGTGATGGCGAACCCGTTGATCGCCATGATGATGGGATGAGGACATTGGGCGAAGACGCTGGCCATGTCGGTGTCTGGCGCATCCCTCTTTTCGCCGCCCTCCGTACCGAGCGAGAAGCCGCTCTGGCCCGCCTCCTTGAGGTCGACGCCCGCAGTGAACGCGCGGCCATTGCCGGTGACGATGATGACCCGGCAGGCCTCGTCTGCGCTGAGGCGCTTGATGGCGGCGACAATCTCCGCGCGCAGGGCGACCGACAACGCGTTGAGCTGCTTCGGGCGGTTGAGGGTGAGGGTGACGACGCCGGCGTCGCTGGTTTCCAGAAGTATGGGTTCGGCGTCGGTCATGATGTGGCTTCCGGTGGTTCGGGCTGCGGGTCGACTTCGCCGCCCGCGTTTCTGATGAGGTCAGCGAGTTTACGCTCGGCTTCGTCGAGGGCGGATAAGTCGGCGCCCCTCACGACGAGATTGACGCCAAACCGCGGCGCATCGGGCGTGCCGGGACGCATCCAGGGATACGAGCCGAAGGACAACCGGGGCGAGGTCGGCTTCGCGTGCGCCGGTTGCGCTGACCGTGCGTGACTCGACGATGGCGCCGCCCTCGATGCGGTGGACAATGTCCTGCAGCATGCCGCGCACCACGGCGGGGATTCCGGCCAGGACGAAGACGTTGCCGATCTGGAAGCCGGGCGCCACGGAGACCGGGTTGGCGATCAGCGCGGCGCCGTCGGGAATGCGCGCCATGCGCATGCGGGCTTCGGTGAACTCGGTTCCCTGCCTGTCGTACCAGTCGGCCAAAAGGGCGCGAGCGTCGTCGCGCACGTCGATGGAAACGCCGAACGCAGCGGCGACGGAATCGGCGGTGATGTCATCGTGCGTCGGACCGATGCCGCCTGTGGTGAAAACGTATTTGTGGCGCGCACGCAGGGCGTTGAGCGCCAGCACGATCTCGGCTTCCTCGTCGGGGACCACGCGGGCCTCGCCAAGTTGCACGCCAAGCGGCGCGAGGAACTCGGCGATCGTGCGGATATTGGTATCCTGCGTGCGGCCGGACAGGATTTCGTCGCCGATGACCAGCACGGCCGCGGTGATGCGTTCGGTAGGATCGGAAGGAGCCATCGCTTCCCGATTATTCGTTCAGTACAGCGTGGTCCAGACCAGCCTGCGCGCGCCTAGATAGCGCCGGAACGGAGCAGCTCCAGCGCGCGATCGAGCTGGTAGTCTTCCCCGTCATAGCCTTCAGGCGGCATCTCGTCCGGCACGTGCGGTGCGCGACGCTCGACGCCCTGGTCGTTTTCAAGCGCGTTGGGCAGGGCGGCTTCCGAGAAGCGCGCGGCCCGGCGCTCAAGCGCGGCGATGTCTTCGTCCGACAGACGCACCGGGGCGACTTCATAGTCCGGCTCGATGCCGGAACCCTGAATGGCCCGGCCGGCAGGTGTATAATAACGCGACGTCGTCAGCCGGATGGCGCCCTTGCCGGGGCCGAGCGGGATGACGGTCTGCACCGAACCCTTGCCGAAACTGGTGAGCCCGAGAACCGTGGCGCGCTCGCGGTCCTGCATGGCGCCGGCGACGATTTCGGCGGCGGAGGCCGAACCATTGTTGATCAGCACGACGACCGGGACATTTGGCGCGCGCTTGACGCGGCGGGCGTTGTAGCGGGCGACGTCCTCGGGACGACGACCACGCGTGGACACGATCTCACCACCCTCAAGGAAGCGCGAGGATACTTCGATCGCCTGATCCAGCAGGCCGCCGGGATTGTCGCGCAGGTCGACCACCAGACCCTTCATCGAGCCCTTGATGTCTTTACGGACCTTGTCGAGGGCTTCATCCAGCGATTCAGCGGTGCGCTCGTTGAACGCGGAAATACGCAGATAGCCGATATCGCCCTCGGCGCGTCCGCGCACGCTGGCGGGACGGATGTTCTCGCGGGTCAACGTCACGTCGAAGGAATCTTCACCCTCGCGCACGACCGTGATGGTGAGGTCGGTGCCGACTGCGCCGCGCATTTCCTTGACGGCTTCAGACAATGGCAGGCCGACGATGGAGACCCCGTCGATCGCGGTGAGGAAATCTCCGGACTCGATACCGGCGCGGCTGGCCGGGGTGTCGTCCATCGGCGCAACGACCTTCACGAAGCCGTCCTGCGCGGTGACCTCGATGCCGAGACCGCCATACTCGCCGCTGGTCTGGACCTGCATCGACTGGAAGTCGTCAGGGTTGAGATAGCTCGAGTGCGGATCGAGCGAGGTGAGCATGCCGTTGATCGAAGCTTCGATCGCGTCGGCCTCGTCGATTTCGACAACATAGTCGGACTCAACCCGGGCGAGGATCTGGGCGAAGAGTTCAAGCTGTCGGAACGTGTCTTTTCGCGGATCGCTCTGGCCGTTGGTCAGGGCGTAGGCGGAGACGCCGAGCGTCGCGCCGATAATGCCAGCGGTGACGATCGGACCGAGCAGCCACTTTCGCATTCCTCAAAACTCCTGTCGCATCAAACCGCGTTGTGTTCGTTCACCGGACAACCCGCGAGCCCTGCGTCCTGCCGCGCGCCATCAGGCGCCGCGCTTCAGCCAAGCCTCTGGGTCGATCGTCCGACCAGCCCGTCTTACCTCCAGATATAGCTCCGGAGGCGGCGATTTCTGGCCACTCATGTGGCCAACCGGCTCGCCTGCCAGCACCCACTGTCCGGCCTCGGGGTAAATCTCGTCAAGTCCGGACAGTATCACAAGCATGTCCTCCCCGACATCGAGAATCAACATTTGGCCGTAACTTCGAAACAGTCCGGCGAACTCGATTCGCGCGTCGGCTGGCGACACCACCTGAGCATTGGCGCGTGTAGCAAGGGTTAAGCCAGGATGGCTTTGTCCCGACACGGATTGCTCGAACCTGACGGCGACCTCGCCAAGGGCCGGCTGGACAACCCCTGCGCCCGGATCGACAGGCAGATTTGCACCGGGCCGCGCCGGAATGCGCTGCAGTGCGGCGGCGATCGTCTCCTGTCCGCCGGACGGCTTGGGTTGCGGCGCCGATGGGGCGGACCGCTCAATGCCGTCAAGGAGGTCGCGTATGCTCTGCGCCTCGCGCGACAGGCGCAGGGTTTCGGTGCGCAGCGCGGCAGTCTCGGTCGCATAGGATGACCGCGTCATCCGCTTTTCGAGCGACAGCGCGGCGATTTCCTCGCGCCGGGCGGTCAGGGCCGCTTCCGACTCTGCCAGTTCGATCTGGCGTTGTTCGATGTCGCTGCGGATACGGGCCAGCGTTTCAAGGCGGACGCGCAGCTCCTCGGCCCGACCGGCCAGCGTTGGCGTGAGTTCGCCCATCAGGATCGCCGAACGGATCGCCTCGCCGATATCGTCGGGATTGACAGCCAGCGCCGGCGGCCGCCGGGACGACAGCATCATCAGCGCGGCGGTCAGGTCTTCAAGCGCGGCCTCGTCGCCGGCCAGCGCGGCGCGCGCATCGTCCATCTCGACGGCCAGTTCCGCAAGCCTTTGTTCTGCGGCGATGGCGGCTTCCTCGCGGCGGCGGCTTTCGGCGGCGGCGACGATCAGGTCCGCATCGATTTCCGCGGCTTCGCGTTCGGTGGCGCGGGCGGACTTCTCGAGGCGCTCAAGGCGGGCGAGCGCTTCGTCGCGCGCGGCTTCGGCCCGGCGGAGGTCTTCGCGCGAGAACGTATCGACCGTCTGCGCGGCGACGTCCGTCGACGCCATCACCAGCGCGGCGAAGATCAGGGCGATCGAGGCCAGTTGGCTGGCCAGGGCGCGGATGCGCTTGGTCAAGCTGGTTACTCCCGGTGATAGGGCGTGCCGGCCTCGATCGACACCGCCCGGTAGATCTGCTCGGCCAGCATGACGCGCACAAGCTTGTGCGGCCAGGTCAGCGTTCCGAAACTGATTGACCGGTTGGCCCGGTCGGCGACGGCCTGATCCGTACCGTCCGCGCCGCCAATCACGAACGAGACCTCGCGCCCATCATCGCGCCAGCGGGCGAGATCGGCTGAAAGTTCTTCCGAGGTGGTCGCGCGGCCGGTCTCGTCCAGACGGATGAGGACGCCGGAGCCGATACGGTCAAGCAGGCGTTCGCCTTCACGCGCCATGCCGCCGCCGGATGCGACCTCGATTTCCGAAACATCGCGCCAGCCGAGCTGGCTGGCGATACGGCGCGCGCGGGAAAGATAGTCATCGACAAGCTCGCGCTCCGGCCCGTCCTTGAGTCGGCCCACGCAGACCAGTCGGATATGCATGCGAAAGGGCTAGGCGCCTGCGCCCGGCGCAGCTTCCGTTCCCCAGATCCGTTCGAGGTTGTAGAACTCGCGCACTTCAGGGCGGAAGATGTGTACGATGACGTCGCCGGCGTCGATCAGGACCCAGTCCGCATTGGGCAGACCTTCGACGCGCACCGAACGGGCGCCGTGATCCTTGAGTTCCTTCGACACGTGATCGGCCAGCGCCGTGACATGACGGTGCGATCGCCCGGAGGCGACAACCATCGAGTCCGCCATGGGCGATTTGCCGGTCAGGTCGATTTCAAGGATGTCTTCGGCCTTGTCCTGCTCCAGCCTGTCGGCGACGAGGCGGGCGAGGGGAGAGATCTCTTGGGATGTGGCCTTGGATGAATCTGAAGGGTTCACCGCGGTGGTGGCGTTGGCGCCCTCACCAGTCCGGGAGCTACTGAGCGCTGACAGTGGTCTTTCCTTCGAGCCGTTTATCGATACGGAAGTCTATCATGGCCCGCCGGGTGACGCCACACCGCTGCGCGGGTGAGTGTTGCTGTGTCGAAGGGCAATAAAACAACGTCAAATCAGCACCTTGCGGGAAGTTTGGAGCCGCCCGCGGCGTTGCAGGCCTGCATCACCTGGCGGTGCGCAAGCAAATAGCTGGCATGCACATTAAGTTCAGTTGACCCGGCGCGACCTGAATCTAGACGAGGCGTAATAAAGAATACTGCCGGGAGTAGCGTGCGAATGGGTCGGAAAACCTGGCTGGAATCGGTCTGTCTTCTTGCGTTGGCGTGCGCCGCCGGAGGGGCGGCCAGCGCGCAGGACCAGGCGCCAACGACCAGCGCGCAAGGCGTGCAGCGGTTCGAGCGCGACTTCTTTGCACTTTACAATGCGATCACAGCCTTCGACATGGTCGAGCGCGTGCCGGGCTTCGCGATCGATGACGGCGACGAGCGGCGCGGATTTGGCGCCACCGCCGGCAACGTCCTGGTGAACGGCGAGCGGCCGAGTTCGAAGACCGCCATTTCCGAACAGCTCAAACGTATTCCCGCCGATTCGGTGTTGCGCATCGAACTGGTGTCGGGCGCCGCCAGCGATCTCGACATTCGCGGGCAGACGCAGGTGGTGAACGTCGTCCTCGACCGGAGCCAGCGTACCGGCTCGCCGTTCTCGTGGATTCTCGAGGCGCGCCATATCGAATACTCCGACCGCATTGGCTACACGGTGCAGGGTACCAAGACCTTCGCGCTGGGGGATAGCGCCGACCTTACGCTCGACCTTCAGTTTCCCAACCTGCATGGCAGAACCGAAAGCATCGAGGCGATCCGCGACGGCGACGGACAGCTGATCCAGGTCCGCGACCAGCACGGCCAGCCCTCGCAGAACGGCGTGCAGGGAAGCGCCGCGCTCTCATGGCGTCCGACCGCGTCCGACACCGTCAATGTGAACGCGCTCTATTACCCGACCTGGAACCAGTCCTCGATCGGCGGTTTCTACACTGCGCCGGACAATACCTTCGATGGCGCCCTGATCGGTCTGTCGGAATTCGAGGACAAGTACGAAGCCGAACTTGGCGGCGACTGGGAACACCGCTTCTCCGATGCGCTGTCCGTGAAACTGCTCGGACTGGCGACGACCAGTTCGGAAGACCAGTTTGATGACTTCGAGTTCTACGGACCGTCCGGCGCGCTGACCGGCGAGCGGTTTCAGGAGCGCGAGTCCGAGGCGGGCGAGCGCGTTGGCCGCGGCGTGATGACCTGGCGCGCCGGGGGCGGTCACACGCTGGAGTTTGGCGCAGAAGGCGCGTTCAATTATCTCGACACGAACCTGGCGATCACCTTTGACGCCCAGAACGGCGCCGGGCCGCAGCCTGTGTCGCTGCCAGTCGCCAACGCACGCGTCGAGGAAACACGTGCAGAAGCGTTCGTTACCGATGTCTGGAACGTCTCGCCCGGCGTGACGCTGGAAACCGGCCTGACCTACGAGACCTCGACCATCACGCAGACTGGCGATGCGCAGAACGAGCGAGACCTGTCTTACTGGAAGCCGCGTCTGGTCGGCTCGTGGCAGGCGAGCGAGAGCGACCAGTTCAGGCTGAGCGTCGAACGCGATGTCTCTCAGCTCGACTTCAATGATTTCGCCAGCTCGGTTGATGTGCGCGACGAGAACCAGCAGCTCGGCAACACCGATCTGGAACCGGAGAAGTCATGGCGGACGCGCCTTGAATGGGATCGCAGGTTCGGCGAGCGCGGCGCCCTGAAGATCGGCGTGTTCCACAACGAGATCGAGGATGTCGACGACGCCCTGCCGCTGGCGTTCTGCGACGGCGACCAGTTCGCAAAGCCGTTGCGCCGGTGTCTCGTTGCGCCGACCGATCCGGGCGATGTGTTCGACGCGGTTGGCAATATAGGCGACGGTACGCAGACGGGGATAGATGTCAGCGCGACCATGCCGCTGGACTGGCTGGGCGTGCCGCGCGCGGAATTGCGGCTGACGGGAGAACTGCAGGAAACCAGCGTCACCGACCCCGTTACCGGCGAGGACCGCAGGTTCAGGTTCGCGGAAGACTGGGAATACTCCATGTCGTTCCGGCAGGAAGTGCCGCGCTGGAACATGGCTTGGGGCTTCAGCTCCAGCCAGGAATCCAGCGCCTATGAATACCGTCTGGCCGAAGAGGTGAAATTCATTCGCCAGGGCCACCATGTGCACGCCTTCGTCGAGACGACCGCCATCCCGGGCGTGACCGTGCAGCTTCGCGTCAACAACATCACCTCTCCGAATGAGAGCCGGGTGCGGACCTTCTATGATCCCAACCGCGCCACCGGGATTGTCGATGAGGTCTGGACGCGCAAGCAGAAGGGCGGGCCTTACGGCACGCGGGTGATCTCGCTGCGCGTGTCAGGCGCCTTCTGAACGGATCGCTTCCCGGAGCGCGGTCGATGAGTGCGGATTGTGGCGCGCCTTGATCAGCGTCCATGCCGGCGGCTCGCGCCAGGCAAGACGGCCCGCCTGCGCCTGCGGGATGCGCGACGAGGCGAAGGTGCGGGCGAACCGGCTCAGCCCGGCAGAAGGGAAGGCGCCGGGCCGCGAGATAACCGCAATCGGAACCAGCTCTGCGAGTTGCTGCCAGTTTCGCCAGTGGTGGAAGTTCTGCAGGCTGTCAGCGCCCATGACCCAGACAAAGCGCGCGCGCGGCGCCCGGCGTTTCAGCGTGGCGACGACGTCGACCGTGTAGGTGAGGCCGAGATCGTGTTCGAGCGGCGTCACCCGTGTGCGTGGGCTGGAGAACATGGCCCGGGCCAGTTCGATGCGCATGGCGAACGGCGTTTGCGTGCGCTTCAGGGGATTGCCGCGCGCCGGCAGCGCCCAGACCCAGTCGAGCCCGACGCGGGCGAGGGCGGTGCGGATGACGTGGACATGGCCTTCATGCGGCGGATCGAACGAGCCGCCGATGAGGCCGATCGACAGGCCGTCGCTCGGGCCGGGAAGCTGGATGGGAAGAGGTGAGGTCAAGTCGGTACGTCCAGCAACCACGTCGTTTCGCTCGTGATCGGCGTAAAGCCCATGCGTTCAAGCCGCGGGCCGGACTGGCCGTTGGCGTCAACTGCGGCGTAGCGATAGCCGCGCTCGCGGGCAAGGCGCAGGCGATGGTCGGTCATGGCGCGATAAACGCCGCGCCCGCGCGCATCGGCGATGACGCCGCCGCCAAGCAGGCCGCAGAAGGGCAGTCCTGGCGGCGTCCACAGAGCCGATGAGCCGACAGGAGTATCGCCGTCATAGGCGATGAGTCGGAGCTTGCTCCGGTCGGCGAGTGTGGCCTGAATGCCGTCTTCATCCTCCCTCGCCCAGCTGTATCCGAAGGCGGCGGTGTTGACGCGGTTCCAGTCCGCAAGGCCCTGCGCGTCGGTGATCACCCGGATTGTCATATCCTGTCCCGCCGGCGCTTCGAAAGCTTCCAGATCCGACACCATAAGCCGGCCCGGGTCCTGTGGGATAAATCCGTGCCCGGAGAGGTGTCGGACGAGCGATGGCGGTCCGTCCTGTTCGTAGATCCGCCAGATCAGCGGCTGGCCGGGATCGCGGAGTTCATTGACCAGCGAATCGACCACTGCGCCCGCGCCGTCATCGTCGAAGTCCCACCATGAGACGAAGCGGAAGCGCGCGGCGACGATGATCATGCCGCCCACCCGCTCGGTGCGCGACGAGGCGTCGTCGCCGGGGTTCCGGCGCACTGTGCGGTCGTAGAGCTCGAAGATAGCCGCCTTGTCCATCGACCGCTTGTGCGCGGCGGCGGTCGCCAAGTCCAGCGCGGACTATTGGTTGAGCACCAGCGCTGGCAACTGGTCGGGCGAGAGCGCCATGTCCCATGTACCGCCGGCTTCGGTGACGATGCGTTCCCAGTCCTCGAGCATGGCGAAATACTTGTCCGGATTGGCCGGGTCGGACTTGATCACGTTGGAGGCGACGACCGAGATGCCGGTGAGGTCGAGCGTCGAGCCGGATGTGTTGCAGTCCGCAGCGAGGTCTTCGACCATGTCGGAGAAGACCACGATATGGCGCGAGCCTTCCGGGCGCTGGCGCAGTTCGAACGCCGCCTGCGCCAGGGCGCCGCGAATATCGGTGAACTTGGTCGGTTTCACGCCCTCGGAATAGGCCTGCAGGCGAGTGAACATCTCCCGTTTGGCGGCGGACGCGCGCGAGGGCGTTTCCGGCAGCAGCTGCTGGGTGATGATCTCTTTTTCCGAGAAGGAGCAGGAAGAGATCTGTCCGACGCCGATCCAGTCGCCCGGTTGCAGGTCCGAGATCAGGAGGCTGGCCGAACGCGCCGCCGTGGGCACGCTGGCGGCGTAGGTGCCAGAGGCGTCGAACAGAACATAGACCGCGCGCGAGGTTGAGGTGACGAGGTCGCAGGCGGTGGCGGCGGCCGCCATCATGGCGATGGCGGCTGCGCTGGCGAGTTGGCGGATCATGATGCTTTCTGCAGCTCCGGTTCGAGCAGTTCTGAGAGGTCGTCGTCGTCCTTGCCGCGCTTGCGTTGCTTGCGCTGCGCTTTCTGCTCGGCGCGGGCCTGACGCGCGGCCTTCTGCTCAGCTTCCCGCATGTCGAGTTCGCGGGCCTTGGCGTCCATCTTCTCCTTGCGGCGCGCTTCGGCCTCTTCAGGCGATCCATGAGGCGGCAGGACATAGAAGACCTCGCCGATCGCCTTGATGATGGAGCCGACCACGACCAGCGCCAGCGACCAGATGATGTGCACCAGGAAGACAGAGTTGCGCACGATGGTTTCCAGCGGCAGCGCGGCGGTGGCGAGCAGCCAGGGGATCAGGCCGGCGAGAAGGATCTGCGCCATGGTGATCGTCGACATGCCGCCCCCGGGGGCCGAGGTGGACGGGAACAGGCCCGGTATCAGCGAGACGGCGCACAGGCCGGCGACCGCCGTTGCGGCGACGGCGAGGCCGATGAACTGACCGGCCCTGCCGAGCTTTTCACCCATCATCGCAACCGCGCCCATGGCGAGCAGGGCGAGGAAACCGAGCGCGCCGACAATCATCGGCGAGGGGCCGACGACGGCGGGGGCGGCTTCTGCGCCTTCGGCGGCGAGTGCGCCTTCAGCAGCGACGCCGGTTTCCGCAGGCGCTTCTGCGACTGGCGGCGGCGCGGTTTCGACTGCTTCGACCGGCGTGTTGAACGCCGTGACGGCGAGCGCGCGGGTTTCCTGTTCGGCCTCGATGATGCCTTCGCGAACGGTGGCGAGCATGATCTCCAGCGCGCAGAATGTCGTCAGGAAGACGAAGGCGACCCAGAACATGATGCGCCGGGACGTGTCCGACATGGTCGAGAAGTTGGGTATGAGTCTTGTGAAGCCTGCGGCGTCCATCAGGACGACACCCGCGACAAACTCAAGGAAGATGACGATCAGCGCTGCGAATGTCGGCAGGCCGATGCCGCCGATCTTCGCGCCTTCGCCGACAATCTCGGCCATCGGCCGCTGGATCAGGAAGAAGTTGAGGAAGACGCCGGACAAAGCGATCGCCGTGATGAAGATCGCGATCAGCAGCGGGATGACGATCGACTGGCGCCCGGCTGCGGCCATGCGGCGTTCCGGATTGGTGTGGATCGCATCCTCGAACTCGACATAGGCGTCCGAGACGCGCTTGGCGTTGGCGTCGAACTTGGCGTGGATTTCCTGCAGGCGCTTTGCATCGCGCGCCACGCGCGGCGCTTCGGCCTTGAGCGTGACCAGCTGCGGACGCACTGCGGCCATCTGTTCCTTCATCGAGACGGCGACCGCGCGGGCGGCGTTGCGTTCGGCCTTGTGGGCGTTCTTCAGGCCTTCGTCCTCGATCGCCTTGACCGCGTTCTTGACGGGAATGTGCGCCAGCTCGTCGATGTTGACCGACGAGAGGTGTTCTGCGGCCAGCTCGATCGTGGTGGCGCTTTTTTCCAGCTTGCCGATGATCGGTCCGGTCTCGCCGGGAAGCTTTTCGGCCTGGACGCGGACGCCATGCGACATCGCCATCAGCCGGTCCTGGTATTCCTCGGCGCGGAATGAGGCGATGCGCTCGTTGACTTCCTCCCGGACCTTGCGGCCCTGATCGAGCAGCCACGTGCCCATCGAATGGATGGGACCGCGTAGCAGCCAGAGGAGCACCAGAAGAAGCAGCACGCCGATGATGGTTGTGATGAGGAGAGGCAGTCCATAGGGGATGCCAAGGAACGAACCGCCATCGGCTGTTTGGCCAACGGCGAATTGTGCGGGATCAGCCCCCACACCCGGGATTTCAGTTTCTTCCACGATCTTCCTGCAAATTGAGTCAGTTGCGGCCCAATGCCCTAACCCAACAGCACCCAATATGGTTCCACACCGGCATGAAGGCGGTTGTGGGGCGCGGCAAATTACAATCGGGAAAGGGCTCAGCTGAGTCGTTTCGGCCCCTGCGCCGGCGCCTCCGCATGGCGCGCCATGCAGAGCAGGAAAGTGAAACGGTTTCCGCGCCTTAGATGTTCAGGGGCGTGATCCGCCCGCGCCGCGCAACGGTTGCGCGCGGGCCCGAAAGGCGCGCGCCCGGCAAGATTTGCCGAGCGAAATTTTTCTGCAGTTTTTCTCACGCGCCGTGTTTGGCGCAGGCCGGACGAGCCGGCGCAGGCACGATGTCAGCGCGGATTGTGGATGCGTCTCCATGAAATTGCGCGTCGGTTCTGGCGCGGCGCCGGACAGCGTCTCTGCGTTGTCGGCGCAGGAGATCGCGAACGGCGGCGTGCGGGGCCGGGGCGCGAGATTGGCTGCGAACATCACAACGACCAGCGCCAGCCAGACCAGCCAAAGCTGGCGCAGCCGGTTGTCACCGTCATCCCGTTTGCCAAGTCGAAGCGTTTGCAGCATGGGCGCATGATGCGCCCGGTGCGGGGGAGGGGGATAAGTTGGACCTTATCCTCCGGTGCGGCTCATCTGAGAGACTGGAATTCGCCTGAAGCGGACAGTAGATTTGAGGACAAGAGCGGTCGCCTCCATAAGGTTGGGTGGAAGTCGATGAAATGCAGGACAAGTCTGGGTGTATTGATTGCGACGTGCGGCGCTGCATTTGGACAGGTTCCGGACCATGTAGAGAAAGACTGCGACCCGCTTCCCGGTTGGGAGACCATTGCGGAACTGAGCAAGGGCGGCGTGGCGATTTTCGGCGAAACGCATGGGACACGGCAGAGTCCGGCGGCAGTCGCCGAGTTCGTCTGCGCGGTTTCCGACAGACCCGTGCTTCTCGCGGTTGAGCTGGACGCCAAGCTCGACGACGAACTTCAATCCGTGTGGGACGACACGAGTTCGGAGGCCATCACAGCATTGGCTCCGGTGCTGTTTCGGGGCCGGTCAGATGGTGTCGGATCGGAAGCTATGCTCAAGATGTTGATCCGTCTACATCAGCTCAAGCGTTCCGGGGCGGACATCGACGTGGTCGCGTTCAACGGCCCTCGGGATAGCGCCCAGGTATCGAAGTTCGCAGACTTGCACGGCCAGGGACCTCATGAAGCCATGCAGGCAGAGAACATCGATATTGCGATGAGGCAGGGAGATTATGACCACGCCGTTGTGCTCGTCGGGTCGTTCCACGCGCAGAAGACAGTGGTCCAGATGGGCGACGTTAGTTTTGAGCCAATGGCGATGCAACTTTCGCGCATGCGACCTGTGTTCAGCCTGAAGATGGCTCAGGCAGGCGGCTCTGCCTGGCAATGCCAGTTAAAGAAGGGCGCACATATTGTCGGAGCCACGATCAGCGAAGACCAGATTGAGTGTGGCGATTTCGACATCGATCCAGAAGCTGATGACTCGCCTGGCATTCAGGTGAATGAAGGTGACATCAAAAGATACGATGGGGTTTACAATGTCGGCGCCGTGCAGGCTTCACCGCCCGCGTCGTAGGTAACAAGGACAAGAGTAGGCTACTTGCGACTACACGAGCCCGTTCCCTGCAACGGTTTCTTGAAGGTCGTCAGTTGCTCCGCGCCGATGGCGCGCGGCCGCCCATCACGTCCTGTGGCGAACCAGCGGAAACAGCGCGAAGACAACCTGCCCGGCTAGTCCGAGCGCGCCCGGCGGGCTTTGCCAGTGTGCGAATATGTCGGCGAGCGTGCGGCCGAATCCGAAGACCGACAGGGCGATCTCCGCAGCCATCAGCAGAATGAAGGCTGCAAAACCCATCGCCGCGCGATGGAGCCAAGCCCGGTCGACCTTGAACTGACGCAGGCTCCAGCCGCAGAGCAGCCACGCGGACAAGAGCATGACCGGCAGTTCGATGGCGACGGCGTTGAGCGCGCCCAGCTGAGGTTCGACCACCATCGTGCGGACGGCGCCGAGCGCGAAGCCCACCGCGAACGTGGCGGCGAAATAGGCGGCGGCGGCGAAAATTGCATTGGGCATTCTGGCCTACCTGACTTGCGGCGCCGATCCGCTGCTGGCGTCCCGCATCGACGCGGTTGCGGGCTAGCGCACGACCGGCTTCCAGCCGCCGAGCACGAATTCGGGATTGGAATAGTCCGCGATGAGCTGCGCATCGCCCGGAAGGGAGAGCTGGCGCGAGACCGGCGTGCGCTGGGTTGTATCCACGGGACGGCCTTCCAGATCCATCGTGTTGTGCTCCATGAAGCGGACATTCTCGCGGGAGAACAGCGGGCCCTCTTCTTCGATCGGGCCCCATCCTTCAGGCGGGATGTTGTGCGTGCGGCAGTTGATCAGCACCATTTCCGCGTAGGGAAAATTGGCGGGGACGTCCGGCTTGCCATTGTGGGGCAGCCGGGCGAACGGCGTGGGCGCGATGCGGCCGGGATTGTCCGCAGTGACGGTCCAGGGCAGCGGTTCGCGCACGCCGACCAGCGTGGAGTCGACGAAGACATTGCCGTGGCTGCCCTGCGGATTGCGCGTCCATGTCAGCGGACCCTTTGAGTAGACCTCCGTGCGCAGGTAATAGGCGGCGGCATAGCCGAGGATGGTGTCGCCATCGCCCGTCAGCTTGCTGTCGGCCATGTAGAGCGTGCCATAGGTGGTGAGCGCGTCGCCGGAACCATTGAGCGTCATGTGATCGACGATGATACGCTCGCCGCGCGTCATGAGCGCTTCGGCCTGTCCGATGGCGTAATTGTTGATCGTGAAATTGGAGAGCTGGATGTCGGCGCCGTCGATGATCGAGAACGCCCAGCGGCGGCGCGGATTGAAGGGCGTGTTGTTGGCGTATCCGACGATGACTTCGTCGCGGTCTTCGCCGCGCAGGATCAGGTTTGACTTGCCATTGATCGAAACGAGTTCCTCGTAATTGCCCTTGCGAATGACGATCTCGCGCGGGACGTCGGCTGTCGGCGGGAAGAAGTCGATCGCGGCCTGAACCGTAGAAAAGTCGCCGCCGCCATCGGCTGAAACGGTTACGCGCTGCACGTCAGCGGCGGGGCCGGCAGCTTTCGTGGTGAACGTCCAGGAAGCGCCGTCAACGCCCGGGAAGTCGCCTTCGTCAAGCGTGAGCACGGAGGCGTCCATTTTCACGACATAGGTGCGGCCATAGGTGAGGGCGTGATTGTGCGGATAGATCGTCGCCGTCTCGCCCCGCACGATGATCGGGCGGAAATGGAAGGGCAGACCGCCGACATCCGTTTCCTGATAGACGTCGCTGACCACCGCAGCTGCCGGCGGCGGCTGGCCGGCGACCTGCGCCGCGCCACGACCGGACGGGTTTGGCGAGGTCGGAATCGAAAGGTCGAGCGTATCGACGAGTTCGTCGGTCTCAGCGTCGTAGATGCGAATGAGGCCGGAAGCGCCGACCTTCGGCGTGGTGGCGAAGGTGAGCGTCAGATGCGTGTCCGGGTTGACGTTCTCTGCGCCGTTTGCGGGGAACAGGGCGGCTGGAAAGTCTGTGTCCGCCGGTCGAGGCGCAACCGGTTCGCTGGCGCAGGCGGCAAAAAGCAGCAGAAACCCGATGAACTGAAATGCGCGCACGCTGACCTCCCGTTTCAGCCCGGCGATAGTCTCACCCTATGGCCGCGTCTGGCCCGTTCCACGGACCTGGTATTTGAAGATCGTCAGCTGTTCGGCGCCGACGGGGCCGCGGGCGTGGATGCGGCCGGTGGCGATGCCGATTTCCGCGCCCATGCCGAACTCGCCGCCATCAGCGAACTGGGTCGAGGCGTTGTGCATGACGATGGCGCTGTCGACTTCGGCGAGGAAGCGCGCAGCGGCGGCGTCATCCTCGGTGAGGATGGCGTCGGTATGCTGCGAACCGTAGGTGGCGATGTGATCCATCGCAGCGTCGATGTCGTCGACCACGGCCACGGAGAGGATCGGCGCGAGGTATTCGGTGACCCAGTCTTCGTCTGTCGCGGGGATCATGGCGTGGATGGCGCGGGCGCGCTCATCGCCGCGCAGTTCGCAGCCCTTGGCTTCCAGAACGGCGGCGACTTTCGGGATGAAGTCGGCGGCGATGGCGGCGTCGACCAGAAGCGTTTCAGCCGAACCACAGATGCCGGTGCGGCGCAGCTTGGAATTGACCACGATGTCGATGGCTTTCTGCTCGTCCGCCGCTGAGTGGACGTAGACGTGGCAGAGACCCTCGAGGTGGGCGAGGACGGGCACGCGCGCCTCTTGCTGGACGCGGCCGACAAGGCCCTTGCCGCCGCGCGGGACGACGATGTCGATCATGCCTTCAAGCCCGGTGAGGATCATGCCGACGGCGGCGCGGTCGCGCGTGGGCACCAGCTGGATCCCATCGGCGGGCAGGCCGGCGTCTTCAAGGCCCTGACGCAGACAGTCGGCGATGGCGGATGAGGAATGCAGGCTTTCCGAGCCGCCGCGCAGGATGGCGGCGTTGGCCGAACGGATGCACAGCGCGCCGGCGTCGGCGGTGACGTTGGGGCGGCTTTCATAGATGATGGCGATGACGCCGAGCGGCCCGCGCACGCGCGAGATTTCAAGACCGTTGGGCTGGGTCCATTTGGCGATGACGTCGCCGACGGGGTCAGGGAGTTGGGCGACGGCTTCAAGGCCCTTGGCGACGCCTTCGATACGTTCGGGCGTCAGTTCGAGCCGGTCGAGCATCGCATCGGAGAGGCCCTTTTCGCGGCCATAGGCCATGTCTTTTACGTTGGCTTCGAGTATGGCGGAGGCGTTTTCGCGCAGGCGCGTCGCCATCGACTTGAGCGCTTGCGTGCGCGCCTCCGGGCCTGCCTTGGCGAGTTTGGCGGATGCTTCGCGGGCGCGGCGGCCCATCGACAACATTTCTGCGGCGAGGGTGGCGTCGTGGGCGGAAAGCGGCGTCTGGATGTTCATCTCAAGGTCCGGCTGGTGGCTGCGGTTACGTTAGCAAGGCATGCAGATTAACGCCACGGTCGCGGGTCGGTTGCGAGGAGGGAGTAGATCAGGCTGTCGCGCACGCCGATATGGGTCTTCCAGGTTGCGCGCAGGCGACCCTCGTAGGTGAAGCCGAGCTGTTCGAACGTGCGGGCCGAGGCGGTGTTGTCGGGATCGATATCGGCGGCGATGCGGCGCGGGGATTTGGTGTCGAGCACATAATCGAGCGCAGGCGGCAGGGCGCGGCGGGCGAGGCCGGTTCCGCGCGCATGGGGCGCGATCATGCAGCCGACATTCCAGATATCGTCGCCGGTCGAATGGAGCGAGATGCGGCCGGTGGCCCGGTCCTGATCGTCGACGGTGACCCAGGATGTGTCTTCGCAACCGGTGGTCCATTTGCGCATCTGTTCGATGGTTTGTTCGACATGCTTGAACGCTGGTTCGGGCAGGTAGCGACAGCTCTCCTCGTCGCTGAAGATGGCGTGCAGGGCGGGGCCGTCGCGTTCGGGATCGAGGGGGCGCATGGGCGGCGTGGGGGTGAACAGCGCGCTCATGTCTCGGCCAGCACGAGATCGTCGCGATGGATCAGGGCGGGGCGGCCGCGGAAGCCGAGGATGGATTCGATATCGGCGGACTTCGCGCCGATCAGTTGCGTCGCGTCTTCGGCGGAATAGGCCGCAACGCCGCGCGCGATGAGCACGCCGGCGGCGTCGAGGATGGCGACCGCGTCGCCGCGATCGAACTTGCCGGAGACCGACCGCACGCCAGCGGGCAATAGCGACTTGCCGGCGCGCAGGGCCTTGGCCGCGCCGTCGTCGACAATGATTTCGCCTGCCGGGTTGAGCGCGCCGGCCAGCCATTGGCGGCGTGCGGTTTCGGGGGTGAGTTCGGGCAGGAACCAGGTGGCGCGCGCGCCTTTTGCGAGGGCGTCGATCGGTCCGCCTTCGGGCGTGGAGACGAGGCCGAGCGTGATCGCGGTGGCGCAGCCTGCGGTCATGGCGATGCGGGCGGCTTCCAGCTTGGTGGCCATGCCGCCGGAGCCAGTGCCCGCCGCCTCGTTGGCGCCGCCGGCCATGGCGAGGTGTTCAGGCGTGATGCGGGTGATCTCGGGGATGTGCTTGGCGTCGCGCTGGCGCGCCGGGTTGGCGTCATAAAGGCCGTCGACGTCGGACAGGAGGACAAGGACATCCGCGCTGATCATCTGGGCGACGCGCGCGGCGAGGCGGTCATTGTCGCCATAGCGCAGCTCTGCGGTGGCGACGGTGTCGTTCTCGTTGACGATGGGAATGGCGCCGCGCTCGATCAGCGTTTCCAGCGTGGCGCGGGCGTTGAGCCAGCGGCGGCGGTCCTCGGTATTGTCGAAGGTAACGAGCGCCTGCGCGACGGGGAGATTGTGGTGGGCGAGGGCGTCTTCCCATGCGCGCATCAGTTTCGGCTGGCCAGCGGCGGCGGCGGCCTGTTTTTCTTCCAGCTTCAACTTGCCCGCCTTGAGACCGAGCGCCCGGCGGCCAAGCGCGACCGCGCCGGAGGTGACGATGACGACCGACTTTTTTTCTGCGTGCAGCCGCGCGGCGTCGAGCGCCAGGAGGCGCAGCCGTTCGGCATGGGCCGCGCCATTGGCCGGGTCGATCAAGAGGGACGAGCCGACCTTGATGACAATGCGGCGGGCTGAGGCGAGGGGGGAGGTCATTGGTCTGCCCGCTTCCTGCCCGTCCGTTGCGCGGGATCGGGCATGCCGGGCCAGGTCAGATCGAGGCCGTCGACATGGAGCCAGGCGGGCGCGTTGTCAGTGTAGGACATGTATTGCGGGGCGAAGGCGTCCGGAGCGTCCAGCGTGCCGGGCTTGATGTGAATGACGTCAGGGGCCGAACCGGGCGCGTGGAAAATGCGCGTGCCGCATTCAGGGCAGAAGGCGCAGTCGACGTTGGCGCCGCTGTCGGCGGGGCGCGACCAGATCTTGAGTTGGGTCTCGTCGATCTCGACCTCGGCGCGCCTGACGCGCAGGCTCATGCCGAAGGCCGCGCCGGATTGCTTGCGGCAGGACCCACAGGCGCAGATTGACAGGAAGACAGGCTCGGCTGTGATGCGATAACGCACCGCGCCGCACTGGCAGCCGCCGGAAATGGGATAATCACTCACGGCGTCCAGCCTTCTTCCGAGGCCTCCGGGAGGTCGGGTTCCAGCTCGCCGCGGTCGATCTGGATGACCTTGAAGAGGGCGGCGGTGACTTCCGGAACGCCTTTGCCGGTGGCGCCGGAGACCAGCAGGGGCCTGGAGCCGCAGGCAGCTTCGAGGCTCGCGGCGGCTGCGGCGATGGCGTCATCGTCGAGCGCGTCGATCTTGTTGAGGGCGACGATTTCCGTCTTGTCGGCGAGACCTTCGTCGTAGGCTTCAAGTTCCTCGCGCACGATGCGGTAGGCCTCGCCGGCGTCTCCCTGCGTGGCGTCGACGAGATGGAGGAGAACCGCGCAGCGTTCGACATGGCCAAGGAAACGCGTGCCGATACCGGCGCCTTCCGAAGCGCCTTCGATCAGGCCGGGAATGTCGGCGAGCACGAAGGATGAGCCCACACCCAGCGAGACGACGCCGAGATTGGGGTGAAGGGTGGTGAAGGGGTAATCCGCGATCTTCGGCTTGGCGGCGGAAACAGCGGACAAGAAGGTGGACTTGCCGGCGTTGGGCAGGCCGACGAGACCGGCGTCTGCGATCAGTTTGAGGCGCAGCCAGATCCAGCGTTCTTCGGCCTCGGTGCCGGGATTGAAGCGGCGCGGCGCCTGGTTGACCGAGGACTTGAAGCGGGTATTGCCCCAGCCGCCCGATCCGCCCTTGGCCAAGAGCACGCGCTCGCCGACCTCGTCGAGATCGGCGATCAGCGTTTCCTGGTCGTCCTCGAAGATCTGGGTGCCGAC
>JBHIWT010000032.1:0-23258 GCA_041987265.1 Hyphomonadaceae bacterium
GCCCGCGAAAAGTCGGCAGACTCGCCGACCAGGAAGACTGACTTATCGATGGCATTGGGATTGGGAACGGCGAATTTCGAGGGATCAAGGTAGAGGTTCGACGCTAGTTCCTGAGCCAGCTGATCGCGGATGGCAGTGCGTGTCGTCAGGATTAGGATGCTCCCGAACTCCGGAACATGCTGAGCTAGTCCTGCAATGACAACCGTCTTTCCGGTGCCGGTGGGGTGACATACTAGACCCGCACCTGTGGTCTTCTCTGAATGGAATTTCGCATAGTAATCCCGTGCCATCTTGATGGCTGATCTCTGATATGGACGGAATTTCTGCCGGTATTTTACTGGCTTGCGAGTGGCCAATTGCTCCCCCAACCCGTGGTGCAACGCTTTACTACAGGCGAGGTCTTACCAAACAGCTAGAATGCGTTCAGATCTGACGCGAGAGCGACTCTCGAAATCTCAAGCGGCTCGCACACCGCCAAACTACTTGCGCAACCGAATCCGCCAAACAGAGCCAAGATGGCTTGACGTGCGCGGCAAGCGTTACACCTGTTATTCCCCTGTTATTGGGTACGACCGAGACGATTTTGCACCCGACTACGCACACCGCCACCCGGTCCGTCTACGCCCCGCATCCTCGACCTTACCAAAGAACGCCGAGGCGACCGCTCAACCGCCGCTGACAAGGTGCGAGGCGACACTTCGCCAAACCCGGCATTCCCCGGCGATGTTTTAATCGACCGTCAACGCGAGAAACTCTCCGGGCATCCCCGCGAAACCGACCGGGACGATCAGGTATTGCTTGCCCTGCCAGGAATAGGTCATCGGCACCCCGGTAACGGCGCCATCAAGGGTGGTTTCATACACCACTTCTCCGGTCGCCTTGTCGAATGCGCGAAACTTCTTGCCGCCGGAACCCGGCACGGATTGTGGAATGCCCTCGCCCAGAAAGACGAGGCTCTTGGTGACCAGCGGACCGACACGCCCCGGTTGGCCCAGCGGCGGAAGGTCCAGCCCCTTGAGGGCCGGATGATCCCGCGGGCCGTCGCCGTTGGCGACTGTCCACTTAAGCTCGCCCTTGTTCATATCGATCGCAACCAGACGGCCATATGGCGGCTTGAACATCGGCAAGCCCTGCGGACCAATGAGCGGCTGGTACTTTTCGCGCGTATAGCCGGTGTCCGATCCTTCAGGCGCCGGGATCAGCCGCGCCTCGATCGGTGTGTGAGCAGACGGCACGAACAACGTGTTCGTCTCCGGATCGAAAGCGGCGCCCGGCCAGTTGGTGCCGCCGAAAGACCCCGGCATGTGGATCGAGCCGCGCTTGCCTGCGCCAATGCCTTCATCCTTCATCACGATGGGGAAGAAGATCGGCCCATAGGCATACTGCTTGAGCAACTCGACAGCCTCGGCCCGTAGCTCGGGCGTGAAGTCAATCAGATCATCCTCCGTGACGCCCAGCTGATCGTAAGCAAAAGGCTCGCCCTTGCCGTTGAGCGGGATGGGCTGTGTCGGCGCGTACCACTCGCCCGGCGCATCGCCTTGCGGAACGGGACGCTCCTCGATCGGCCACACGGGTTCGCCCGTTTCGCGATTGAGCACATAGAGCAGGGATTGCTTGGACGGCTGGGCGATCGCCTTGATCAGCTTTCCGTCGACGACAATGTCCATCAGAACCGGCGCGCAGGGGAAGTCATAATCCCACAGGCCGTGGTGCACGCCCTGGAAATGCCAGGCGCGCTTGCCGGTGCGAGCGTCGAGCGCAACGATGCTTTCAGCGAACAGATTGTCGCCCGGACGATGCCCGCCATACCAGTCATTGGTCGGCGTGGTCTCAGGCATGTAGACAAGCCCGAGTTCTTCATCAGCGCTCATCGCGCCCCACACGTTGGTGTGGCCGGTATACTCCCAGGAGCCGTCTTCCCACGTCTCATTGCCGGCCTCGCCGGGATGAGGAATGGAATGCCAGATCCAGAGCTGTTCGCCGGTCATTACATCGACGCCGCGAACATCACCGGCCATCGCGGCCCTTGACTGCGGCCAACCCCGATCCGCGTTGATGTCGCTGACCACAGAACCAATAATGACAACGCCCTTGACCACGACAGTCGGGCCAGTGCGCCAGGTGAACTCCGTCGCGCCGCGCGACTGTCCCTTGCGCAGATCGACCTGCCCGTTCTCTCCGAAACTCGGGATGGGTTGTCCGGTCTTCGCATTGATCGCCGTCAGAAAGTGGCCGCCGACCAGCGCAATGATCCGTCCGTCCTGACTGTCGTCGTAGTACGTGAGACCGCGTGTGGCGCCGCCGCCGCTGCGTCTCGAGCTTTCGTCGGTCGACGCAAGCTCCGCCGCCGATGCCGGGTCGAAATTCCAGACAAGTTCACCCGTCGCCGCATCGAGCGCTGAAACGCCGCCAATACCGGTGGAAAAATAGACCAGGCCGTCGACCATGATAGGCGTCGTCTGGTTGTTGCTTGATGGTGGCGGAATGCGGATGGCGGGATCGCGGGCGGGATCCGCCGGCGTGAGCAACTGACGCCATGCGATGCGCAGGCTTGGGATTGTATCTTTGTTGATCTGGTCGAGCGGCGAGTAACGCTGGCTGGTGTAGTCGCCATTGTACGCGACCCAGTTGGCCGGCTGAGCCGGCGCGACCGGTCGGTTCAGCTTGACGACGGGGTCTTCGGTCAGCGTGCCGGCGTCTGCAGATAATTGCGACGCCGACCCGAGATGTGCAGCGAGCAGCTGGATGTCCTCGGACGAAAGCCCGACCGCCATCGGCGCCATCAAACCATTTTCAAGTGAGCCCGATACCTGCGCAACCGACATCTGTCGGATTGCTTCACGTGATGGCGCCCGTTCAATCGCGGGGTCGTGGCACGAAGCGCATCGGCTCTGGAAAAGAGTCTCTGCGGCCGCTGGATCCACCGGCGTCTGTGCGCTAGCGCCGCCAAGACACACCGCGGCCATGCAGCCCGCCAGACCGGCCAACCGTACCTTCATTCCTGTCTCCCCGTATGAATTCAGGTTGCTCTGTCTCTCAGCGAGCTTACCTGTCGTCCTGTAATGCCAGCGCGACCTTCGCCGCCTGATCAGTGATCGCCAAGGTCCAGAATAATCCGACACCTGTCTTGGATATGATTTGCCGGGCGGCGCGACCGGTTGCGCAACGCCGCCGCCATCATCCCTCCGCCGGCCGTTTTCCTTTGAGAATGCCTTCCAGGCCGTAATTGCCTTCGTGGCAGGCGTACTCGTAGATCTCGCCGATATCGCCCGAAACGGCCGCGAACTCGTATTCTCCGCCCCACGGCTCCACCCACGTGTCCGGGTCTTCAACATGAAAGGCATAGTGCAAACGGTCGGGAGCCACCCGCGTGAACCGCTCTGTCGTGACGAGGTTGGGACCGCCGCCGCGAACGCTCTGTTGCGGATTATAGCCGTTCGTCTCGACAACCAGCGTGTCACCGTCCCACCATCCTATCGAGTCCCCGCCCCAGGGACGCACACCGTCGTTACGGTGCTCCCCGTTCATCCGGATGATGCGCACTTCGTGGATCATCTCCACCCAGATCGCCAGGTGATCCTCGGTCTGCACGAACGCGTAATTGTTGTTGTACAGCGTATCGGTCATCACAGGACCGGACGTCGAACTCATGTAGATGCAGCGCTCGCCAAGCCCGCGTTCCTCGGGATTGTTGTCTCTGCCGTCGAAACCGCTTGCCTCGGATGACTGAACAATCTGCGGACGTCCGTGCTCGGATTCCGGCACGCGCTCCGGCATGCGCCCATCCGCCGGATAGGTGATGTGTGACGTTCGGCCCTGGCCGTTGACCCGCATCACAAGGTCGCCCGGATCGGTCCAGAACGCGTTGTAACCGCAAGCCGCGCCCCTCGAGCCGCTGCGACACTCGTCCAGCGTGTCAGGCTGCAATCCGATCTCCCGCCAATTCTCCTGCAGCTCCCGGGGCGTCGGCGCGTTCTGCCGCGCGTTGCGAGCGTTGGTCGCGCCCTCGATCTTCGCGACTTCCTCGTCAGACAGGATCAGTTGGTCGCCGTACTCACTCGGCCGGACAAGCGGCGTTGTGCTGGCGTTGGTCCATACGCCGGTCAGGTCCGGGTGGCCGTCTGCCGCGCGCGGCGCTTCATAGCCAGTCTGCACGATCGGTCGGGGCGTCTGAGCGTTTGATTGCGCCTGCGCCGCAATCCCGGCCCCCGCCAACACGACGCCGCTACAAGCCACACCAATCAGAGCAAAGCGCATCCTCATAACGATCTCTCCCCGGGATTTTCTTGTTATTGCGCCGCGCCCCTGGTTGGAGCCCAGCCAAACCATCATACACGCATTTGCCCGCATCCCTTACCCCCGGCGGGCAAGCTCGAAAGTTGAAACGTCGATCGCCAACGACCCGCGGAGAACCTGGTGATGGGCGATTTTCCGGTCATTGGATTCGTTGCGCATCCAGTTTGGAAACGGCCGTCAATCCCGAGGCGCACTGTTCCGGGCCGCACCAGCCAGCCCTTCGACAGCAGACTGATCCAGCAGCAATTGCCGGTGCGGAAATGGAATTTCGACGCCGTGTTCCTTGAACGCGTCCCAGATCGCCAGCATCACGGCGCCACGCACATTGGTCACGCCATCCCTGGGGTCATGAATCCAGAAGCGCAGCACGAAATCGAGCGAGCTGTCGCCAAACGCAACCAGATGACAAACCGGCTGGGGCTCGCTCGATACCCGCTCGGGCTTGCTCGCCGCCTCGCACGCGATTCTACGGAGTTCATGCGGATCGCTGTTGTAGGAAACGCCAAACGGTATCTCCAGCCGCACCAGCTCGGATGTGAAGGACCAGTTCACCACGCGCTGCGTGATAAAGTCCTCGTTCGGAATAAGGTATTCCTTTCCGTCGCGCGTCACGATCGACACAAACCGGGCGCCAAGCGCCGTGATCCATCCGAAGGTCTCGCCAAGCTCAATCGTGTCACCGGGCTTAACCGACTTGTCGAGCAGGATGATGAAACCGCTGACGAGGTTCGACACGACCTTCTGCAAACCGAAACCAAGCCCGACACCGATTGCGCCAGACAGAAGTGCGAATGCCGAAAGGTCGATCCCGACGCTTGTCAGTGCGATGACAACGGCAAGCGTGAGCAGCGTCACCTTCAGCAGCTTGCCAATCAGAACCTGCAGCGAAGGCGTCAGTTCCGATACGTGGCCGATCCGCCGTTCGAGAAAGCCGGAGAGGGACGTGGCGGCCCACAACATCACACCAAGCGACAGCATGACCTGAACGACAGTCAGGGGCGATACCCGGGCGCCGCCCATGTCGATCGCGACAGAATCGAGAATCTCGATCGTCGGCGTCAGCAGGCCGGAAATGTTGAGCGCCGCTATGCCCCACGCCAACAGGCTCAACCCGCGCGAGGCGAGCGGATTGCTGATCAGGTTCGCTGCAATCCTGATGACGACCCACGCCGTCATCAGGTTGGCCATGATCGCGATCAGGTTCGTGCCGGTCCCCGGCGAAACGCCCGGCAAAATGCTCATCGCCAGCCAGAGGAACAGCATCGCCAGCACCGGGCCGAGCAGTCGTTCAGCCACGTTGATCCAGCGAAGCATCGGATCAGACAGACCCATCCGCCTGATCGCAGCATTGAGGTATCCGCGGGTAAGGGGGGCGATCACGAACGCAGCAATGATCGCCGCAACGCCCACTGCCGCCTGAATTAGCGTGCTCGAGTCGGTCGCCGTGCGCATGACCCAGGCGACGGTTTCGTCAGCCCAAGTCTGCAGGATATTCAGATCGACCAGGTCGTCCATGTGAGTCCAATGCGAGCTGCTCGCTGGCCGGCGGCGCGATCACGATAGCATCCCGGCACGATAATGCCATTCGGCGCGCCAGGCGTCGGTTCGCCGAACATTACGGCTGCTGCGAGCTCGCGCCGAACTACGGATTGTCCGGGCGACGGCCCGCCAAACGCAATCAGGCAGGACTCATCGCCGATGAGCCCTGCCCGAATACTCGTCCCGGAGCCCACGCCCGAAGGCGTAGCTCCAATGCCTGATTAGAACTCCTTGCGGAGATCGACGTAGATCTGACGCCCACGAATGCTGTGGTAGGCCGCGTCATAACCGTTGGTTTCATCCGCGAGCGGCGGCTCCTGATCGAAGACGTTGTTGGCGCCAAGCCGCAGACGCAGGCCGTCGAGCGGACCATCCCGGCCAAAATCGTACTGAAGGTACATGTTGGTCGTGGTCCAGTCCTCCACGATGAAGGGGTCGCCGTCGGGGTTGAGCCCTGCGCCGGTGTCGATGAACTCGCCGATATATGACGTGCGCACGCCGCCGCCGAAGCCGCTGGGGTGACGCCATGTGACGTTCGCGCCCCACTGCCATTCCGGCTGCCCATCCTGAAGGATGATGCTGCCTTCCTGCGAGACCGAAATCTCATCGGAGATCAGACCGCTCTCCACCGCATCGCGGATCTGTTGCGCGCCCGGAGACAGGTTGATGAAGTACTTTTCCAGCTTCGTGGCGTTGACCTTCAGGCCGAAATCGCCAAGCGGCGTGTCATCCAGGTCGTAGTAGACCGCAAAGTCGATACCCTCGACATCGATGTTCTCGTTGTTGTCGTAGGTATCCCGGACGAACAGAATATCGCCCGCCGGATCCAGTCCCGCTGCGGCGAAATATGCGATGTCATCGACATCAGGATCGGCCCGCACCACGTTCGGGTTCGAGCTGCCCTGCAGCCTGAGAAGGTAATCGAGGCTGATATGGTTCTCGGCGCCGAAGACGCCGACGACGTTCTCGCGCTGGATGTCCCAGAAGTCGACGGTGACAGTAAGCGGGTTGAGGAAGCTGAAGGCGCCGGTGAGGCCGCGCGGTTCCAGCACCACGCCATAGGTGACGTTGGTGTCGTCTTCCGGTCCGATGTCGTCGGCGACCGAACGGCGCTCAGTCCGTCCTTCACTGAACCCGGTGCAGTCCGCGAATGTGGCGAACGTGCCGTTGCGAACGCCAGCTTCACAGAAATAGCTGTCTTCGCGCGCGTTCGACCGGTCGACGCCTTCGTTGACCACGATCAGGTTCGGCGCACGGAAGCCTTCCGACCACGCCCCACGGAACTTGATGAAGTCGAAGGGCTTCCACGCCGCAGCAACACGCGGCTTCACGCCGCTGCTGCCGAAGTCCGAATAGTCCTCGACGCGCGCAGCAAGCTGCAGGTCCAGCGTGTTGACCAGCGGGATGTTCATGTCCGGGCTAACGAGCGGAACAGAGAACTCCGTGAAGGCGGCATAGACGTTGCGCGACCCGCTGGAATCCGGCGTCGGGCTGGTGCCGTAGACATCCGTTTCGCTGACTTCGCCGGTCACTGCATCAGTGAAGGTGATCGTCCCGTCCAGACGGGCGTCACGATCTTCTTCATAGCCCTCGTAACGGGCCTCGACGCCGAAGGCGAAGCCGATATCCCCACCCGGCAGCGAGAACAGGTCGTTCTTGGTCATCTTGTAGTCGATGAGCGCCAGTTCGGATTCGCTTTCCCGTGTCACATCGATCAGGAACGGCGCGATCAGATCAGCCGGGTTCGGCGTGGCGTCGCCAACAGACGGATTGTCCGGATTGCCGCCATTGAAGATGTTGTAGACGTTCGGCGTCTCATTGAAGAGCGCCTGCTGGAACAGCGACCGCGAGATCGAGTTGTTGGCGACGTCTTTCGCGTTCGCTGCGTTGTACAGCAACGCAGAATCCCAGTCCCAGCCCGAAGACCCGAACTCACCGCGAGCGCCGATCAGGGCGCGCCATTGCGAGTTGCGCACTTCGATGTCGCGGAAACCAACATCGACGAAGCGATAGCGACCCGCGTCCGTAAAGACCGGCAGACCTTCGTCAGGAACATTGGTCAGGCCAGGCAGCCGGTTCGGGTTCGGACTACCGTCAGAGAACGTAACCGGGCCGAACGGGTTGTAGTAATAATTCGCCGGCACGGAGATGCCGGTCGCCGTGATGCCGTTCCGCGGCTCGTTGGTCGACTGCGTCTCGGCCAGGTAATAACCAAGTTCGCCGTAAAGGCGCACGCCATTGTCGAAATCATGGTTCAGGAACGCGAAGCCATTGAACCGCTGCCGGTCGGAAATGATCGACCGCTCGTACGCGCCGTCAAAACGCAGGTCGCGATCCTGCGACCCGTCATCAATGCAAAGGTTCGGAACCGACAGCGCGCCGTCCGTATCGGCGCGGCAACCCGCGAATGATGACGGCTGGAAGTGGAACACACCGGCGGCCGTCGTCAGCGTTACGCCGTTCTGACGAACGCGCGTTGCCGAGGTGGTATCCAGCGTCCACTGGCCCCACGGGGTTTGCGTCGCGCGGTTGTCAAACGAGACATCGCCCTCGAAATAACCGCCTTCCAGGAACGGGCGCAGATCTTCGCTGAACGCCCGGTCGGTTTCCGAAGCGAAGATCCCATCCCGCTGCGAATACTCCAGCGCGACAGAAATATTGGTTCTGTCCTCGTTGAAGTTCTTGCCCGCCTTCAGTCCATAGGTCTGTTCGAACAGTCCGTTGCCCGTCGCGCCGAGATGTCTCGTATTGACGGTGACGCCCTCGTAATCGTCGTCGAGAATGGTGTTGAAGACGCCGGCGACGGCATCCGTTCCGTAGATGGCGGACGCGCCGTCATTGAACACCTCAACGCGAGCGATGCCCGAAACGGGCAGGGAGTTCATGTTGGTCGTCGTGACCGGCGTCGACAATTCAGCCTGGGTCGACGGGTGGTTCACGACGCGGCGGCCATTGAGCAGCACCAGCGTACCGCTGGAACCGATGGAGCGCAGGTTGATCGATGCAACATCGCCGCGCGCGTTGTTGACCGTCGTGTTGTTGTCGGTCCGGAACGCGACCCCGCCCTGCCCCGGCAGCGAACGGATCAGGTCCTCGCCATCAACACCGCCGATCGCAGCGATATCGTCCTCGCCCACAACCGTGATCGGCAAGGCCTCGTTGATCCGCGCACCCTGAATATTGGTGCCGGTCACGACGATGACTTCAGGCTCGCCCGCAGCCGGCCCCGCTTCCTGCGCAACAGCTGGCGCAGCAACAACAACCATGATCGGAGCCGCTGAACGCAATAGGAGGTTCTTGAAGTTTTTCATTGTTTCGCCTTTGCTTTGAGACGTAACGCCGCCAGCGAGTGACGCTGCGATCCCCGGGGTGGGCTCTCCACCATTTCAGGCGGGCCCCATTATCGTTTGCCAGGCTATTGCGGGCCGCGGATGCCTCCAGCGAAACCCAACCCGACCGCTCATTTCGGATTAAGTTCGGATGGAATGAGATTTGTCTACAACTAATTGTCTCGTCCCGGTCCCCGCCGGGCCAGCTGTGGCATTATTGCGTCAGTCAGCCTGAGCGACCCATCTGGACGTAACGCGCGCTCGTCATTCCTCCGACGACTGAACATCGCGGCGCGCCGAATTTATCTCGGCGATCGTGCGGTCGACCTGTTCGCCCGCGAGGCCAAGATAGGTTTCAGGATCCAGCAGGTCATCGAGGTCGCGCCGAAGCAGCGGTCCGATCAACTCGTCAGCGAGTAGCGCTGCGCGAAATGAGTGTCCGCCCTCCGCCGCTGCAAACGCCGCAGCACGGACATGCTCCTCGGCAACCTCCCGCCCGACATCGTCCGCGAGGAACAGGACGATGCGCTGGGACATGATCATCCCGTCTGTGCTGTCGAGGTTCGATCGCATCCGCGCCGTGTCTACTTCCAGGCGGCGCAGCAGCACGCTCGCATCCGAAATCATGTCCGCACTCGCCAGGGAGATCTCCTCAACAACCCCGTTGGGTCTCGACGTATTGTCCCGCTCGAATGCGTTCTCCATGTCGTCGAGCAGGACCTCCGCCAGCCGCGGGATCGTGCGGCCATGATGGATCAACGCCTCGGACCGGCTCGGATTCTGCTTGTGCGGCATCGTGCTGCTGCCAACCGCGCTAGCGGATCTCGCTTCAAAAACTTCTGCAATATCCGTCATTTGCAGGCGGAAGATCTCTCCGCCAATGGCGGCGTAGGATTTTGAGATCAGCGCGAGCGTCAGTGCGTATTCGGCAAATACGTCTCTGGCCCCATGCCAGTCGGCCGCGCCGGGCTCAGCAAGTCCCAAGGCTTCAGAAACACGACGCTCGACTGCGATCCCGCGTTCGCCCAGCCCCAGATGAGTCCCAACCGCACCCTTGAGAACACCGAGCCGTTCGATCCTGGCGCTGACTTCCTGCAGGCGTTCGATATTCCTGCGATTCACCGCCGCCCACACCGCCACCTTCTTGCCGAACGTGATCGGCAAGGCGTGCTGGCCCAGCGTGCGCCCGATCATCGGCGTATCGCGATGCGCTGCAGCCAGTGCGACCAACTGGTCTTCGATCTCGAGCATGTCTCGCACGAGAAACCGGATCGACTCGCGTATCTGGAGAATGCGGACCGTGTCGTAGACGTCGACGGTCGTCACCCCATAGTGGACATGATCAGCAGCGTCCTTCGACAGCGAGCGCTTCCATACGTTCAGGAGCGCAACCATGCGATGGCGAACCCGGTCGTATTCAGCGCTCACCTCATCAAGCGGCACAAAGCGGATGTCGGCCTTATCCCGAATTTCGCGCGCCGCGGATTTCGGGATCACGCCTTCCGCCGCCTGCGCTGATGCGATGGCGCTCTCAATGTCCAGGACCAGCTGATTCCGGTGCTCCGGCGTAAACAACTCTTCGACAGACTGCGCCGACGTCTGCGCCAGCGCGCCGACGCTGCTGAAACAGACCGCCACGATCGCGGCCATGATGCGCAAACCAGCCATTCCGCTCTCCTGTCTTCGGCGTCGCCCCAGCCTTCAAACGGCCTATCCGCCCGATGCGCGTTGTCGCACCAATGCGGCCGCGGCCGGAGCCATCAATCCATTGCTATGGTGGGCGCCCGGTACTGTCACCTGCCGCCAACCGAACGCAACGCCTTCTTCACGCGCGCGCGCCTTGGCCGTTTCGAAGAACGTCTGACCGCGCGCAAACCTGTGCGGCCCCTGGGCCATCGCCTCCGGAGTGCGTCTGAGGTTCGGATCAGTAGCGTCAATGTCCTTGTCGCCCAACAAAACGGCGACTTCCGCTTCAAATGCGTGGTTGAGTCCGGCCGGGTTCAGCCCCGAACCCTGAAGCCCATAGGGAAACGCTTCATCAAACACCGGCATTGTGTACCAACCGGCATTGGCGACCAGGAACATGCCCGCGCGTGTTTCCGGCTTGAAGTAGAGATACCGGTGCACGAACTGTGCGCCGGCCGAATGCCCGTAGAGTGCGTAGGATGTCTGCGTTCCACCGATCCGCGCCACCGCGTCTTCAAACAGCGCATCAATCGCACTGAACGACCACAGCGACTCATCTATCGCCGCATCAGTTTCCGCATCGAACATGTTTCCAAGATTGTATCCGGCAGCGCCCGGAAATTCGTCGCGGGTAAACATAGGCGCCAGAACGATCAGGCCATGCTCTCGCGCTGACGCGATCCATTCATCCCGATAACGATCCCCGTCGCGGTTCACGCCATGCATGACGACAACGACGGGAAGGTCACCAAGCGCTCCGTTTTCCGGCGCGTACGTCCACACCGTGATCGGCGGGCCCGCCCATTGATCAAAGACGTGACTGCTGGCGCCGCGCGCCAGTCCGGCCGCCGGATCGCCCTGTTGCGCTGTCGCCTGACAGGCTGAGAGACACCCGACCGCCAGCACAGCGCCAACAAACAATCCCCACCAGCGTCGAACCGCGCACATCCACTCCACAACCACGAACCGGAGCGCGTTCACTCGCAGCGCAGCAGCCTTCATGCTCTCAACTCCACCAACCCTTCTCACTGCGAGAACGGACGCCGGAAACTGGATCATGCGCGCACCCCTGACCAGCACAAACTTCGCCAACGCGCCACACGTTGAGGCAAATGCCTCTGCCGAGTCATTCGCACGCTATGAGCAGCGGGCTTGCCTAGCCAGACGGAGCGACGAGGCTGGCCATTGGCCAGGCGCAGTAATCGGCCGCATAGGACCCGCCGGGCGAATGATTGCCGGACATGCCCGGCCCGCCAAACGGAAGCGCACCGCTGGCACCGACGGTCGGCCGGTTCCAGTTGACCACGCCTGCGCGAATGCAGCCGCGAAACTGTGACCACAGATCCGCACGTCCACTGATCAGGCCAGCTGACAGCCCATACTGGGTGTCATTGCCCAGCCGTATCGCCTCGTCGAAATCGCCGACGCGCCAGACCTGCAGCAATGGTCCGAACAATTCTTCATCCAACGCGCCGGATGCCGGCGTCATGTCGATCAGTCCGGGCGAAACGAATGCCGGCCCGAATTGCTGGATCTCAAGCTTGGCCAGCTCAACGCCGCCGCGCGCCAGCAACTTCTCCTGAAACTCAACGGCGTGCGCCGCCGCCCTGGCGGACACGAGCGGCCCCAGATAGACATCCTCCCGATCAGGCGGCCCGACGACAATCTCTGCGACCAGTCCCTGCAATTGCGCCAGCAAAGCGTCGCCCTCAGCTCCGTCCGGAATGATAAGCCGTCGAGCGCACGTGCATCGCTGGCCGCTGGTGAGATAGGCGGAATCGCGAACAATCCGCGCCGCCGCTTCAACATCTGACGGCTCCCAGACAACCAACGGATTATTGCCGCCCATCTCCAGCGCCAGCCGCACATCAGGCCGCCCGCCAAACGCCGCGTGAATCTTCCGCCCCGTCGCCGAGGACCCGGTAAAACAGACCGCGTTGACGTCTCCGCCCAACAACGCCTGACCGACCTCGCCTCCGCCATGTACGATATTCAGGCATCCAGCCGGCAGCCCGGCTTCGCTCAGTGCATCCGCGAGAACCTGCGCCACGCGCGGCGCGAGTTCGCTCGGCTTGAACACACATGTATTGCCCGCCAACAGCGCCGGAACTATATGGCCGTTGGGCAGATGCGCCGGAAAATTGTACGGCCCAAGCACCGCAACCACGCCATGCGGTCTGTGCGTGATCTCTGCGGCGCCGAAATCGGTGGGCGTGCTATGTGTGCCGGTGCGCTCGTCATAGGCGCGCCGCGCCAGCGCGATCTTTCCCGCAACGCTGCCCGCCTCCTGCCGCGCCTCACGCATGGTCTTGCCCATGTCCGCGCTGATCGCTTCGGCGATCTCTTCCGACCGGCGCTTGGCGATCTCGGCATAGGCCGCAAGTATCGCCGCCCGCTCGTCCAATGGTCGTTGCGACCAAGCGCTGAACGCTTCACGCGCCGCCGCCACCGCCGCTGCGACCTGATCGGCGCTGGCCGCCTTCCCCGCCCAACTGACCCCGCCGTTGGCCGGATTGATTGATTCGAACGCCGCGCCTTCGCCCTCGCCCCATGTTCCGCCGATATAGACCCCGGGTTCTGTCGCGCCTGACTGGCTCATGAGGCCTCCTGCATGCTGCGCTTGATCTTGGCGGCGTCTATGCGGTCGTCCGCAAGACGGTTGAGGATCAGGGCCGACAGCGCCGCACGCTCGACGAGGCTGTCCACACATAGAAATTCCTCGTGCGAATGGATCGATCCGCCGCGAACGCCCAGCGTGTCGATGTTCGGCACACCGGCGGCGAACACATTGTTGCCTTCGCACACGCCGCCAGTGTCCGCGAAATCGATCTCAAGACCAAGCGCGGCCCCAGTTTCGCGAACCGCCGTAAACAGCTCGTTCTGGGCGCGGTTGCGTGGTTTGGGCGGGCGATAGAATCCGCCTCTCAGATCCGCCGTGATTCCATCCCGCTGCAATACGGCCTGCACAGCGTCTTCAAGCGCCCGGGTCGCCCGTTCAGCGGACGGGCCGTCCGGCGCCCGCGCGCCCAGACGCACAATCGCCATGTCCGGAACAATGTTGACCGCGCCGCCGCCATCGATCGCGCCGACATTGAACGTTACGTTGTCCGGGTTGTCGTTCAGCTTCTCGATCCGCGCCGCCAGATCAGCAGCGGCATAGATCGCGCTTCGCCCTTCGGCATACGCGCGGCCCGCATGCGCCGCTCGCCCGCGCAGGATGATGTCAAAGATCGCCGAGCCCTTGCGGCCGCCGGCCAGCTGGCCGGTCTCCATGGCGGGTTCGTAGGTCAGCCCGACATGCGCGCCCTCAGCGGAAGCCGCAATGTGTTTCGCGCTGGCGAAATTGCCTGTCTCCTCATCCGGAGAAATCACGATTCGATAGCCAAGGCGGTCCTTGTGAGGTCCGGCTTCAAACGCGCGTAACGCCTCCAGCATCACCACCAGCCCGCCCTTCATGTCGGCGACGCCGGGGCCGTTGATGCGACCGTCACCAAGGTCGACGATTTCCGTGAAGGTTCCGGGCGGGAACACTGTGTCGTAGTGCCCGGTCAGCACCACCTGTACCGGCGCGTCGGGACGCGCAGCCGCCAACACGACCGGACCGGTCGAAAACCCCTCCACATCGCCCGCATTCGTCACGCGCTCGATCGGCGCGGTCTCGGCCATCGTGACATCCGCATCCAATTCGCACAGCGCCTCGCCCAGCATCGGCGCGAAGACCTTCAGGCCCTCCGCGTTCCAGCTCCCGGTGTTTACCGCAGCCCAGTCCAGCGTTCGTTGCAACATCAGCGTTTGGCGTTCGCGCACCCGGTCGAGAGCCGCAGCGTCCGCTTCGGTAGTTTCAGACAGAAGTCGTTCGGAAATCTGGGTCAATTGGGAAACATCCGGAAAGCCTGAGCATATCGAATCGCGTCAGTTCTACATGGGTGCAGGCTCAATGAAAGTCTCGCGATTTCGGCAGAATTCGTACGTTCCTCGGATGACCGTGATTGCGCATTGCGGAACGAGCGCTCTCCATGTCGTCGTCGGTCAATCGTTCAAGCTCGCCTGAGCGATCATACAATCGCACACCCATCAGATGCACCACGCCTTCCGGGCTTTTCTGCACCCTGCCTTCCACCAGCATCAGGCGCGCGCTCATCACCTCGCTACGAAAGCGCTCCACTGTCCGCGACCATAAAACGACATTGGTGATCCCGGTTTCGTCCTCCAGCGTGACGAACGTAGCCTTTCCATTGCCCGGCCGTTGGCGCACGAGGACCAGTCCGGCACTGCGCGTCCACGCGCCATCGCGACACGCCGACGTCTCTGCACAGGTCGCAACGCCCTCTTTGTGGAATATCGGTCGCAGGATCTGCATCGGGTGCGCTTTCAGCGACAACCGCGTCGTCTGGTAATCCGTTGCGACATGCTCAGCCAAAGGCATGTCCGGCAGCTCCATGTCGGGCTCTTCGCCCAGCTCGGATGCATCCGCATGCGCAAACAACGGCAACGGCGCATCATTCGGCAACCGCCGCACCGCCCACAGCGCTGCGCGCCGGTCCATTCCCATGGAACGAAACGCATCCGCATCCGCCAGGGCGCGCAACCCTCGCCCGCCCGGCCGGCTCCGCTTCGCCAGCGCCTCGATGCTCGCATATCCCCCGCCGCGTGCAGCGACCAGCCGTTCCATGTCCGCCTTGATCAGCCCGTCCACCTGCCGGAACCCCAGTCGCAGCGCCAGCGCGCCATCCGCTCTACGCTCCAGCGTGTTGTCCCACGCGCTGTGATTCACATCGACCGGCCGCGCTTCCACCCCATGCTCCTGCGCATCGCGAACCAGCTGCGCCGGCGCATAAAACCCCATCGGCTGCGAATTCAGCAACGCGCAGGTGAAGGCCGCGGGATGATAGTGCTTCAACCATGAGGAAACATAGACAAGCTGCGCAAACGCCGCCGCATGGCTTTCCGGAAACCCGTACGAGCCAAACCCCTTGATCTGTTCGAAACAGCGCTGTGCGAACTCCGGCTCATATCCCCGGCGCACCATGCCGCCCACCATCTTCTCCTCAAAGGTATGGATCGTGCCGACATTGCGAAACGTCGCCATCGCCTTGCGCAATCCGTTCGCCTCCGCATCGGTGAACCGCGCCGCAACAATGGCCAGCCGCATCGCCTGCTCCTGAAACAGCGGCACGCCCTTGGTCTTTCCCAGCACATCCTCAAGTTCATTCGCAGGCCCATGCTCAGGCGATGGCGCGGGATAGACCACCTCTTCCTGACCGTTTCGTCGCCGAAGGTAAGGGTGCACCATGTCACCCTGAATCGGTCCCGGCCGCACGATCGCAACCTCGATGACAAGGTCGTAGAACGTCTTCGGCTTCATCCGCGGCAGCATGTTGATCTGCGCCCGGCTCTCCACCTGAAACACGCCGAGACTGTCGCCCTTGGACAGCATGTCGTAGACGGCCGGGTCCTCCTGCGGGATGTCCTGCAATCCCAGTTTGGCGCCGCCATGCAGATGGATCAGGTCGAACGCCTTGCGGATACAGGTCAACATACCCAAAGCCAGCACGTCGACCTTCATCAATCTCAGCGCATCAATGTCGTCCTTGTCCCATTCGATGAATGTGCGGTCCGCCATCGCGGCGTTGCCGATCGGCACAAGCTCGTCGAGCCTGTCGCGCGCCAGAATGAACCCGCCTACGTGTTGAGAAAGATGACGCGGAAACCCCAGCAGACGCCGCGCCAGTGATAACGCACGGCGGATTTCCGCATTCTTCGGGTCAAACCCGGCCTGACGAACATGGTCGTCTGTCAGCCCCCCGCCCCAGCTACCCCACACCAGCCCCGCCAGCCGCGCCGTCACATCCTCTGTCAGCCCCATCGCCTTGCCGACTTCGCGCATCGCGCTGCGCGGACGGTAATGAATGACAGTCGCAGCAATCCCGGCGCGGTGACGGCCATAACGCTCGTAAATATGCTGGATGATTTCCTCGCGCCGCTCATGCTCGAAATCGACATCGATATCAGGCGGCTCCTTGCGCTCCTCGGACATGAAACGCGCGAACAGCACATCAAAATGGGCCGGATCGACCGACGTGATTCCCAGCGCATAACAGACCGCCGAATTCGCCGCCGATCCACGCCCCTGGCACAGGATGCCCTTGTCTTTGGCGACGCAGACAATGTCGTAGATGGTGAGAAAGTACCGCGCCAGGTTCTGCTTCCGGATGAACGCAAGCTCCAGCTTCAGAAGCTTCTCGACCTTCTCCGGAACGCCGTCCGGATAGCGCATGCGGGCGTGAACCCACGTCCGCTCCTCCAGCCACGCCTGATCCTCCCACCCGGGCGGCACCGGCTCGTCAGGATATTCGTACCGCAACTGGTCCAGGTCGAAATCAATGCGCTTGAGCAGAACCTGCGATTCCGCAATCGCTCCCGGTGCGTGACGAAACAGGCGCGCCATCTCGTGTGGCGGTTTCAGGTGTCGCTCGGCATTCGCTTCCAGCGCACGCCCGGCCGCCTCGATCGTGACGCCCTCGCGGATACAGGTCATCACATCCTGCAGGTCGCGCTGCTCGGGCGCATGATAAAGAACATCATTCACTGCAATCAGCGGCGCATCCGCCGTAACAGCGATCGCACCCAGCTTCGCCAGCCGCCTCTCATCATCCCCACGCCGCGACAGCACCGCGCCCAGCCATACAGCGCCCGGCGCGATCTGCTTGAGACGAAGCAGAAGCGCTTCAAGCGTATCGACCCGCCGTTCAGGCATGACGATCAGCAACAGCCCGGCCGCATGCATCGCAAGATCATCAAGCGTCAGCAGGCACTCGCCCTTCTTCGCCCGCCTGTTGCCCGCCGTCAGCAACCGGCACAGCCGCCCCCACCCCTCACGATCCTCCGGATAGGCGATGATGTCCGGCGTCCCGTCACAGAAAACCAGCCGCGCGCCCACAGCCAGCTTGAACGTCTTCGCCCTCGCCTTCAGGTCCTTTTGAAACGCTGCAATTTCCTCCGCGCCGGGATCTTCGATCCAGACATATTCTCCCGGAGAACCGCCGGCCCTCACCCTTTCAGGAGATGGAAGGCCATTCTCCCGCAAGTCCCGCAGGGCGCTCCAGGCCCGCACCACGCCAGCCACTGTATTGCGGTCCGCAACCCCGACGCCCGTCTGCCCAAGCAGCACAGACGTCAACACAAGATCGCGCGCCTGCGAAGCTCCGCGCAGAAACGAAAAGTTCGACGCAACCGCCAGTTCGGCATACCCGGTCATGGAAACAGCCCATGCAGGAACCAGCGCGGCTGGCCCGCTTCCCGGCCATAAAGACCCTCACGGAACAGCCAGAAACGCCGTCCGCCTTCGTCCTCGACCCGGAAATAATCCCGCGTCATCGCCCCGGCGTCGCGCCGCCACCATTCCGGAGCGATCCGTTCAGGCCCTTCGGCGTGCGCAACATCATGCAGCACCCGGCGCCAGCGGAACCGCATGGGCGGACCATCCGGCACTTCCGCCAGCGCGTCGATCGGCTGCGGCGGGTCAAACAATTGCAGCGGACGGACAGGCGGCTCGCCGGCCTGAGGCGCGGGCCAGCTCATCCCACATGACTGATCGCCTGCCGGAACCAGCAACGAAGCGCGCCCCGGATCATGCGTGTTTTCCCGGACAAATCTCTGCACACGCTCCCGCCCGAACCGCACAGAGAGACGATCGACCAGGTCCGCCACCTCACCTTCCGCCGCCACGCGTCCATCCAGGCTTGTCTGCGCCGGCGCCAGCGTTTCGCTGACCGGCACGGACACCCGGATGAGATCGAAACCAAAACCCGGATCAATCGGATCGGCCAACGCCTCCAGCCGTTCACGGTAAAGCCGCAGCACTGCATCAGGATCGCGCGTCGCGCGCCCCGTCTCGATCATGATACGCCGCACTGCGCCGTCCGAACGAAAGAAGCTCGCCTCGAACTGCCGGCCGCCTTCACGCCTGCGCGCCAGAGCCTGGGAGGCTTCCTTCATCAGCTCGCCAAGCGTCGCTTCGATATCCTCAATACGCGCAACCGGTTCGCCAAACCGGCGCTCGACCACACAGGATGGAATAAACCGCCTCGGCGTTAGCGGCGTTGCTTCTTCCCCGAACATACGTCGCAGCCGCCGCGCCACATCCTCCCCGAACCGGGCCGACAGGGGCAGACGCGGCCTGTCCGCAAGATCGCCAATTGTCTTCAGTCCGGCCCGGAAGAGTGCAATACGCGTCTCTTCCGCCAGCCCGATCGCAGCGACAGGCAGCCGTTTGGTCTGCGCGATATGATCGCCATGCGGAACGACGCCGATGCGCGCAAACCGGACCAGCGCCCGCGCCGCGTCCGGCGTTCCCGCAACTGTCGCACGCACATGAAACCCCGTCCGCACCATCCGGCGGCACAGGCTTTCGCGCAACTCGCGTTCACCGCCAAACAGATGGGCGCAGCCGGTTATATCCAGCAGCAGACCGTCAGGCGCATCGCACACCACAACCGGACTGAACCGCTCACAATCATCTGCAAGCCGTTCAAGCAGACCCGCATCTTCCACCGGATCGTGTTCTGCAACCTTGACGCCCGGCGTGCGCGCACGCGCATCCGCCAGCGTCAGCCCCTTGCACAGACCGGCCGCCAGCCCTTCGCGACTGACCGCCGCCAGCCGCAAGGCGCCCTTGATCTTTTCCGCGACAACCAGAATTTCGTCAGACGGCGGCGCGCCAGTTCTGCGCCGCTGTGTGCGACGAATCCGGTCGACAGGCAGGAACGGAAACCACACCGCCAGATAGCGTCGCTGTGTCTTTGAACTCCCCTTGGTCACGATCCCACTCCACAATCCACTTGCGTTCCGGAACGCCGCCGCGATGCCGTTGCAGCGTGACGGCGAATGTCGGCCCGCCAGGCGCATTCGCCTCCACACTGGGCCCCGGCGCCGCGCCAGCACGAACCATCATCAAGGTGACGCCAGAGCCCCCCGCCGCGAGCGACAGCCGCCGCGTCGCCGTCAGGTCAAGCGCCGGCGGCGCCCCCCACACTTCCATCACCACACACCCAACAGACTTGCAGCCCGCGGCCTCCGCTCCGACGCGCAGCACATCCGCAGGCGCAGGCGCCCGCACCAGAATCAACCGGTCGGGGTTCAGCCCGAATTCCGCCAGCCCCGGCCCGTAAAGCGCACCGCCTTCAACCTCGGCGTAGTCATGCCGCACCCACACGATCGGCCAGTCCCCAGTCGCCCGCACAGCCAGGCCGGCGGCAAACCCGCCAGCCGCCGAGACATCCTGCGCAGCCGAGGCGTACACTTCATGCAGCGCGCCCAGCTCCAGTCCCCCGCCCAGAACCTCATCCATCGCCCCGCTGCCAACCGCAAAAATCCGCCTTGGCCGCTGTTCCGGCACGCCCTCCAGAACGGCCACGCGCCGCTTCAGATCCAAAAGACGGTCTTGCATTGTGTTCTCGTTTTGTTCTAACCCCGAGAAAACCGGCTTGGCGCACAAGAGTCAAGACCTTCGAGAATTTCAAAATTGCGCGCAGCGAAACACAGCAACGAAACACAGGCGGCGCCTGATGCGCCATGCCCGGCTCCACAGCCGCTCAGCCTGGATCCCCCAAGGAGACCTACGAGGATTTAGACGTCGTCGCTTCCACTGGCGTTCTGCGTATGAGCCACAACGCTCTTCAGGCCATCGATCAGGACGCGACACCCGGCCTCATTCGCCGCCATCTCAGGCACGCGCAGCGCGCGCAGAGCGTCGACATGCACGCCGACCGCCGCGAGAAGCTTAGCGTCCGGCTTTTCATCCCTCACCTCGGGGCTTCCTCCTTCAACGGCCAGCAGGTCACACAGGCTCTCGGCCGCCAACGCCACCTTGCCCTGGTCAAAGCTCCCGGCGATCGCGAAGATCTCAGACGCTAGGAAATACAGATCCCCCTTCGTGCAATCCGAACGCGCGGCCGCGCCGAGCCCCGCGATATTCTCATCGAGCGCAACCATCGAGCTTTCCCGCACCGTCTCAAGCCGGCGATGCGCCCGCGCAACGGCTTCATCAGCTGTAAGTCCGCCAGGTTTGCGAAGCGCCGATCGCAAACGGAAATCAGGTTTCACACGAGTGTAGGATGACGATGTCACAGCGAGACCTTCTGGGGTTTGAAGAAGGAGTCCAGATCAGATTGCGTGAGGTTGGGCTCCTTCGCGTCACCCAACTCCGTCGTCAGGTCGGTCGAGCGACGCGGATCCATCCCGGCCGGAACGCCCTCGAAACGAATCCGCCGGTCCGGACCAGTATACTGGTTGGCGATGATGAAATCGCGATTGTCTTTCAGCACGTAAACGACCCGGGCGAACACGCTGTCGGGTGTAAGCGGTTTGACCAGAAAGAAATTGGCGCCGACTACGCGGCTGCTGGCACCTTCCCTTCAGCAAATGATTCAACTTGACGCGCAAACTCTCCAAACAGTTCGGAAGCGTCCATAATATCGATGGACTTTTCATTCTCATCAGAGGGAAACTGAAACCTCCAGAATGAATTGATATGGCTGATTACACCCATCGCTTCGCCAATGGAGGTGAACATCGAAGGCGCCTTGATAAGAAAATCGCGAAACGCCGCGGGCTTTCCTTCAGCAAGCGCCTGGAAGGCGTCGGCGTACTGCATCAGTCCCCTCCGAACGTGAGCCACTGCGTTTTCCAGCGCGCCCACAATCTTCCGTCGATCAGAGTCTATCTGGCGGCGCTCTCCGATCGTGGCCCGCAGAACGCGGACGCGCAGGATATCCGTGAACAAGCCCTTCAGGTTGGGCGCCAGTTCGCCAAGCAGCCATCGATAGTAGAGGAATCCCTTCCAGGCGAATACGCCCTCGATGTATTGTTCGCCTGTCATACCAAGCGTCGCCCGGAGCGGCTCCAGGCGATCTGCAGTTTCGTCGGTCATGAGAAGCTGCGCCATTTTGGTTGAATGACGGTGCAGCTCCGCACTGTCGACAAAAGCGATCTCAACCAAACGCTCAATCTCGCTTTGCACGAATTTCTGCATTCGGTCGACATCGGCGTCAGATAACCGGAAGTAGCATCGTGAAGGCTCTCGTCCGGCCCTACGAAGCTTCTCTCTCAGCAGGAAGGGGTCCAGAGAGGGCAGCTTGTCGATCAGGCCGAGGGTTTCTATGTCGTGCTGGAAGTCTTCTTCTCGATTTTGCTCCAATACCAGGCTGGCCAAAACACGAGAAAAATTCTTCTCCCCGACAAAGATTGACCGGCCACCCAAATCCAGATCCTCGGAAGTGAATGGGAAGATGATCTTGGTCGCGCTCTTGCGTTGCGAAACAACGCTCCGCTCATGGTTGCGGACAGTGTGCTTGAGAATGATTGAGTGATTAAGCTTCTTGCAGCGAAAAAGTGGCGCTTCACAGTACTCGTCGGTAGAGCCGAATTGGTTTGCGATGCTAACCAAATTTAGTACCCGCGCCGTAGACGCGGTCACGCGCAGTGTTGTCAGCCGTCTCTGGTCCATCGACATGGCGAGCTCCAATTCCCAAAGTAAATTGGAGGAAAACGCTTAACGAATTGGCTACAATCCAAGTACCTAAGCCTGATGATACGGCGGACAAATTGGACACATCGCCAAGCCTTGCGCCCACTGAGATCTTGCCATTGACTACGCTGGCAATAGCCATTCTTGCACTCGCCGGCTGTCACACAATTCAGCAACCTCAACCGCGTCTGTAACTTACGTATTCTCTCATCAACGAACCATGACAAATTGGCACAAAGCGGCGCGCTGAGACTGCCACGGGAGGAGCTTCGACCGTGCCCACAAGAGATGATCCAACAGCAGGGCTCGCAGCGCGCCTGAAGGCAGTGATGTCCCGAGTTGGCGTGGACGGCGAAGTCGCCAATCTCTCCCGGCTTTCCGGCGGGGCCAACATGGAAACCTGGCGCTTCAATTGCGCCGGTCAGGACCTTGTCCTGCGCCGAGCGCCATCGCCTGAGTGGATCAGCGCCCGTCCGCTTTCAAACGCTCTCGAGGCGAAGATCATTGAAACGGCGCACGCCGGCGGCGTCCCTGCCCCCGAAGTCCTTGCAGTACTCACCCCGGAAGATGGCATCGGAATCGGCTTCGTGATGCGGGCGATCTCAGGCAGCGCCGATCCGGATGACGTCCTGAAGCAAGCCAGACCGGAACTGACAACCGATATCGCCGGCGCGCTCGCAAGCATTCACGCGCTCGATGTTTCCCGACTGGACGGAATTCCCGAACTCAATGCGGCAGCAGGCGTCGAGCGGCTCGCCAGCGATTTTGAGAGTTTCGGCGGCGATCGCCCTATAATCGCCCTCGGCCTCGCCTGGTTGCGGCAGAACCTTCCTGATCCCGGGCCGACAGCGCTGGTTCATGGCGACCTGCGCATAGGCAAT
>JBHIWT010000033.1:0-22680 GCA_041987265.1 Hyphomonadaceae bacterium
AGCCCTGACTCGATCATCGACTTTGCGCCAAGCCCCAACTCTTCGGCTGGCTGCAGGATCATGACGAGCGTGCCGGACCAGTCATTCTTGCGGGCGACAAGGTTGCGGGCGGTTCCCAGCCAGGATGTCATGTGTATGTCGTGTCCGCAGGCGTGCATGACGCCGCCTTCGACACCGTCCCATGTGATGTCACGTTTTTTCGACGCGTAGGTACGGCCAGTTTCTTCGACGACCGGCAAGCCATCCATGTCGGCGCGGATCATGACCGTGGGGCCCTCGCCGTTCTCGAGGACTGCGACGACGCCGTAACCGCCAACACCGTCTTCGATCTTGCCGTAATTCTGCATGGCGCGGGCCTTCACCCATTCGTCCCCGACATTCTCGGTGACGGTGAAGCCCAGCTTCCTCATTTCAGCGGCGAGGATGCGTGAAGAATTGCGTTCCTGGAAGGACAGCTCAGGGTTGGCGTGGAGGTATTCGTAGACTTCGCGAAGGGACTTTCCGGAAGTGGAGAAATTCTGCGCTTCTGCTGGGCCGGTTGCGCATGCAGAAGCTGCGAGAACGGCGGTGGAGATTGCGGCTGCCTGCAGGAAAGTCTTCATGTTGGTCCTCTCGCGGTTTCCAGATGGAAGTAGCGAGGGATTCGAACGCCGTCAAAACTCGTTCTTGGTTTCAAACGTCGCCGCGATGGACTTGGCCTCATCAATATCGACGCCCAGCAGTTCAACCAGCTTGTTCAGGTAGCGAGCTTCCTCGGGAAGCACCTGCCGGTCTGCATAGACGATATCGACGGCGTGGCAGAAGGCCGACCGGCGCATCTTTTCCGGAAGACTGGAACATGCACGCTCGACGGCGCCCTGAAAGTCGGCGTTGAGGCGGCGGACAATGCGCCGGTTTATGTCCTTCAGGCCGCCTTCGGGAACTTTCGAGAGCGTCGGCGAGCGATTGGCCAGCGCCTTCATTTCGAGGTCTTCCTCGGCCTGAACCTTTCCATCGGCCCATGCCGCAGCGGCGATGAGGCAGTAGAAAGCTTCGTGCTCGGTCCATGAGACGTTTGGCTTGAACACCTCGATCATGCGCCGCCAGCTCCTCTTGAAGAAATTCGGCCATTTCAATTGTTGGAAGGTTCGCGGCGCAACCGGCCCGGCAATCACTTCCGGCCACATCTGCTCTTTCCAGAGCGGGCCGGACCAGGTGCACTTTTTCTTTCGAAACCACGCCATTTGCGTCCCCGTCGGCTGGTGGCGAGTTGCTTCCGCGACAGAGCAAACCGCTTGAGGCACAACTTGTCCAGATGCGAAGGCGCCGGCGTTGCCAGCGCCTGCTCGCGAACTGGTTACCGAAAAATTTCAAGCGCGGTGATCCGACCGGGGCGCGGCTTCGTAGCGATTGCAACAGGACAAAGGCGGCAAGCCAGACCCTGATACGTCGCGGGAGCACCACCCGCGCGCCTTAAAACGCTAAACCCAAAGGATTGATACCATGCGAATTTCCTCCCCCCTCGCTGCGATTGTTATGGCTGTCTCTTTCGGCGCAGCTACCCCGATGATCGCGCACGCCGAGCCGGAATCGAAAGAACACGCCGCCCACAAGGACATCGTTGATACAGCGGTTGGCGCCGGTTCTTTCGGCACGCTGGTCGCAGCGGTCCAGGCCGCCGGTCTGGAAGACACGCTGCGCGGTGACGGGCCGTTCACGGTGTTCGCTCCAACGGACGAGGCCTTTGCCGCGCTTCCGGAAGGAACCGTTGCAGAACTGCTGAAGCCGGAAAACAAGGACAAGCTTGTCTCGATCCTGACCTATCACGTCGTGCCCGGAAAGGTGATGGCGGCTGATGTCGCCGGAAAGACCGTGAAACCCGAAACGGTTCAGGGAACGACCGCCAAGGTCGTCGGCAAGGACGGCAAGGTGATGATCGACGGCGCCACGGTTGTGACGGCCGACATCGCGACCTCGAACGGCGTGATCCACGTAATCGACAAGGTCATCATGCCTGGCGCTTAACCCCCTCAAGCCCAGACATGTAACGAGAGCTCCTCCCCGCTCTCGCCTGCCGCCGGCGCATTGCGCCGGCGGTTTTTTGTCGGTCAACCGCCGCCGAAGCGTTCTGTCCATGCAGCGACCTGTTCGTCTTCGATCTTGGCGAAGAGCACGTCAGGAGGGGTGATCTCCATGCCGCGAGGCAGCGCGTCCATCAGGTCGGCGTAGTTCTTTTCGAAGCGGTTGAAGTCGAGACTGCGGTAGCCCTCCGGCACGTTGAGGGCGGCGAGAATTTTTGCGGCTGCATCGGGGATGATCGGCTGGGCGATGATGGCGAACAGGGCCGCAAGGTTGAGGCCGGCGCGGACGCCGACCGCCGCCGCATCTACGTCGGTCTTGTATTTCACCCATGGTTCGGCCTTGGTGAGGTATTCGTTGCCGGCGGCCCAGATGGCGCGGGTCTCAGCCGCGGCCTTGCGGAATTCCATGTTCTCGTAGTGCTCGAGCAGGAGCGGCAGGCGGGTTTCCAGCTCTTTCGCCATCCACGCTTCGGCTTCGCCGCTTTCGCCGCCGGTAGCGACCTTGCCCTCGAACTTCGAGGCGGCGTACTTGGTGATGCGGTTGACGAAATTGCCGAGCACGTTGGCGAGATCGGAATTGATCGTCGACTGGAAGTTCTCCCAGGTGAAAGCCGAGTCGGACCCTTCTGGCGAATTGGCGATGAGATACCAGCGCCAGTAATCCGACGGCAGAAGTTCAAGCGCCTGATCCATGAAGACGCCGCGCTTCTCCGATGTCGAGAACTTGCCGCCATACCAGGTAAGCCAGTTGAAGGCTTTCAGCTTGTCGACGAGCTTCCACGGTTCGCCGGAGCCGAGGATGGTGACCGGAAACGACACGGTGTGGAACGCAACGTTGTCTTTGCCCATAAACTGGACATAGGTGACGTCCTCGGCGCCTTCGTCGGTGCGCCACCATGATCGCCAGTTGCGGGTTTCAGCTTCGCTGGCGGCTTCGGACCATTCGACTGTTGCGCCGATGTATTCGATGGGCGCGTCGAACCAGACGTAAAAGACCTTGTTTTCAAAGCCGGGACGCGGTTCGCCATTGCGGGTGACGGGAACGCCCCATGTGAGGTCGCGGGTGATGGCGCGATCCTGCAACCCTTCGTCGAGCCATTTGTAGGCGATAGACTTTGTGAGTTGCGGCCAGTGTTCCGACTTGTCGACCCATGCGCGGATCCTGTCCTGCATCTGGGACTGGAGAAGGAAGAGATGCTGCGTGTCGCGGATCTCGATCTTCTTCGAACCGGAAACCGACGAATACGGATTGATGAGATCGACCGGATCGAGCAGCCGCCCGCAATTGTCGCATTGGTCGCCTCGCGCCTTTTCATAGTCGCAGTGCGGGCACGTGCCTTCGACATAGCGGTCGGGCAGGAAGCGCTTATCGTCGATCGAGTAAACCTGGCGCGAGGTGCGTTCCTCGATCAGGCCATTGTCTTCAAGCCGGTCCGCGAAGGCCTGGGTCAGTTCGTTGTTGGGGCGCGAGGAGGAGCGCCCAAACCAGTCGTAGGACAGCTTGAAGCCCTCACCGACTTCGCGCTGCACCTGGTGTTGTTCCTTGCAATACTCGTCCGGCGTCTGGCCCGCAGCCTTAGCTGCAAGTTCCGCCGGCGTACCGTGCTCGTCGGTGGCGCAGATATAAAGGACGTCGTGACCGCGCAGGCGCTGGAACCGGGCATAGACATCCGCCGGCAGCATCGACCCGGCGAGATTGCCGAGGTGCTTGACGCCATTGATGTACGGCAGGGCCGAAGTGATGAGGATGCGAGCCATGAGGATTTCCGTTGCTGCGCCCTTATACCAGCGCGCGTTCTGGCGTCTCTGTCGCGAATGCTCGGGAGATTCGCAAGGGTTTGCGGCGCGATAGGCGAACGCGAGCGCCCGGCGAACGGGAATTCGATTGATTTTCCTGCATATTCAGCTTCATGGTGCCTGCTTACGGCAATCAATCTGGGGAGGATGTGATGCCAAGAGTTATGGGCGTGAACCTGGTCGCGGCGCTGGCTGGCGGCGTGGCGATGTATTTCATCGGCTTCGTGTTTTACGGCGTGGTGTTCCAGGAGGTGTGGTCGCAACAATTGCTGGAGAACCATGGCGTGGTGGGGATCGGCGAAGGCGCCTCGCTGAGCGGCGAGGAACTGGCCAACGCGCTGGCGCAGATACCCCAGCACATGGACGTGGGTCTGGCGATGGGCCTTGGATTCGTCGTTGCACTCGTGACGGCGTTCGCAATCGCGGCCGTGCTGACGATGACGAAGGCCGCATCCATGGGCGCTGCGCTGTCGCGCGCCGCGTTGTTGTGGATCGGCATCGCGGTAACGACACTGGCCTACAACGTGCTCTATTATTCGGAATCGCCGACCAATTTCGGAATCGATGTGCTGCACACGCTGTTGGCGTTTCTTGCGGCGGCGGCAGTCGTCTACGCGATCGACGGCAAGGCGATCCGCGGAGAGCCGGCCACCGCATAGTGGCGGGCCCGGCGCGCTTCGAGCCTAGCTGACCGATTGGCCGGGCGCGCGGATTTCGATCTCGGCGACGCGGGCCTGGATGAAGCCTTCATTGGCCGCCATCGCGGTCGGCGACGTGACGGTGCGCGTTACGCTGACGCCGTTGGCGGCAAGAGTTTGCGCGATGGCCGTGGCGCGTTGTTCTGCGAGTTCGCCCGCGCCAGTGCGCACGAGGACGGAAGCCGCCTTGCATGCGCGCGCTTCGGCGGCGATGCGGTTGAGCGCCGCCCTGCTCTCATCGCTGAGGCTGGCGCCTTGGTGGGAGAAGTACACCGCGCCGCCATCGATGCGGCATTCGGTTTCCGCCATCGCCGGCGCGGCTGCAAAACCTGCGGCCAGTGCGGACGCTGCGATGATCGAGATGCGTGCAATCGGCAGTTTCATGAGATGTGACTCCCGGCGGTTGATCTGTTGGAGAAGAAACTCGCGACGGCGGCGGGCGTTCCATTGACGCAAATGCGGCCAAATGGGGCGGGCTGGAGGTGATTTCGCTGCACGGTTAACGATTGGCGGGTTGCGCGGTCTGTAATGTCGGTTTCTGGCGGTCGCCGGATGGCTTGCGCGACGGGCCGGAGGCGCCTATTCCCCTGTTGCTTCTGCGCCCGCTGCGATGCGGCGCGCCGAAACGCCGGCTTAGCTCAGTTGGTAGAGCGCATGATTTGTAATCTTGAGGTCGCGGGTTCGATTCCTGCAGCCGGCACCATTTTAATCAAGAGCTTGGATGACCTGCTCGCTGTGCCCGGACGCGCAGGAACCGTTCTGGGTCGCAGGTTTTAGTCGTTCGAATAGCCGGCACACACTGTGCCTACGACTTACTCCGCCCCGATGCGCAGGACTGGCGTTCTCGCAGCCTTCAGCGCCGGGAAGACGCCACCGACCAAGCCCAGCGCCAAAGCGAGGAGAAGGCCTGAGATGGCCTGCGCGGGGCCGATGGCGAAATCGAACACCACCTGGGTGAAGCTTCCGCTCAGCGTCGAGACATTGATGCCGTTGAACAGGAGAAATGCGGCCGCCACCCCGACGAGCCCGCCGCCCAGGGCGAGCAAGAGCGATTCAGTCATTGCCCCAAAAAACGCGGGCACACCGCCAAACCCAATCGCACGCAGCGTCGCCAGTTCCTTGGTGCGGGCCTCGACCGCCGCGTACATTGTGTTCAGCGCGCCAGCCAGCGCGCCCAGACCGAGCGTAATTGCGATTACCCATCCGAACACGATGAGGGCCTCCAGCGAACCGGCCTCGCTGGCGAAGTGCTCCTTTTCCGTCTTGACCTCTACCTGCAGCCGCGGGTCACTATCGACGTAGGCCTGTAGCGCTTCGATCGCGTTCGGGCCGGCCAGCTGCGCGCGCAGTGCGGATACAGTTGGCCCGCGATTGAACAGCGTCTGAACCACTGGCAGATCCGCCCAGGCTTCGCTGTCGAAAACCGTTCCCGGCACCTCGAACACGCCGACAACCGTCCACGTGTCTGGTCCGAACCGGATCTGCGCGCCGAGATCGAAGCCCTCGAACTGGCGGACCACGCCGGCGCCCGCGATCAGTTCGTTGGTGCCCGGTTCAAACATCCGGCCCTCAGTGATGGTGAAGCCGGGACGCATACCCGCTGCGTTACCTTCCACTCCGCGCAGCGAGATATTGGCCTTCCCGCCGCCTGATCTGCGCACGGCGCCAACAGCAACATAGGTTTCGGGAGAGACAATGGGGACGCCGTTTGCGTCGCGGGCGATGCCCGGACCTTCTTCGATGATGCTCACTGCCGAGGACGGCATCGTCGAGTTCAGTTCAGATCCTGACGACCCGGTGCCAAGCACGATCCCGATGTTTTCCGAGCCGGTGCCAGCGACGGTTTTCTGGAAACCGTTGCCCATGGCGAGAAACGCCAGAAGCGTGCCGATCACCAATGCGATGGAAACGATCGTCGTTAGCGACGCCCAAAAGCGCGACGGCAGGCTCTGAACCGTCATTACGACCACGGCGCCGATCTGTCGGAAAAGCGATCCCATGTCCTAGATCCTCCTGAATGCAGTGACCACGTTCACGCGCATCGCATTCCACGCCGGGATCGCTCCGGTGATGAGGCCAAGGAGCGCCATAAGGACGACAGCCGTCGCCAGCAGCTGTGGCGAAAGCGTCAGCGTCGCGAAGAACGGCGAGAACGCCGCGAGCGCCGCGCCGCCCAACTCAACGATCAGCCACGCCACGATCAAACCGATCAGCCCGCCGATGCATGCAATCAATAGCGTCTCACCGACGACGATTCGGGCGATGCGGGCGGACGGAAAGCCAATCGTTTTCATGACGGCGATCTCACTCGTTCGCTCGCGGATCGCGCCAGACATGGCGTTTCCAACAATCAGGAGAATTGTGACGAAGGCCGCGCCCGTGACCCCCAATATAATGAGGCCGAGATTGCCCTGCTGATCGATGAAGGCCGCATTGAAGGCGGCTTCGGTGACCGTCTCCGTCTCAGCGGGAGAATTCTGGAACAGCGCGTCAACGTCTTCGATCACCTGGTCGTTCACGTCCGCGCCGGCGGTCTGAATATGGATGTTGCCTACCGTATCATTCGCGAACGCCCGGGCTTCGTCGAAATACTCGTAGTTGATGTAGACGCCTGCGCCAGGGAGATCCTCACCACCCTCCGCGATGGCGCAGACTTCGACGGGCCAGGTGTTGGAACCATCTGCTTGCCGCCAGATGTTGGAGGAAACAGGAACCCTGTCGCCCAACTGCCAGCCCCAACGATCTGCGTCCGTCCGGCCAGCGAGCATGCAATCCCGCTGCGTCGCGAAGCGCTGGACCTGCTCAGCTGGAATATTCAGATCGCTGAAGATTCGCGCGTAGCTGGCCGGCTCAACCGCGAATGCGATCAGGAAATTGCGCTCCTCCTGATAGTAGCCGCCAAACCACATCGAATAACTGACATCCGTGACGTTCGGTACGTTGGCGACCCGATTGACGTATGCGATCGGCAGCACTTCGGTGAAGTTGATCCGGTTTGAGACGACCAGACGGTTCGATGACGCGGACGATCCGGTCGCGGCGTCCAATGACGCTGAGAACGCTCCGAGGACAGCGTAGATCAGGAAGGCGATAAACACCGCAAAGACGAGAAGCGCAGTGCGCAGCTTCTTGCGAGCGAGACCAGAAAACGCGAGCGCGAGATCCTTCATGATTGCCGCTCCTCGAACTCACCCTTGTCGAGATGCAGTTCGCGCTTGGCGTATTTCGCGGCAGCGGGGTCGTGGGTGACCATGACAATCGTCTTGCCGAGATCCTTGTTGAGTAGTTGCAGCATCTCCAGAATTTCAGTCGCCGTGGTCCGATCGAGGTCGCCGGTTGGCTCGTCCGCCAGCAGAAGCTTTGGATCGGCGACCAGCGCGCGTGCGATGGCGACACGTTGTTGTTGGCCGCCTGAGAGTTCTTTCGGCTTGTGATCCTTTCGCTCGGAAAGGCCGACGATTTCCAGCGCAGTCTCCACCCGGCGCTTGCGCTCGCCTGATCCGAGCCTGGTGAGCAGAAGCGGCAGTTCTACGTTCTTTGCAGCCGTGAGGGTCGGCATCAGATTGTAGAACTGGAAGATGAAGCCGATATTGGCGGCGCGCCATGACGAGAGCTGGCTCTCGGACAGTTTCTCGATCTGCTTGCCGTCGAATGTGATGCTGCCGCCGGTCGGTCGGTCGAGACCGCCAAGCATATTCAAGAGCGTCGTTTTTCCCGACCCTGACGGGCCCATGATCGCGACAAAATCACCGTGGGGTATGGTGAGGTTCAGACGATCGAATATCGACAACGTTTCCTGGCCGCGCTGGTAGCTCTTGGCCACGTCGTTGAGTTCAATGAGCGCGTTCGTCATGGACGTTTCTCTCTCGGTTGTGAGCCGTTCTCTTATGTTGGTTCGGTGCGGTCGAAGGTTACCTTGGCCGCCATCTCCGGCAGAATCCGCTGGTCGCGAACCTTGAACCCGACACGCACCTTGATCGTGGCGCTTGAGCGGTTGGCGGTGGGTATGATCGCGATCACCTCTCCAGGGATTTCCCAATCGCTGTAGGAATCCAGGACGATGACGGCTTCCTGCCCGGGGTAGACATCCGCGATCTGGCCTTCATTCACATCGACTTCGACTTCCAGGCTGTCCATGTCGACGAGAGTGGCGACGCCAGTACGGGTGAACTCGCCCCCGCCAGCGGCCGGTGAAATGATCTCGCCAGCCTGAGCGTTCTTGGCGACGATCACGCCCGCGAACGGCGCTCGGACATTGTGCCGGTCGAGAAACTCTTCCTGGCGTTCGACCGTGCCGGCGGCGACCTGCACGTCCGCCCTAGCTGCTTCCAGCTGCGCCCGCAGTCGACCAGTTGTCGCCTCGGCGTTTTCCATCGCTGCAGCAGAGATCGCCTCGCTGGCGCGCAGCGCGCTCGAACGCTGCAATTGCGCTTCCGCCTCTACCAACTGTGCTTGCAACGCCTCCACGTTGGCGCGCGCCGCTCTCAGCCGGTCCTTTGACAGCTTCAGATCGTAAGCTGCGAGCTCGTCGTCGAGCTTGCCCAACAGCTGCCCCTCCTCGACCACTGCGCCTTCCTCGAACAGGACTGATTGAAGCCGGCCGGTGAAGTCCGTCGAGACGGTGGCGGACCGTCGCGCGACCACATAGCCCGAGGCGACAAGACCGCCGCGTGCGCGCGCAGAAGGCGCGGCGCCGGCCACGCCGGCCGAGCTTGTCGCCGAGACACCGCTTGAGCCCTGGGCCTGGGCAATCGGCGCGGGCTCAGGCTGGGGGCTGAAGAACAGGACCCACGATCCCAGCAATACAAATGCGACAATCGCCGCGCCAGCGATCAGCGGCCAGGGGCCGGCATCGCGACTTTCGCTGGAGGATCGGTCGATTGCGAGCGATTTGAGCTTTTCGGCAGTATTCACGTTCGAGATGTCCCAGCAAACAAACAACAAGTAGCATTTAGCATGCAATCGGCAGGTCAAGCGCAAACGTACCTGCGACTGGCCAATCCGATCGCCGGATTGAACATTGAGTGCGACCGCTCGCGCCCAGATCGCACCCTCCGCACCCCGCTGCACGACCGACGAGATCTCGCTGAAAACGAGCGCTCATAGTCCGCGCAGGATGTCCTCGCCCACATCCTTCAGGACGATTCCCAACTGGTCGAAGTGGCTGGCGAGGGGCGAAGTTGACCTCCAGATCAGCGAAATCCTCCGCTTAGCGCCGCCATGCGCCAGACGGAGCGCCACGACGTCCTTGTCCCATCGTACCTCGGAAGCGACATAGAGACTTGGCACGATCGCGAGACCCGCCCCCATTACCGCCATGTGCCGGATCGCATCGAGGCTCGTACCCTCAAACTCTGTAGAGACATGCGCGCCGGCCTTGCGCGCCAGTTCGCTCACGATCTGGCTCAGACCATGCCCATACCCAAGACTCAGCAGTTCCCGCCCCTTGAGTTTGTTGAGACGCAGAGGCTCCTGATTCTTGGCGAGAGGATCGTCGGAGGCGGTGCAGACCCAGAGGTCTTCCTGGAATAATGTCAGCGCTTTGCATGCTGGGTGATCTTCTGCGGTCGAGATGACGGCATCCAGCCGTCCGTCGGAGAGATGTGCATCGAGATCGATCGTTCGTTCTTCCCTGAGAGCCAGCCGCAGGTCGGGAAATAGGGTGTGCAGGCGCTTGGCGGCTTCAGGTAACAGGTAGGGACCGATCGAGGGCAGCACGCCGAGGCGCATCCTGCCACGCAGCTGGTCGTGGGACTGACGCGCAGCGGCTTTCAGTTCCTCCACCTCTCCCAGCACGCGCCGCGCACGCTGAACGACTTCTACGCCGACAGGAGTCAGACTGGCGCCGTGGCGCCCGCGCTCAAGCAGAACAACCCCAAGCGAGGTTTCCATTTCCGCAATCTGGGAAGACAGGCTCGGCTGCGACACGTGCAGACGACCCGCAGCCTCGCCGAAACGACCGGTATCGGCGATCGCGACGAGGTACTGGAGCTGTCTCAGTGTTGGGCGCATCTATAGTTTTTTTCTATGTCAAGAAACCAAACTCTCGATTGGCACTATCGAACAGGCTTCCCCATCTTGCAACTGCAACGGTATGAGAAGGAGTAGACCCATGTTTCGCACCGAAGACTTCGCTCCGGACCTGTCCGCAGCTGCCGAGAACGCCAACACGGGACGTGAACCAATCAGCCGCCGCATCAAGGCGCTCGCGATCCGTCACCGTGCTTTCGACGCAGCGATTGAAACAGAAGCCTCGCAGGTCCGCCCCGACCACGACCTGTTGTTGCGACTCAAGCGGACACGCCTTCGCATACGGGATGAAGTGGTCCGTCTGCAGGCGCTCTGGAAAGCGCAACGCGCCTGATCGTCAACTCCAAACGGCCAAGCTGCGGCCAGTGACAGGAGCATCGCCGTGGAACGGTTCTCATCCAAATTGCAGGAATTCCTACGCCTGGAGTCCGCCGGCGGCCTGATCCTCATGGCGACCGCCGGCTTGGCCTTGTTTGTCGCCAATTCCGCACTTGCCGGCGTGTACCAGTCCGGGCTCGCCATGCCATTCACGGTTCAGGCGGGCGCTCTGGAAATTTCCAAACCAATCCTTCTCTGGATCAATGACGGTCTGATGGCCGTCTTCTTCTTTCTCGTCGGATTGGAGATCAAACGGGAAGTGCTGGAGGGCCAGCTGTCCAGCATGCGCAAGGCGTCGCTGCCGTTGTTTGCGGCGGTCGGCGGCATGGCCATACCTGCCTTGATCTATGCGTGGATCAATCGCGACAGCCCCGGAACGCTTGACGGCTGGGCCATTCCGGCCGCGACCGACATCGCTTTCGCGTTGGGCATTCTCGCTTTGCTCGGGACGCGCGCGCCAACTGCACTAAAAGCGCTACTTCTTGCGATCGCGATTATCGACGATCTCGGCGCAATTCTCGTCATCGCCCTGTTCTACACCAGCAATCTGTCCGCCCAGGCGCTGTTGCTCGCAGGCGTCGGACTGGTCGCTCTGTTTGTTCTCAACCGCATGGGAGTGAAGCGCATCGCTCCCTACGCGCTCATCGGCGTTTTTCTATGGGTGTGCGTTCTCAAGTCCGGCGTGCACGCAACGCTTGCCGGCGTGCTTACTGCGCTGGCAATTCCACTGAAGGGACATTCCGATGACGCCCCCTCGCCGCTGCACAAGCTCGAACATGGCCTTCACCCATGGGTCGCTTTCGGTATCCTGCCCATTTTCGCGTTCGCAAACGCGGGCGTATCGCTGGCAGGCCTTACCCTGGACAGCCTGGTAAAGCCCGCCACGCTTGGCGTCGCTCTTGGTCTGTTCCTCGGCAAGCAGATCGGCGTGATGGCGTTCTCCTATTTCGCCGTCGCGCTGCGCACCGCGCGCCTGCCGGAGGGCGCTTCGTGGGCCCAACTGTACGGGGTGGCGTGCCTCACCGGCGTCGGCTTCACGATGAGTTTGTTCATCAGCGGGCTGGCGTTTGAAGACGCCGGACGAATGGAGGAGGTACGTCTTGGCGTCCTTCTCGGCTCAATCGCCTCGGCGCTGGTCGGCTACACCGTCCTGCGGATGGCAGCCCGCGACCTTCATGAAGCGCGCAACTCAACGATGCAGGAGGCCGTCTAGTGCCGATGCTCGCGATCCATCTCACTCCAATCCATCTCGACTGAGAGAAGTTCATGCTCACGATCCTCGCTCTATGCGCCGGTGTCGGTCTGCTCGCGGTCGGCGGACACTATCTCGTCGAAGGCGCAGCCTCTCTCGCCAAGCGTCTCCACGTCTCGCCATTGTTCATTGGTATCGCCCTCGTTGGCTTTGGGACATCCGCGCCGGAAATGGCGACCAGCCTGACGGCGATCGACAAGGGTTCGCAGGACCTCGCCCTTGGCAACATCATCGGCTCAAATATCGCCAACATCCTGTTGGTCGCCGGCGCGACGGGCCTGTTCTTCGGGGCGCTGACCATAAGCCGTTCCCAGCTCATCAGAGATGGCGGGTTCGGCGTCGCCGCTGCGGCCCTGCTGGTGTTCGCGCTAAATACGACGGGTCTGATGGCGGCCTGGGGCGTGGCTTTCCTCATGCTGATCATGGGCTATCTGACCGTTTGCTTTCGTCAGGAGCGTCTGGCGCTTGCGGGCGGCGGCGCTGGGGCTGCCTCGCCGCCTGATCCGCAAGACGTTGATGGCACGCTGGGTCCCACGATCGCGGTTGTGGCGACATTAATGGGGTTGCTTGCGATCCTGATCGGAGCGCGGTTGACCATCGAAGCGGCCATTTCCATCGCAGATTATATGGGCTGGAGCGAGACCATCGTAGGTTTGACCATCGTCGCCGTCGGCACCTCGCTGCCTGAGATCGCCGCATCCTTTGCAGCGGCCTTCCGCGGCATGACCGGAATGGCGCTGGGCAATATCCTGGGATCAAACATTTTCAATATTCTACTGATCGGCGGGGCGATTGCGTTCGCCTCGTCCGGCGAGGCCTCTGGCGAAATCGCACGCCTGGACGCACCGATCGCGTTGGCGGCCGGGGTGCTTCTGATGCTGGCGGTCTACCCGCGTGCGCGCCTGGGGGCCGTTGCGGGCGCGATGCTGCTCGGCGGGTATGCCCTGTACATTGCACTCTTGCCGGTCCGGTAGCGCGCTCTCGAAATCCCAGACACAGGGTTGGGCTAGGCCGGAGGAAAGAAAACGAAGGCACACCTCCCCATCGCGCCCGGTTTTCGAGGACCCGACCGAACGCCCGGGCCGGCGCAAGACGCACCTTCGTTTCTGCCTAACCGGCTGGATCATTCCGGCATGAGTCCTCGATCATCGTGCGTCGGGTGGCTCCGGCGCCTGAGGCCCTAGAACGCCTTGGCCAAGGTGAGTTTGAAATTTCGACCCGGTTCTACATCGTTCAGGACTAGAGGCCCGAATACCGGATGGAAGGTTTCGCCCGTTCGCGAGGCGTGGGACGTGTAGGTCTCGTCGAACACGTTGTCGACACCGAGCGTCGCTGCAAAGCCCGGGACGCCGAAAGCCTCGTCCCAGCGCGCCGACAGATTGTGCACTGTGTAGCCAGGCTTGGCGCCGGCCAGTTGCGTGTCCGCATCGTCGACCAGCACACCGTTCCAGCTAAGCCGGATCCCCGTTGACGGGAAAGCATATGAGAAATCAAAGCTCACGGAATCGCCGACTTCCCGGACCGTCTCTGTCAGCGCGGTGGTGGTTAGTCCGGATGCATCGAACTCGGACGTGGCGTAGGTCAGCAGGAAGTCCCAGTTGTTAATCTGGAAGTTGGCGCTGGCTTCCCAACCTTCGAGTTCCGCCGTCCCGACATTCACATCCCACGTCTCGCCGGTCGTTGAACCAGGCACAGAAGTCTCGCCGATGAAGTCGTCGATCGATGTCGTGAAGACGTTGGCGCCGAGATTGATGCGGGCGCCGTCAATTTCGCGGGAGAACCGCACGCCGAACTCAACGTTGTCGCCCGTTTCAGGGGCGAGGCCAGGATTGACGATCTTGTTCGCCCCACCGCCGCCGAACGGCTCGGCAGGTTCCGGCCCGCGGAACAGCTCAGTGTAGCTGGCAAGCAGCCAGAAGCCCTCGGCGATCATCGCCTCCCCGGCCACGCCGTAGGTGAACTCGTCCCATGAACCAGATTCACCGGTGTTGAGATAATCGATCGTGTACTCATTCTGACGAACGCCCGGGCGGACGATCAAATTATCGCCGATCGCGATCTCGTCCTCGATGAAGAATGCGGTCGACTCCGCGGCCTGGCGAATGGGCGCTGTTCCGGCGTCGAGGTCTGCGAGGAAATCGAGATTCTGGTCGAACCATTCTGCTCCATAGCGGAACGTGTGACCGAACATGCCCGTCCCGAGATAAGTCTCGGCGAGAATGTTGACGCCCTGGTTGTCCGCCGTCACCTCGCGACGCACTCCGGGGCTGCGCGGGATGAGCGGGTTGGTTTCGTCGCGCCATAGCGACATGTCGTTTGTGTAATAGGTCGCATCAAGCATCAGCGCGTCGCCGAGGTCGAGCTGGTAGGACGCGTTGATGGTTTCACGCGTGTATTCGGTAGGGATCAGGATGTCGCCGGTGATCGCCTCATTGGTCAGAACGCCCATATCCGGGCGCTGAGTGTAATCGCCGCTGTCGAACAGGCGATCATAGCTGACCTCGATGCGCTGGTTGGCGGTCAGGTCGAAGCCGACCTTGGCTAGAGCGTTGTCGGTCGTACCGTCGGATCCGATCGTCGCCCTGCCCGAACCATCCTCGAAATTTTCGCGGTCGATGCGGTTGAAATAAACGAGCCCATCAATCTGGTCGGTGAGCTGGCCGTAGCCGGTCAGGGACAGGCCGTACTGGGCGTTGTCGTTGTAGGAGCCCATGACGCGGCCGCCAAACCGGTTGCCGGTGACCGCGAGCAGGTCCGCTGCATCCTTTGTCTCGAACCGCACCACGCCGCCAAGACCACCCGCCGTGACGGTGTGGGCGCCCAGCTGCAGGTCGGCCGACTTCAGGATGTCGGGGTTGATGAGCAGGTTGCCGATGTGGTGGTAGAGGTAATTCGTCTGCAATGCTCCGTCGATGTAGACGTTCAGTGCGCGGTCATCCAGGCCACGAACATTGATCCGCGAGTTGACTGAGTGGGTGCCGCCGACATCGACGCCCGGAATGGTGCGCAGGAGATCGGAGAGGTGGTCCACCTGTTTGACAGCGATTTCCTGCTCGCCGAGGTAGAGCGAGTCTGCTGAAACGGCAGTTCCCCAAACCACGATGGTTTCCGCCTCTGCGGCCGCCTCGGCCTCCTGCGCGTACGCGCCGCCAGTAGCAATAGCGGTGAGCGCGTAGGCTCCCAGCAAGCCGGGGACGGAAACGGCTGACATCAGTTTGCGGGTGCGCATGACAACTCCTGAAGTATTTGCGAATGACTTGCAGGAGCATCTGCCGTTGTTGCAAATGCCTGTCAATTGCATAAAAGGCGCGTGTGGCGAAAAAGACGTATCGCCTTCAATGCGTTGCTTGCGGGCAACGCTTCGGGCGAACCCGGTCAGCTTTTCAGCATTGCCCTGGCGGCCGGCGACAACCGGTCAGGCGTGCCGTCATTGAGGAACAGCGCCGCGAGGTTGTGCCGCTCGGCCAAGCCCGGCCCGGCTGCACCGCTTGCGAACAAGGCCGTCGCCCAGGCGTCGGCCTCCGCACACGTCTGATGCAGTACAGTTACCGAGCGCAGGCCCGGATCAGGCGCTGCGCTGCAAACGATGTGAGACCTCCGCACACCGTCCGCCACCCGCACGGCGTGCGTGTCGCCAGAAGTCGCGATGCAGACGCCACAGGCGGCGATGCGCCAGCCGGATGAAGGCGCAACGGTTTCGATATCGATCCACCACGGCAGGCCGTCAGGCTTCACGCCAATTCCAACAAACTCCCCGCCGATTTCTGCGAGCAGGCTCGTAACGCCCGCGGACGCGGCGAGCGCGCCGAGCTGGTCCACTGCCGCACCTTTCGCGATGGCGGACAAGTCAAGTTGCAAGCCGCCGGGTTGCACGATCGTCGCGCCCAGCAGGTGGCGACGGGCGGAGGGCCAAGCGTCACCCGTGCCCGATCGTAACAACGGCGAACCAAACCCAGCCGCGGCGATCTCACCACCGAGGCATGGGTTGAAAGCGCCATCGCTTGCGTCAGCGATCTCAGTTGCAAGCTGCAACAAGGCGGCAAAACGCGGCTCCGGAGAGAATTGCGTTCCGGGCGCCGCTGCATTGAACCGGCTGATGAACGACCCGTCCGTCCAGGTGCTGAACAATGCATTCAGCTCAGCAAAGCATTGTTCGATCCGCGCGAACAGATCGTCAGGCGCGATTCCGGCTGCTGGATCGGCGTACCCGGCCAGCGACCAGTTGGTTCCCATCGTCTCGCCGCGCAGGTCGATCCGTTGCGCGTCTGGAGACGGCGGCGCAGTCATCTCGCGCGTGAGATTGCACGGAACGAGGACGCTGGTCTGGTTCAGGATGGCAGCGCCTCAATCGTCGCGACGTATGAGATAGCCTGCGCCATGCTGCGACCGTGCGCGTTTGTCTGGCCGCGTCCGCCGGCGCTGAGCCAGTACTGACCAGGCTGTTCCAGCGTAAACGAGAATACGCCATCTGCGCCCGCCTTTACCTTTAGCAAGTTCTCCGAATTGCGGTAGCGATCCTGCCCTTTGACGATGTCGACCTCGATGTCCCTGGCCGGCTCGCCGTTGAGCATGAGTTTGAACTGAACTTCTTCGCCGACATAGACGTCGTTCGGATGAGTCACCGGCTGCAGCTCCAGGCCTGCGTTTACCGGCTTGAACGCCGTCGCGCTGGGCGCGCCGAGGGTGACGAAGGTTTCGACCCTGCGGCGCGATTCCATGAATTGCACGCCGCCCTTCTTGTCGAGGCCGTCCGCCATCAAGCGCTCCCACGAGCCGCGCCGACGTTGCGTCTCGCCGTTCTCTTCCCAGGTCGCGAAATAGGTCGCTCCGGTTTCCGAGATCCGGTAGGTGCCCTGCTGGTCGAGCTTCACATCGAACACGGAACGAAACTTCAGCGTCGAGCCGTTTTCAGGTTTTGCAGTGGACCCGTCTGGGCGGGTAATCGTGACATCGTCCAGTGACAGCGGCACGTGGTTGGGGAAGAACAGGTTGTTCGAGATCGCGCCGTCGACCGTGATGTATTGCTCATCGCCGGACAACGTGAATGTGGACGGCATCATCCACATGCGATGGGCGCTGGCCGGTGCGGTGACGATCATGGCGGATACCGCCGCCAGCGAAGCAAATTTCAGAGCGCTTGAGATTTTCATTTGCGGTTTCCTTCTGTCCGGACGACTAGGACGGCTTGCCGAGGCGCAGCGCCACCTCGCCAAGTTCTGTTGAGCCTGAGGTTGAAAGTTGTTCGTCGGCGCCATCGGCCCACCGGAATGGAATGGTCACGCGCTCCAGACCGCCGACCTCTCTTGAGGCTTCGACATTGAGCACGTACTCGCCAGGCTCCAGCGCGGCGAGGCGCGGGTCCTGCCCACTGACTTGCACTGTATGACGCCCTGGCGCCCGGGTCGCCGATGAAACGCCGTCAACCGGCATCTCGAGCTGGCGACCGGTTCTTCGCCACCACTGGCGCATGTCTTTCAGCCACGTCTCGCCGTGACCTTCGGCAGTATCTTCCATGAGATACCAGACCGCGAGGTTGGCGGCGACCGAATGGTCAGGCCGTGCGATCCAAACGGCGACGTAGGGGCGGTGGTATTCCGCTGCATTGATGCGCGGGATCTCGATCTCGACAGACAGGTCCTGGGCGGCTGCTGATCCGGCGCCGAGCATCGCGCCCGCGATCAAAGTCAATGTCCGTTTCATGTAATTACCCGTGCAAGAAGAAAACGGCGAGAATGGCGGGGATCGCCAGGCCGGCGATGGTCAGCGGCCAGGTGATTGCGCGCTTTCCCGAATGGATCTGCAGTAGCCAGAGCCCGGTCAGACAGAAGATCACGCAGGCGCCGGCGAAAATGTCGATGAACCACGACCACACAACACCCGTGTTGCGCCCCTTGTGAAGGTCATTGAGCCAGGCGACTGGGCCACGATCGGTGACCTCATAGATAACCTCGCCGGTTTCCCGATCGATGCTCAGCCAGGCATCGCCCCCTGCTCGCGGCATGCCGACGTATACATCGTACTCGGTCCACTCCCCCGTGCGCCCCGTAACATCGGCGCCAAGAGTCTCGCGCAGCGCGCGGGCCACATCACCCGGCAGCTCGCCCCTGTCGCGTTCAGGCGCAGACGCGTTGACCCGGTCCAGGACCGGTGGATCCAGAACGATCGTCTGCTCTGTTCGCACCGGACTGGCTTCCATTTCGGCGGCGTGATTCAGCGTGATTCCGGTGACGGCAAACAAAAGCGTGCCGATCAGGCAGAGCGCCCCTGACATCCAGTGCCAGATCCTCGCCTGCTTCTTCCAGAAAGCAGCCGTACGCCAGCGCGGCCGTTTCACAGGCTGGCTCTGTCCGACGTCGTTCATGGATCGCACTGGCGCGGTGTCCGGCATCGTCTTTGTGCTTCGTGGTCAAAAGGCCGTTCGCCCCGGCAGATGACTCGCCGTAGCCTGCCCGAGCCGCAATTGCAAGTCATTCGCAGATAACGAAATGATATACGGCGATCGTCCGGCGGGTGAGACGCTCAGTTGTGGGTCAGCTCCACTCTCGCATGTGGATTCGAGCCGCTGACAAAACGCCTCGCGCCTGCAACTCGGCCAGCAGTATAAGCGGCTGTCATCGGTCAGGGGGCGTTCGACACACAATCGACATTGAGTCTTCGCGAGCACAACGTTCGGTTCTCGGCCGCGGTGCGCCTTTGCGCCTCAGTGTCATCGAGGATTCGGACAATGTCGCTAGAGTAGCTCCTCGAGGTCGGTTCGACGCTCGTGCCGTCAATCCGTCAAATCCTTCGCCATTCTCCACCCTGGCACGTTCGTTTCCGAATCGGCGGCGGCAACGATTTCCTCAAGTTCCTGGTAGCCGCAGGCTGAGTAGAACGGTCGCCCCGAGGGCGTGGCCATCAGCTCCACGCGGTTGAAGCCGGCAGATCTCGCCTCGCCTTCCGCCCAGTCAAGAATTTGTCGACCAACACCGCGGCGCGCATAATCCGGGTGGGTATACATGGCGCGGACGCGAGCAGGCTCGGTCGCGGGATCCAGCAATCTGTCATTTCGTTGGGCCGCCGTGTGATCGCCGCCAAATAGCGTCGCACGCCGACTCCAGCCGCCGCACCCCGCGAGTCTTCCCGCGGACTCATCGACGATCAGAACGTATGTGCCGTCTGCGATGAGTTGCGTGTCGAGTCCCATGATCGAATGCGACAGCACGATCTGCTGAGGCGTAAGGATGCCCCTGAAGTGCGTCTCGATCGCGATATCCATGAGCGCGCGGATACTGGAAACGTCAGCATGCGTTGCGATGCGAGAAACCAGCGTGTTCATGCAGCTGCCAAATCTGGCCTTCCAATTGACGGAACGGCCAGCGTCCGCCGCGCTTGCGGATTGACCACATTACGCGGCGGAGGCGGCCAATAAGATGATATCGCGCGCCCTGACTAGGCGAAATAGGCCGTCAACGCCGTGCAGTATTTTTCGACGTCCTCAATTCTGCCCATAGAGACACGAGACCATTCGGTCAGCTCACCGTATGGCCCGCGGATCATGATCTGTTGGTCAGCCATGGCCTTCTGCAGCGTTTTTGCGTCCGGAACTTTCACGTAGACGAAATTGGTCTGTGACGGCAGCGCCGTCAGCCCTGCGCTTTTCACCGCTTCGAACACCATGCCGCGCGCTTCAGCGACCTTCGACTTGGACATCGCGAGGAAGCCTTCATCATTGTAGGCGGCGACAGCTGCGGCGACTTGCGGCGCTCCCATCCATGACATGACGTAGGAAGTGATCTTCGCGGCATTCTCTTCGTTCGCCATCATGTAGCCGATGCGCATGCCCGCCATGCCGTAGATCTTGGAAAAAGTGCGCGCGACGATGACATTCTCACCCGCCCGGACAAGATCCATGACGGTGTTGGCCGCTGGGTCGTCGGTCAGTTCATTGTAGGCTTCATCGACGATGACCGTGCACTTCTTCGAAACCCGTTCACAGAAGCCTTTTAGAGCAACGGGATCGAGCAGCTTTCCCGTGGGATTGTTCGGATTGCATAGATGTACAAGAGACACGCTGTCATCGACGGCGGCCTCCATCGCCTCAAGATCGATATCCCATCCCTCAGTAAGCGGGATGCGCTTGACCTTCGCCCCTTTCTGTTCGGCATAGATAACGGTCGTCTCCCAGAACAAGGACGGCACGACGAGCACGCCTTCAGCGCCCCACGCCATCGCCACAGCTGCGAGCGCTTCGCCAGAACCGGTCGACAGCGCAACCTGCCCGGGCGCGATGCCATTCTTCTCCGCGATCATTGACTGGAGGTAGGCAGTGTCCGCGTAGTAAGCCCCCTGCCCGGTCGCCTCTGCGACTGCAGGCATGACTTTTGGGCTCGGTCCGTAGGGGTTCTCGTTGCGCGACAATAGCGCGACACCTGGTTGGGGACCGAACAGATTTGGCGGCAGCGGGCTTGGCGGAGCAGCCGGCGCCTCGACCACCTGCAGATCAGGCGCAGCCTGTGTTGCACAGGCTGCGGCAAGCGCCGCGCTGCCGCCCATCGCGCCCGTCAGCAGGAGGCGGCGGTTCATAACATGCTTCATGATATCTCTCCTCGTGTGTTTCTGGATCGTCTGATCGCTGCGTGTTGAACGGCGCCTGCGGCGTCCGCTATCTGGATTGGTTCGAATGCTCCGGGAGTGGGCTGGTCAGTGCGGTGACCGAGTCTGCCATTGGCGAAGCACGCAGCATGAATGCCGCGGTCACCAGCAGGTAGATGCCGAACACCCGCTTCAGCATCTTCGGGTTGAGACTGTGCGCCATTGAGGCGCCGATCGGCGCAGAAATAACGCTCATGACCGTAATGGCGACGAGCGCGATCACATTGACATAGCCGACAGAGCCAACAGGCAGGCCAGGCGTCTGAAGCCCCAGCGCAATGCTCGCGAGCGCCCCCGGCACGGCGATGATTGTGCCGAATCCAGCCGCCGTCGCTACCGCCCGGTGAATATTGACGCCGTTGAGCGTCATGATCAGCACGGCTGGCGTGCCGCCGCCGATTCCCAGCAACGCGCAGAACGCCCCCAGCACGCCGCCCATGCCAGCGCGCGCTATGCCGGCCGGCATCTTCTCTTCGGAGCGGGCGTATCGCGAAAGGACCGGAGCGAGAAAGTGGATCCCCATCAACCCGACACCCAGCCCAAAGATCATACGAAGCCATTCGCCGGACACGCGGTCGGCGACGAATACCCCGACGATGACCCCCAGCCCGACCCAGGGCAGCCAGCCCTTCAGGATCTGCCAGTCGACCGCCCCGCGTTTGGCGTGCGCCTGGACTGACCTGAGCGATGTAAAAAAGATGGTGGCGAGCGACGTCCCGATCGCGACATGCATCGTATGGGTGGGGTCTCCCCCGCCGGGAAGTACGGTCAACAAAGTCATCAATGCAGGAACGACGACGAACCCGCCACCAATGCCGAACATCCCCGCCACAAGGCCTGCGAACAGTCCTGCGGCAAGCATTGCTGCAACCAGCGGTCCGTAGGTCGCCGCCAGCACCTGTAATCCGGTCTCCCCGACGGCTGCCGCGTTGGTAAGACTGACAAACAACATCCCAATAGGCCCTTATTGCGAACTGACGACCCGGCGCCGCTTGTGTGCGGCGCCGGGAGTTCGGATGATTTGGCGGGCTCAGAATGAGTGGGTGGCTTTCAAGTATGCGAAGCCCCCCTGCCAATCGACGACTGAATCGGAGCGATAAATCCGACCGTTGGAAGTTTCGCGCAGGCGGTACTCACCTGGATCAGGATACTCGTCGAAGACATTCCGGACGCCGAGGGCAATCGAAGTTTCGGGCGTCACATCGTACGAGACCTCGATATCGACGAGGATCTCCTCACCCAATTCCTGGATCTCGAAACCGGTCGGTGTGTTGTTCGACACCGACCAAGACCCGTAGTAGTTGGCCCGCGCCATGAAACCCCAATCGCCGACGCGATGATTGGCGGAGAATGTCGCTCGATATTGCGGCTGGCCATTCTCGAAGTCGTAAACGCTCTCGTCATCGAAGAGGTCGAAGTCGTCTGTCGGGTCGGTTGGAGTACCGTTGGTATTCTGGATGTTCACCGAGACGACCTCGAACTTGTTGTAGTTCGCGCTGGCCGTGAGATCGGTCGTTCCTCCGGCGCCCCAGTCAAATGTGTAGGTCGCAACCAAGTCGACGCCGGTCGTTTCGGAGTCGAAGGCGTTCTGGAAGAACTGCACCTGACCAATCGTGTCGGCGCCCGGAACATTCGCCGCGAGCAATTCGGCGCGGATCGCATCGGTCACGGTGATCGGGCTGACAGCATAGAACTGATCCGCGATTTCGATCTTGTAGAGGTCAACCGTAAGACCCAGGCCGCCGAAGTCCGCGCTCGCGCCCAGCGAATAGTTGGTCGACTTCTCCGGTTCGAGCGGTTGCGCGCCGAGGAACACCGAGACGGAGTTAGA
>JBHIWT010000034.1:0-22031 GCA_041987265.1 Hyphomonadaceae bacterium
CGATCGCGAATTGGACTTTAGTAAAAAAGCCCTCTAAGATTTCAAAATAGTTTCAATTGTAAGACATTCATACAACTAAATGGAAGACATGTGGCTTGCTTATGATGTGGGCGGAAAGAATTTTAGCAAACATCTGGGGACTATAGAAGCTAGTGAAGATGATTATACTAACATCCACGGCGAATTTTATAAAATCTTAATGAAAGACAAGAATATCTTATCAGATTTCATTTATAAAATGGCCCAAGCTCTTGACGAAGTACAAAGCATTAACTATGTTCACTCAGACATCAAACCGGACAACATTTGGCTTGAGAGTCCTAACGCCAGAGTCAAGATCATTGACTTCGGCCTTGCCCGTACGATTGAGGATGCGGAATTTACCGCCAGCGGTTCGGTGGTCGGCAGGTATCCGTTCTCCGGCGACGCCGACTTGCCAATGCACACCAGGCCGGTGTCGAGCGTGGCGCTGATATAGGCGTCCTGCTCGGTGGCGGGCGGCGCGCCCTGTGTTGAACGTGACCCATTGCGTGTGCGCGCGCCGATCACATCGTTGAGGTCCTTGATCAGATAGGGGACGCCCGCGAACGGGCCGGAAATCGGCCCCGAGACTTTCGCTCGCGCCAGCTCGTACGTGTCGGAGACCATGAAATTGATCTGCGGCTGGATCGCCTCGGCGCGACCGATGGCGGCTTCGACCGCCTCGCTGGCCGAAATCTCGCCGCTGCGGATCATCGCCGCGGTCGCGGTGGCGTCGGGCAGGGCGCCGCCGGTCGAGGATGCAACTGCGCCGGTGCGATTCGCGCACGCCGCCAGCACCGTCGCGCTGGACGCGGCCAGCAATTGCCGTCTTGAAAGGTTCATCCCGTCTCTCCCTCCGAAATTGTTATGCCGACAGTCATCGCATCACACGGGCTGAAGGCAAGGGGGAGCGCCGGCCGGAAAGGCTCAGGTCGTCTGGGCGACGGGCTCGATCAGGTCCCAGCGGTTGTCATACAGATCGATGAAGACAGCGACCTTTCCGTACGGCTCCTTGCGCGTGGCCTCCATGAACCGAACGCCGGCAGCTTCCATCCGTACGCGGGCAGCCGCGATATCGCTGGTTTCGAGAAACAGGAAGACACGGCCGCCTGTCTGGTCGCCGACGCGTTCGGCCTGTTTCGGCCCCGACGCCTTCGCCAGCAGGAGCGCGGCGCCGTCTGCGCCACGCGGCCGTACGATGACCCAGCGCTTGCCCTGACCAAGATCAGCGTTCTCGATCAGCTCGAAATCGAGCGCGCGCGTGAACCAGTCGATCGCTTCGTCATAGTCGCGAACGAGGTAGCTGAGCTTGGCGATCGACTGGCGCATGCTTTGGCCCGGCGGCGTCAGACCGGTTCGCCCGCCTTCGCCTTGCGATGCAGTTCACGGCCCACGATCATCTGCTGGATCTGCGTCGTGCCCTCATAGAGCCGCAGGATGCGCACGTCGCGATAGAAGCGCTCGACAGCATAATCGGCGATGTAGCCGGCGCCGCCATGTACCTGGACCGCACGGTCGGCGACGCGGCCAACCATTTCGGTGCAGAACATCTTGGTTGCGGCGGCCAGCAGCGTGACGCCTTCCTTGCGATCGAAGCGCTGCGCGCCGTCCATCACCATGGCGCGGCCGGCATGCGCTTCGGCGTAGCTGTCCGCGATCAATGCGGTGACCAGCTGATGTTCGATGATCGGCTTGCCGAACTGTTTACGCTCTGCGCCATAGGCGACCATCTCCTCGATCAGGCGCTGGGCGATGCCGCAGGAGAGGGCGGAGATGTGGAAGCGCCCTCGATCGAGCACCGACATCGCCACCTTGAAGCCTTCGCCTTCCTCCCCAATACGGTTGGTGATCGGAACGCGCACGCCATCGAAATTGACGTCGCATACATTCGCGCCCTGCTGGCCCATCTTCTTTTCCGGCTTGCCGATCGATAGGCCCTCGCTGTCGCGTTCGACAATGAACGCCGATACGCCCTTGGGACCGGGCGTGTCCGGGTCGGTGCGCGCCATGACCGTGAACAGGTTCGCCTTGTCGGCGTTGGTGATGTAGCGCTTGGTTCCGGACAGAACGTAATGATTGCCGTCGCGCACAGCCTTTGTGCGCACCGATCCGGCGTCCGAGCCCGCCTCCGGTTCAGTCAGCGCAAATGAGGTGACGACTTCCCCGGTCGCGATCTTCGGCAGCCATTCCTCCTTCTGATCGTTGTTGCCGAACATCACCAGCGCCTGGCTGCCGATGCCGACATTTGTACCGAAGGTTGAACGGAAGGCAGGGGAGGTGCGGCCGAGTTCAAATACGACCAGCGCCTCTTCTTCCATCGTCAGCCCGAGACCGCCGTAATCCTCTGAGATCGAGATGCCGAACAGCCCCAGTTCCTTCATCTGGGTGACGACATCCTCGGGCATGGAATTCGTTTCGGCGACCTTCTCCTCGAGCGGCATGCACACGTCTTCGACAAAGCGGCGCACGGTGTCGAGCAACTGACGGCGGGTATCGAGATCAAGGGCCATAACGAAACAGTCTCCGGAAGCTTGGCTCCCGGAGACTGCTAATTGGCGTCGCCCGCGCGTCAAGACGCGCAGGAAATGTCAGTTCAACTATTCGTTGATCTTGATCGTGACCGGACCCATTGCGCCTTCGATCGTGAACTCGTCGCCGGCGCCTTTGCCTTCAGGATATTCCTGGCAGGTTTCTTCCGGTTGGAAGTCCGAGGTCGTGCACAGGCTGGCGCCGTCAACGCGCCAGGTGCCTTCGAACGGCGTGCCCATGGCTTCGCCCGAGAAGGTGCCGTCTTCGGCGTAGCTGATCGGGATTTCCATGCCCTGAACCATCAGGATCACGCCCTTGGTGGTAACGGCTTCAAGTGTGTCGGCGAACGCGGGGGCCGCCAGTCCTGCGGCGAGAGCCGAGGCGATAATGAGTTTGCGCATTTGGATAGTCTCCTAGGACCGTTTGAATTCCGCCGCGGACATTACCAGCGAAACCGTTGGCTACAAGCGCCGTTCGCACAGGATTCAGCAGGTCGCGCGCGGCGAGAGAATGACGGCGCGGTAACAATTCCAATTGCGTCGTCCGTTGTCCGCCGCGCGTTGACCGAACAACCAGCCAGTGGATCGGGTGCGGCGAACGGCGTTTGAACCCGGATAAACACTTGTTGATGTGCGCGGCCCGACGGACTAGCGTCCGCCGCGATCCAAGGAGACCCTGGAATGTCTGGTACTTACCGCCTGTTCGGCGCGGAATCCTCCGCCTATTCGACGAAGATGCGCTCGTTCATGCGCTACAAGGGCGTCGACTTCGACTGGATTCCCCGCACCACGGCGAGCGAGGCAGACCTGCGCGCGGTGTCGCGATTTTCGACGCTGCCTGTGCTGGTGACCTCCAGCGGGTTTGCCGTTCATGACACCACGCCGATGATCGAGGCGCTGGAAGCCGACAAGCCGGAGCCAAGCGCGCTGCCGGACGACCCGTCGCTCGCCTTCCTGGCCTGTGTCCTTGAGGAGTATGCCGACACCTGGCTCGCCAAGGCGGCGTTCCAGTTCCGCTGGACCCGCAAGAAGGATCAGAAGCAGGCCGCGCAACGGGCGATCGACGAATACTACGGCGACGAGACGCCTGAGGATCGCAAGGCGCTGGAGAGCGCCGCCATCGAGAAGATGACCGAGCAGCTGCCGTCAGTGGGTCTTGAAGGCGATCTTGGGCCGGCGATCGAGAAGTCGTTCAAGAAATTTATCAAGCTGCTCAATGATCACCTGCGCCATCATCTGTTCATCTTTGGCGGGCGTCCTTCGATCGCCGACTTCGCCATTGGCGGGCAACTGATCCAGATGCTGCGCGACCCGACGCCTGCGAAGATCATCGAGAAGGACGGCGAGTTCGTCGCCAAGTGGTGCGAATTCCTGGCCGAGGCCAAGCCCGGCGGACCGTTTGAAGCTTTGGAGGATCTGCAGGAGACGCTGGTTCCGATCTTCAAGAACGATCTCGCCAAATTCTTCCTGCCGTGGGCGGCGGAAAACCTGGAAAGCGCGCTCGCCGGACATGAGACATTCGAGGTGCAGCTCGGCAAGGATACATTCACATTGCGGCCGCTTCGTTCCGCAGCGCGCTCGTTCCGCGAACTGCGCAAGCGCTTTGTCGGCGCGCAGGAGATCGAAGCGCTGAAAGCCTTCACCGATGCAGGCGAGGCGACCGAGTTCCTTCAGCGACCGGCGTCGGTCCGCCAGCGCGGCCGTGGCGGCGCGGAAGAGGGCGAAGAGGACGGTTCAGGCGAGCCCCGCCGCCGTCGCCGCCGTCGTGGGCGGGGCAGGTCGAACGCGGACACGGCGTCAGCTGATCAGGGCGATGCCGAAACGAACGACGACTCGGACGACGCCGATAGCGACGACACGGATGCAGGAGCCGACAACGACTGACGTCGCCGTCTGTCCGGATCGTCAATCGCCATGATGCAGCAGATCCTGAGCGCGCATGTCACGATAGCGCTACTCGCCGCAAATATCGCGATCTCGATCGCAGCATTCAGCAACCCGCGACTGCTGGATCGCATGCTGTTTCATGTCGGTGCGATGAGGCGTCGAGGCGAATGGTACCGGATGTTCTCGTCCGGCTTCATTCACGCCAATCCGGCGCACCTGTTCATGAACATGATCACCTTGTTCTTCTTCGGCCCGGCGCTGGAGCTGGCGCTGGGGTCAGTGAATTTCGCGATGATCTATTTTCTGTCGCTGCTGGCCGGGTCCGCCTGGTCGCTGATGGAGAATTACCGGGATCTCGATTATCGCGCGCTTGGCGCGTCAGGCGCGATCTCCGGCGTGACTGTTTCCTTCGCCATGTTCGCCCCATTCGTGATGATGTTTGTGTTCTTCATTCCGATGCCCGCGATCGTCTTCGCAATCGTCTACATCCTGTTTTCCGCCTACGCCTCATCCAGCGGGCGCAGTGACGGGATTGGCCACGGCGCCCATTTGGGCGGGGCGTTGATGGGCGTTGTGCTGGTCTGCATCTTCTGGCCGCAGGCGGTGCGGAACCTGTGGGCGGACCTGACCGGTCTGCTCGGCTAAGTCCTTCCGGAAATCCTGAACCCGGACATGCAGACGGCGCGCCCCCGGGAGGGAAGGCGCGCCGTCATTCAGCCCGGGGCAATACGGGCTGGAGGTCCTAGGCGGCGGTCACCGCCTTGGACGATTTGGTCTTGCCGCCCTCGATCACGGTCTTCGACGGACCGTTTTGACCGATTGCGATCTTGCGGGGCTTCATCGCCTCGGGCAGTTCGCGCTTCAGCTCGACCCGCAACATGCCGTTGCTAAGGCCGGCGCCTGTCACCACGACGTGGTCGGCAAGCTGGAAGCGGCGGATGAAACCACGCTCGGCGATACCGCGATGGACGAAGTTACGCGTCTCGTCGCTCTGGGCTTTCTTGCCGACGACGATCAGCTGACCTTCATTGACCTCGATGTCGAGATCGTCCTGGGAGAAGCCGGCGACGGCGAGTTCGATCGCGTAGACGTTCTCGTCTTCGACCGATTGTTCGATGTTGTAGGGCGGATACCCCTGCGCGCCGTCAAGGCGGGCGGCTGTGTCGATCAGGCTGGCCATGCGGTCAAACCCCACAACGGTTCGATAAAGGGGGGAAAAATCAAAGGAGCTCATTTCGTTCTGTCCTCTTTCTCAAAGCAACAGGACGGCCAATGAGTGGCCGTCTGGGTTGGTTATTCAGGCGCGACCTATGTCCATCGCCTGGTTGAGGCCCGTCTTGGCGGCGCCTCAAACCTGATCTGGTAAGGGATTTGCCGATTTCAAGACCGCCGAGGAGGGGATGGCGCGCAGGCGGGCTGGGGATATGGTGCGGTGGATACGCCTAGTTGGAGAATGGCTTGAAACAGCGATCGGGACGTCTCTTGAAGATCATTTGCGCGCCTGTGATCGCAACCTTGCTTGCTGCGGGATGCGGCGAAGGCGGGTTGCCGGGAACTGGCGATAGCGCACCGGAAGCGCGTGATCCAACGCTGGCGCCGGGAACACTGGAATGGGCGGTGTCCGGGGTCTGGCGCACCGGGGCGCAGGTCGCGCGCGATGAATGGCGCCACCCGGTGGAGACGTTAGAGTTTTTCGGGGTTGAGAACGATGACGTGGTTGTCGAACTCTTCCCCGGCGGCGGCTGGTACACGGAAATTCTCGGCCCCTACCTGAAGTTTGGCGGCGGGGCGCTGGTTGCGGTGCTGCCTGATCCGGCTGCGTCCGACTACAATCGTCAAACCGAGGCGGCGTACCGCGCCGCCTATGTTGACAGGCCGGAAACCTACGGCTCGATCTCGATCACGGAGCTGACGCCCGAGGCCGACGGGTTCACGGCGGAGAGTTCGGCGGATGCGGTTCTGACGTTCCGGAACGTCCACAACTGGATGGCCGGCGGCTACGCGGACCGCATGTTCGCCGACGCTTACCGCGCGCTCAAGCCGGGCGGCGTGCTGGGTGTCGTCGAACACCGCTTGCCTTCGGCGTGGGATCAGGACCTGTCCGCACGCACCGGATATGTTCACGAGGCGTATGTCATCCAGCTGGCGGAGGCGGCCGGGTTCGAGCTGGAGGCGGAATCGGAAATCAACGCCAACCTCAATGACCCCGCCGACCACCTGCTCGGTGTGTGGATGCTGCCGCCCCGCCTCTTGGCGCCCGACCCGGACAGCACGCTGGCGATGGGGTATGACCGTCAGCGTTACATCGACATCGGCGAGAGCGATCGCATGACGCTGAGGTTTCGCAAGCCGGCGGCGGCCCAGGTTCCGGGCGAAGATTCCGAAGACGGCGACTAGTTCTGCCAGCCTGGTCGGACACCACACCTCTGGGAGGGACGAGAACATGGCATTCAACAGGAACCTGCTTTCGGCGCTGACGGCGGCGCTGTTCAGTCTGGCGGCAGCGGCGTGCAGCTCGGTACCGGCCGCAACCGGCGCCTATCAGATGAGCGGCGTTCTCAATGGCGTCATCGGCGCGCCGGACGGGATCGCGCTTCCGGGCGAGTACGAGATCGTTTCGCGGGTGCTGCCGCCAACGCGTTCCTATCTGCCCGGCGCGGACAACATGCCGACCGGGGTCGTGCTGCTTGAGACGGGGGGCGGGGCGCGAAACCGTGCGTTGTGCAACGCGCTTCTCGGCGAACGGACAGCCACCGTGCGTAGTGAGGCCGAGGCGCGCGCGGAAGATCCGACAGCTAACCTGCTGGTGACCAACTGGCTGACGCGCGTGCTGGTCGCCGATCTTGGCGACTGCGCGGAACTGTTGGACAATTACGACTTCGAGCGAGCTGAACGGATAAAGCAGACCTATGGACTCAAGGACCGGGTCGGCCCGGTGTTTCTCGCATTTGACCCGACCGGCGCGATCATGTTCCTCGACCTTGAGGATGCCAGCGCGCAGGAAGTCTATGAGGCCACATCAAACTGGATGTCGCTGGCGCTGAAGGCGCCGCAGACGGGACCCGACGCTGGCAAGCCACCGCAGGCACGCGGCATCGTCGCCGGGACCAGCCGTGTGTTTGCGAGCATCGCTGGTGGGCTGGCCTCGCTTGTCAGCAGTCCTGAACCGACCGTCCTGCCGTTCAACGATCCGGTCAGCGGAACCTCGCGGCAGTTCCAGCTCTACCGCGCGGGCGCATATCTGATCGGTTCGACCTTCCTGCTCTAGGCGGACTGCTCTAGCTGCCGAGCTTTTCGGTCAGGAACGACAGGATGGCGCCCAGATCGGACGGCGCGGAACCGTGCCCGCCGTCATGGATGAAATAGCGCAGATCGTCTCCGGTATGGGTGTCCAGTTCGGGGAAGGGCGCATCCTGCGCAAACCCTGCGCCGCCCAAGAGGGTCCATGCGGGGGCAGCTGCGCGTGCGGCGAGGAATGCGCCATAAGGGTCAGCCCAGCTGTCCTGATGTCCGTTGATCAGAAGCACCGGGCGTGGCGCGGCCATTGCCAGCAGGAAGTGCGCGTCGAACGCCAGCGCCGCTGGATCGGCTGCGTGCGCAGCAAATTCAGGCGCAAACCAGTAGCCATACGATCCCGGCGCGGTGATGTGCGCAATGGTCTCGCCGTAATTGCGCCGGAACAGAGACTGACCGCCAAGACCGGAACAGCAATCGATCACGGCGGCGAAGCGCGGATCCTGCGCCCCGGCCCACAGCGCAGTCTTGCCCAGCCGCGAAAATCCCATGATCGCGATGCGGCGCGAATCCACGGCGAGATCGGATTCCAGATAATCGACGATGCGCGACGCCCCCCAGGCCCACGCGCCGATCGATCCCCATTCATCGCTGGCGCGCTGAGCGTCGGCCGTCGCGCCCGTCAGCGCCCGCACGCCAAGCGGCGCGCCGCCCGCAAAGTCAGGTTCGATCTGACCATAATAAACCATGGCGAGGCCGACGCCTGCGTCCATGTAGGCGGCGACATCCGTCTTGCCGAACGAACGCGCCTCAGCGGCGGGCACGCGGCGCGGATCGCCGTCGGTCGTGATCCAGCCGTCGATTTCCTTCACGCCTTCATCCTCGACGCTGAGCACGACGGGATTGAACATCAGATTGAGCAGTACTGGTGATGGACCGTCCGCATTGGCGGGCAGGTAGGTGACGACGTCGATCGCAGCTTCGCCCTCATCGTTCGCGAGGTTGATCGTCACCTGCTTGCGGATCGCCTTGCCGTCATAGGCGGGCGTGCCGTCATCCCACACGTCGAACGACACACGGACATCGATGTCCGGCGTGCGGCCGAATTGCTGGGTAGCCAGCATCTCCATGATTTCGGGACGACGTACATCCCTCCAGTCGGCTGGCGTGCCGGCGAGACGGCCCGCGTTTGTCTTGAACAGAGAGGGAAGGTCGAATTCGCCGGCCTTGGCTTGGGTGAGATTGGTTGCAACGCCCCGATCTACGCGGTCAGGCTCGTCGGCGAGGAAGGCGGGCGGCGGCGGTGTGTCAGGCATGACGAAATCGTCTCCGTCGGGTCCAGGCGTACAGGCGGCGAGCGCAGACAGGATCGCGAGCATGCAGAAGCGCATCATCATGGCCGCATCCCGAAACTGCGCCGCCCGGGCTTCAGCACGCGATAAGCATGGTGCGCGAACTCGCAGAGCAGGGGGCGGGTGTCGCGCGGATCGATGATCTCCTCGGCGATGAAGGCGTCTGCGGTCCGGAAGGGCGAGCGCATCGCCTCGAACTTGGCGTAGAGCTCTTTCAGCTCTTTCTCGGGATCATCCGACGCCTCCAGCTGGCGCTTGTAGGCCGCCTCGATACCGCCCGCCATGGGCAGCGAGCCCCAGTCGCCAGACGGCCAGCAATAGCGCCAACGCGTCCGCGTCGGGTTGAACATCGCCGAACCGGCAAGGCCGTAGGCCTTGCGGATCACGACAGGGCAGATCGGCACGGTGGCCTGATACATCGCCGCCATCACCCTGACGCCCATGCGCGTGACGCCCGCGCGCTCATGCTTCACACCGACAGCGAAGCCGGGACAGTCGACCAGATGGATGATCGGCAGGTGGAACGTTTCGGCAAGATCGACGAGGCGGATGATCTTCTCACACGCATCCGCCGTCCACGCACCGTCCATGAAGAACGGATCGCCCGCGATCACCGCAACGGGATAGCCGTCCATGCGCGCAAGACCGGTGACAACCGGGCGCCCCCAGAGCTCGCCGATCTCGAAGAAGCTTCCCTTGTCGAAAACGGCCTCGATGATGCGGCGCGGTTTGTAGGGCGTCTTGCCGTCCTTCGGCACGATGTCGATCAGGAAATCCGCGCGCCGATCGGGATCGTCCGTCGGCTGGATGCGCGCCGGCAGCTCATCGGCATTGGACGGCAGGTAGGAGAGAAAGCGTTTCGCGGCGGCGAACGCCTCGCCCTCGCTGTCGACGACATTGTCGACCGTACCGTTCTTCGCCTGGATCTCCCATCCGCCGAGACCTTCCTTGTCGATCTCTTCGCCGATCGCGCGCGCCACCGGAGGCCCGGCGACAAACACCTGGCTGAGCCCGCGCACCATCACCGAGAAATGGCTGGCTGCGACCCGCCCCGCACCCAGCCCGGCGCACGGCCCAAGCGCGAGAGAGACCACCGGCGAACGCGCCATGTTGTCGACGATCCATTCCCATGCGGGCGTGGTCGGGATGTAGGTCCGCGGATTGGCTTCAAGCGATTTCACCGAACCGCCGCCGCCTGTGCCGTCGATCATGCGCACGATCGGCAGGCCGTATTCATGCGCCATCTGTTCGGCCATCAGCATCTTGCCAGCGATCGAGGCGTCCGACGCCCCGCCGCGCACGGTGAAATCATCGCCGAGGATCACTGCAGGCCGCCCGTCCAGCTCGGCGCGGCCGAACACCATGGTCGCGGGCAGGAAGGATGCGACCTCGCCGTCAGGCCCGTATTCGGCCTTGCCCGCCGTCTTGCCGATCTCGTGGAACGAGCCCGGATCGGCAAGAAAGGCGATGCGTTCGCGCACCGTCAGCTTGCCCTGGCTGCGCTGGCGCGCCACGCGTTCCTCGCCGCCCATCTCCTCGGCGAGCCGCTCGCGCGCGCGCAATTCCTCGATACTCGGCTTCCAGCTCATGTCGGCTTGGTCCTCCCGCGCCTCAGCCTAGCCCCAGCGCCCGATCAGCGCGAGAGCGCAATCGTCACGGGCGCCAGATGAAGGGTCGGCTCATGGACGCGGTTGCGCCCGTTGGCAGAGTGCGCGACAACACCAATCACATCAAACAGGAGACAGGCATGGACCTCGCTGAAGTCACCCAGAAAATCCAGTCGGCGCTCGCGGGCGGATCCGATTTCGACAAGACCGTGAAATTCGACTTCGGCGATGTCGGCAAGGTCTTCGTGGACGGACCGAACAACACCGCCTCCAACGAGGACAAGGCTGCTAACGCGACGGTCAGGGTGTCATTCGACGACTTCAAGGCGCTCGCAGCCGGTCAGCTCGACCCGATGCAGGCCTTCATGTCTGGCAAGGTCGCGGTCGATGGCGACATGTCGGTGGCCATGAAGCTGCAATCGCTTCTGTCAAAACTGTCCTGACCATGGCCGAGGGGTCGGGCGCGACGCAGGGCGGCATCGGGCCGGACGGCGGTGAGTTTCTCACCGCTGAAGGGTTTCCGCCGCCAGCAGGCGCTCAGACCATTTGGTTGAAGAACGGCGCGCATGATGTGCGCCTTGTCTTCGCACCGTCTGACCAGGCCAAGCCGCGCGGCGCGGTGCTGCTGTGCACCGGCTACAACGAATACATCGAGAAGTATTTCGAAACCGCGCGCGATCTGCAGGGCCGCGGCTTTGACGTAGGTGTGCTGGACTGGCCAGGGCAGGGCGCATCCGAGCGGCTGATCGACAAGCCGCGCGTTGGCTATGTCCGCACATTCGATACGTGCGTGGCGGCGCAGAAGCTGGCGCTGGAAACGTTGAAAGCGAAGAGCCCCGGCCCGTATGTCGTGATGGCGCATTCGATGGGCGGCGCAATCACGCTGGAATCCTTGCGCCAGAATGCAATCGATCCGGCGTTCGGTTTCCTCTCTGCGCCGATGCTCGGTCTGAGGTTGGGTCTTGGCGCGCGCGCGGCGTTGCGCATCGCACGGACGATCGGTCTCTCGAAAGCAGCGCTGGGCTCTGAATCGAAGAACGACAGTTTCGAAACCAACATCTTCACCCACGACGAGCGGCGCTGGAAGATGAACAAGGAGATGCAGGCCCAGAAGCCGGATTTCCTGCTCAAATCGCCGACTATCGCATGGGCGAACGCCGCGCTTGATCTATACGAGCGCTGGCGCAAGCCGCAGGCGTTCCGCAATCTCAAGGTTCCGGTGCTGATCGCCAGCGCGGGCGCTGAATCGCTGGTGAGCAATGATGCGCAAAAGGCCGTGGCCAAGCGTATTGGAGACAAAGCCGCTCTCGTGTCGATACCGGATGCGCGCCACGAAATCCTGATGGAGGCGGACCCCATCCGCAACGTCCTGTGGCGGGAGTTCGATGCGATGTGCGAGAGGTGCGGGGTCTAACCCGACCAGCCCTTCGCCGAACGTCTCAGCGAGATCAGCGCCTGGTCGAGCACGGCCTGCGAGGAGGCAGCGACGATCTGGCCGCCAAGCTGCGCCGGATTCCCGCTCCAGTCTGTTACGACGCCGCCGGCGCCTTCGATCACCGGGAACAATGCGGCGACGTCGTGCGCTTTCAGACCGCTTTCCGCGACCATGTCGATAGAGCCCGCCGCCAGCCGCGCATAGGCGTACGCGTCCAGCCCGTAGCGCGTGAGCCGGGCGGTGGCGCGCAGATGTTCAAACGCGCCGCGCTCGGGTGGGCTGAGAATGAAATAGTCCGTGGTCGATAGCACCGCGTCGGTCAGCTGCGCGCACCCGCTGACCTTCAGCGAAGATCGCGCGCCGCGCGCCTCCAGCCAGGCTTCACCGGGCGCGCCGACATAGCGTTCGTCAACCCACGGCTGGTCGATGATACCGAGGACCGGTCGGCCGTTCACTGCAAGCCCGATCAGCGTGGTCCAGCTCGTCAGCCCGGCGACAAAGGCCCGGGTGCCATCGATCGGATCCAGGTACCAGACAAGCTCGTTTGCCCCTTGCTTTACGCCATATTCCTCGCCGTTGATGCCGTCTTCGGGACGTTCGGCCTCAATCAGCGCACGGATCGCGCGTTCGGCGGCGCGGTCGGCCTCGGTGACGGGATCATAGCCATGCGCCTGCTTGTTCTCGGCTGCAGCCTGCGCCGTGCGAAACAGTGGGAGAATCGCCTCGCGCGCCGCGTCCGCCAGCCGGCAGGCGAAGGGCACCAGCGCGCGCACCTGATCAGTATCAGTCATGCCCGGTTGTGGCCTTGCAGGCGTCGAGCGGCAAGTGAATCAGGCGGCGCCAGCGTCGGAATTATCGTCTTCCAGCGCCTTTGCGAGGTCCAGAAGGTGGCGCCGCGGACGTTCGGACAGCCGATAGTATGCACGCACCAGTTCCAGCGTCTCCTTCTGAGAGAAGATGTCGCCGGGTAGACGGTCTGCGGAATCGTTGGCGGGGGCTGGCTGGCCGTCCGGTGCCAGACCGTCGAAGAAGTAATTGATATTGACGTTCAGCGCGTTCGCCAGCGCGAACAGCCGGCTCGAGGTGATGCGGTTCGCACCGCATTCATATTTCTGAATCTGCTGGAACCGAACACCGACCTTCACCGCCAGCTCTTGCTGGGTCAGGCCAAGCAGGCGCCGACGACGGCGTAACCGCTTGCCCACAAAGTTATCAACACTCGTGGCGATCATCTTGATTTTAGTCCGGTCCCCGTCTTCTGGAACTCACCTTGGACCGTGACTTTGATGTGAGCAAGTCATCGACTGACATCCGGTCGATCAGCCGCATACAAGATAATCCCACCTTCCGGATCGGGAAGGCGGGATCTGTCTCGGATCGTAGGCCGTTCAGGCCAGGTCTGGATCAGGCGACGCCAGCGTCGGTGCTGTCGTCTTCAAGGGCTTTCGCGAGGTCCAGCAGACGGCGGCGCGGCCGTTCGGACAGGCGATAGTAAGCCCGCACCAGCTCCAGCGTCTCTTTCTGCGAAAGGATGTCGCCGGACAGGCGGTCGGCGGAATCATTGGCCGGGGCCGGTTGGCCGTCGGCGGCAAGACCGTCGAAGAAATAGTTGATGTTGACGTTGAGCGCGTTCGCAAGGGCGAACAGGCGGCTCGACGTGATGCGGTTTGCGCCGCACTCGTACTTCTGGATTTGCTGGAACCGGACGCCAACCTGGACGGCGAGGTCCTGCTGGGTCAGTCCAAGAAGACGGCGACGGCGGCGAAGCCGCTTGCCGACATAAATATCCACATCCGTGGCCATGTACTCTACTCCCGATCCGTCGGCCCGTACCAATTCGAGACCGTCGGGGGGTGAGGAGCAAGGCGCGCGCCATCGATACGCGAGTCCGACTCAACTGATCGTTGCTGCGCCGCAACAAGCGCGGCGCCTGAAAACCTGTCGAGACTGCCGAATTTCCCTGCAAATGCCGGCCAGACTGGCCAATCTGCGCATTTTCGCCGCAGTGCAGTAAAATCTCCTTGCGGTTTTTGCGCTGCAGCGTAAATTGATGTTGTGGCGCTTCGGCGTCGCTGCCCTTTTGGGCGTTTCCTCCCTAATACCTTCGGCCGCGCCGGCTTACGGCGCGGCCTTTTTCTTTGCCCCGGCGCCGCCAGATTGCGCCAGGCGCGCGGCCACGCCGCTTGCCGCCCGCGTGAAATCACATAATTCCTCAGCAATTTCAGACATATGCTCACGCAGTTGGACCAACCCGTCATGCGGCTCAACGGCATGCTCATCCATGTAGAGGCTGCGCCGGATCTCGATCTGCAGGGCGTGGCGGCCGCGTCCGGGCTGGCCGTGCTTCATGGTGGCGTAGCCGCCGGCGTACGGGCTGTTGCGGCCGGTCGTGTAGCCGCGCTCGCGGAAGAGGGCCTCGATGAAGTCTGTAAGGTCGCCATCGCAGGCGGCGCCGAAACGGTCGCCGAGGATGATGTCGGGGCTCTGGCCCCCTTTCAGCCCGTCAGCCGGCATAGAGTGGCAATCGATCAGCCAGCTCTGTCCGAACATCGCCTGCGACCGGCGCAATAGCGCTTCAAGCGCCTGATGATAGGGTTTGTAGACATGATCCAGCCGCGCGCGGGCCTCTGCGACCGACAGTTTCTTACGGTAAATCTGGACGCCGCGATGGGCGACGCGGGGAATGCACCCCAACCCGGCGGCGACGCGCGATGAGCGATGACCCGACCAGTGCGCCGGCGGGTCGAGGAACATCGCGCGGTCCAGCTCGCTTTCCGCACGGTTAAGGTCAACAACAGCGCGCCCGATCAGGCCCCTGATGACCGGCGCGCCGGAGCCCGCAGCCTCGCTGAGCAGGCGGTCGACGTAGGCGTCCTCGACGCGGCGCAGGTCCATGCGGTCTGCGGCGCAGACCTTGGTGAAGGCTTCGGGATACAGCCTGCCGGAATGAGGGGAGGCGAAAACCACCGGCGAAACGATGGAAACCGGCTCGTCAATCGCGAACGCGGGGCCGTAGCGCTCCTGCCTCGCGACCGGCCGCGCCTTCGAAGCCTGTTTCAGTTGTCCTGCGAACAGCTCCAGCGACATTCCGTAACAATTTCCCCTGTAGCCGTTCCGTCAACCTGCGCTGTTCATACGCGCTTTACCACATGCCTGCACTAGTTTTAGCCTGAATCGCGTGCAAACCCGGTGCGAAGTGACATGGCGAAGATTCTTCTTGCAGAAGACGATGACAGCCTTCGGGGCTTCCTGGTCGGAGCGCTGCGTCGCGCCGGCCACACGGTAAAGGATTTCGACGAAGGCTCCGCCGCGCTCAAGACGCTCGAGCGCGAAGTCTTCGATCTGCTGCTGACGGATATCGTCATGCCGGGTCTCGACGGCATCGAACTGGCGCGCCGCGGCGCCGAACTGGATCCGGCGATGAAGATCGTCTTCATCACCGGTTTCGCGGGCGTGTCACTGTCGCCGGGCGGAGCGACCCCGGTCGGCGCGAAAGTCCTCTCCAAGCCGTTCCATCTGCGCGAACTGGTTGATGAGGTTGAACGGGTCATGGCGGCCTGAGGGTTCCGCCTGCGCATATGCACGCACCCGGAAATTCGCACGTTTCGCGCCATTGACGGCGCCCGGCCCAGCAGGCATTAGGTTCCGCTTCGCGAGGGGGCCTTCAGGCCTTCGACCGGACGGGCGGTTAGCTCAGCGGTAGAGCACTACGTTGACATCGTAGGGGTCACAAGTTCGATCCTTGTACCGCCCACCATCTTTCTCCGCGATGCCTGGCTTGCGCGACGCGGCCTCTACTCCACCCGCGTCGTCGCCACGCCGTGGGTTTCCAGCATCGCCATGACGCTGTCATCGCCGGCAAGGTGAGCGGCGCCGACAGCGACGAAGAACGTGCCCGTCTCCTCGTTGGTCAGTTCAGCCAGCGCTTCGGCCCAGTTGCGGTTGCGGTTGACCAGCAGCGCTTCGTAGATGTCCGGCGTATCGGCCAGCTCTTCCCGGATCATGATGTCGGCGAGTTCCTCGACATCGCCGCGCGCCCATGCCTGGACCAGCTCGTGCAGGATGACCGGCTCTTCGTCGATCTCGTCCAGCCCGTCCATCAGATAGTCGATCTGGGTTTCTTCCGGCATGTCGGCGAAGATGCGCAGCTGCTCTTCGATCGTTTCCAGCTTGCGGATCTCCGCGCCTGATTGCTTGGCGATCGGTGACAGCGTGCGCTCCACGCCTGACTGCGGATTGTAACCGGCCTGGACGATCACCCGTTCAGCTAGCGTCAGGGCGCCCATCCATGGACGCATGGAATCGACCATCGCAAACGAGACGCCCAGCGTGTCGCAGGCCGCCGCCAGCGCAGATCTCTGCTCCGGGGTCAGTCGGTCGGAAAGTTTTTCGCCGCCCGAATAGAGGCCAAGTGACGAAACGATCCGCGTCAGTTCGATCGGATTGGGGTCGATGTCGGTTTCGAAATAGACGGCGGACGCTTCCGCCATCGCGTCGTCAATCAGCTGCGTGCGCCATTCCAGATCGTCCGGCAGGACGTGAACGGTGCCGAACAGGTAGATCGTGGTGTCTGCATCCCCGGTCTTCCACAGCGCCGGGCCAGAACCGGCGGGCGCCGCAGCGGTCTGAGTCGCCTGCGCGCCTGGTTCGATGACATCGTCTGCGTCCGCGACTTTGTCGCCGCAGCCCGCCGCCAGCCATAGCGCCGATAGGGCAAGGGCGAGGGGTTTCACTGAGGAAGCAGAATTCATCACACGAGCCTCGCCATGGTTGAAGAAATATCGCCGACGTCCGCATGCTTGCCGACACCGGCGGATACATTTGCAGATCGCCCTGCCGCCGTCACCCCGCCTCGATAGGCTGTTTCGGGCGGTATTTCTCCTCCTCAAGGCGCCTCAGCAGGCGTCTTGCCAAGCCCTCGCGTTTCGCTAGTGTCGCGCGGCTTCCGGCCCGGCCTGGCCTTGCCAGTCCAGACGACCAGCCAACAGGCACCCGTAGCTCAGCTGGATAGAGCGCTGCCCTCCGAAGGCAGAGGTCACAGGTTCGAATCCTGTCGGGTGCGCCAGGTCCTCAAAGAGCGAAGCGTTAGGACAAACAAAGAATCGGCCGCCAGCAGGGTGGGGCTGGTTCGAACGATCGCCGTACAGGCGCGCCATCCTCCTTGTCGGTGTCGGACGCAAGGCTGCGATTGATCCCGCCTTTGCATTTTCGGCGCGCTACGTGTCGAATGGCGCAGGAACGGGGCGAGGGATGCACGGCGCAAACCACACGGGGCGGATCATCGATCGTCGACAGCTGATCGCGGGCGCTGCCTGCGCCGGGCTGTTCTCGTCCTGCGCGCGCGAGCCGGACCTTCGGCGCGGGGAGAGCGGAACCATCGCGCGCATCTCCGACGGCGATCTCCTGTCGCTGGACACCGGCCTGCGCGTGCGGCTGGCGGAGATCGAGGCGCCGTCTCCCTATGGCGATGGCGCGCCATACGGTGAAGAAGCGCGCGACCTGCTGGAGCGGCAGGCCATCGGCCGCCGGGCGCAGCTTTACTATGGGGGCCTTAGCCGCGACCGGTACGACCGCGCGCTGGCGCACGTCTTCGCCGAGACTGAAGCGGGCCGGCCGCTGTGGTTGAACGGACTGATGATCCGCGAAGGCGCGGCGCGTGTGCGGACCTATCCCGACAATGCCACCAAGGCGTTCGATCTCTACGCGCTGGAAGACGAAGCGCGGCGAGCGGGCAGGGGATTGTGGACGATCGACGACTACCGCATCCGCCGCCCGGGCGACTGGCCGGCGCCGGACGAACCGCGCGCCTTCACCCTTGCCGAAGCGCCGTTGCTGAGCGTCGAGCCGCCCGAACGCTACGGCGCTGTTCGGCTGGCGGCTGATGGGGTGCGCATCGTGACGAACGAGGCGATGGCGGCACTAGGCCCAGCCCGGCCGTTGTCTGCGGGCCTCCCGATCCGCGTGCGCGGCCGCACCCGCGTCCATGACGATGGCGGCGTCACCATCGACCTGTCGCACTGGGCGCAGATCGAGGCGCTGGACGCGTGAGCGCGCAAAGAAAACGGGGCGTCCCGCAAGGAACGCCCCGTCTGGATGTTGCGATGAAGCCTGAGACTTACGCGGCGCGCTTGGCCAGCGACTTGGAGAGTTTCTCAACGGCCTTGTCGTGCTCGATGTTCTCGACAGCGGCCAGCTCGCGAGCCATGCGGTCCAGCGCCGATTCATAGAGCTGACGCTCCGAATAGGACTGGTCCGGCTGGTCTTCGGCGCGGTGCAGGTCGCGAACGACCTCGGCGATCTGGATCAGATTGCCGGAATTGATCTTCGCTTCGTACTCCTGCGCGCGGCGCGACCACATCGTCCGCTTGATGCGGGCGCGACCGCCCAGCGTCTTCAGGGCGTCGTTGACGATGCGGGCCGAGGCGAGCGGCCGCATGCCAGCGGCTTCCGCACGCGCGGTCGGCACGCGCAGGATCAGCTTGTCCTGCTCGAACGCCACCACATAGACTTCCAGCTTCATGCCCGCGACTTCCTGGGTCTCCACGCCAGAGACTCGGCCCACGCCATGCGCGGGATAGACAACATGTTGTCCAACGCCGAATTTGGCTTCGGCGGTTTTTGCAGGCTGTTTTTTCGACATACTTTTCTTACCTTTTCCACTCGCGCCAAGGCCGAACAAAATTGATCGCCCACCTACCCGTGTGCGCGCCCAAATTCTTCGGCCCTGTCAGCAATGCGATCCGCCCGTCGGCGATCCTTGTCCTTACCACAATTTCAAGAATTTTCAACTGACTGCCGCGCTGCGGCATCAGTGATCATGCTGTGAGTAACAGCTCTGCGACATCGCGCCACAGCATAAAATCGTTAAAAGTCAGGAGTTTCCGGGCGGATTGGGCGAAAACAGGCTTTCCAGCTTGTTCTTGACCTTCGCGTAATCGTCAGCATCCGCCGGCGGCTCTCCCTTGATCGTGATGTTTGGCCACGTCTGGGCGTAGTCGGTGTTCAGCTTCAGCCACTTGCCGTCCGGATCATCCTCCGTGTCCGGCAGAATGGCCTCTACCGGGCATTCCGGCTGGCACACGCCGCAATCGATGCACTCGTCAGGGTGGATGACGAGCATGTTCTCGCCTTCGTAGAAGCAGTCCACAGGGCAGACTTCCACGCAGTCCATGTACTTGCAGCGGATGCAGGCGTCGGTGACGATATAGGTCATGTCGCGGCGGTTCTCGTTAGGATCGTCGGCGAAATGGGCGTGTTGGGTGTAATTGTCAATTCAATGCGGCGATTAGCTCGGCTCAACGGGGCGCGGTGGCGAAGGCTTGATCAGTCCTCCCCGATCAGTCGATAGCTCTCGCGCGCCTCCTTCGCCGGGCCCCGCCGCGATGGCAGCAACAGCACTTCGACGACTTTCACGCCGCTAGCAGCGGTGAAGTTCACCAGATCGCCGGGCTCCACCTGGGTCGCGCCCTTGTCGATCCTGCGCACCTGGCCGTCGCGCTCGATCCGTGCGCCTGTGGTGGCGACGGCGTCGGCCGCCTGGCTACGGGTCTTGAACATGCGCGTGCGCCACAGCCAGACGTCCAGCCGCATACGGCCAGCATCCCCGGAGTTTTCCGCGCTCACGAGGCGTCGGATCCCTGTTTGGCGTTCTTGCGTGGTTTGCGGCGCCGTTTCCTGGCTGCAGGCGGACGCGACGGCTCGGGCGTCGAGGCCAGCGCGTGCTCGGCCAGCGCCGCGAATGGCCCGGAGAGGATCGGCGGGGCAGGCGCATCGCCCGAGGCGGACTTGCCCTTGCCCTTGCCCTTGCCCTTGGTCTTGGCGTCCGGGCGCGCACGCGCTGCAAACCGCCACAGCTTCACGGCGCCGGTCTCCTTGTCGCGTTCGGCGGGCTTGAGGCCCATCGCGCGCAACACATCGGGAAACTCATCGCCGGGGCAGCCGATCAGTGCGGCCAGCTCGCTCGGCGCCTCAAAAACGGATGCGTTCGCCGCCTTGCGCGCCTGCCCGAGTTGCCACGACAACCGTTCGGCCATGTCGGCACGCACCGCGCGCTTGCCCATGCGCAGATAGCCGAGCGCGCCCAGCATCCGGTCGCTCCAGGTCTTGCCCGCAAGGGGAAAAGAGGCTGCATCGGGCGTTTCGGTGATGCTGGTTCCGTCGAACAGGTTGCGCAGCATGGACATCTGGCGGGCCTGAGCCGGTTTCAGGAGGCCGGGAACCCAGGCGGCCACGCGCCCGCAGCGTACGCCCGCACCCTTCAACGCTTCGCGCTCCTCGCCGCTGATCCGTGCATCGGCCAGAGCTGACGGCACGCCGCGACCGCCCCCGCGCCGGTCGATGGCCGCGCCGGTCTCGAGCAACTGGAAGACCACGCCGCGCGCCAGCCCCGAAAGATTGCTTCCCTCCAGCGCAGCTTTCAGCGCGAACGCCGGCGCGAGAACCTCGCGCGCGTGATTGTTGAACCAGGCCTGCACGCGATCCTGCGCCCGGTTGCGCAATCCCGCGTCGGCATCCTCTGCGCCTTTCAGTTTGACCAGCGGCGACAGCCAGTCATGGCTCTTTTCCAGCCGCGCGATGACCGCGCCTTCAAATACGATCTCGGCGGCTGCATGGTCGAGCGAGAAGGCGCCGCCTTCCGCCGCCGCGATCCCGGCCAGCTTCTGCTCGATCACCGGTCCCAGCGCTTTCACGGCTGCATTGCGCACTGCGCGCCCTTCCAGCGAGTTGGCGGTGGAATCCGGGATGAAGGTCAGCCCTGCGAGGCGACCGACTTCATGGCCCTCGACCAGTACGCGGCCGTCCGCTTCCAGCGTCGGCGCCATCTCGTCTTCCGAGCCCAGCGCCTTCAGCAGCGCCGACGTGCGCCGATCGACGAAGCGCTGCATCAGCCCTTCATGGAGGGCGTCGGACAGCCGGTCCTCAATGTCGCGCGTGCGCGCGCGCCAGGTCGCCGCGTTTTCCAGCCAGTCGGCGCGGTTGGCCGCATAGGTCCAGGTTCGGATCTGCGCCAGCCGGTTCTGCAACATGTCGATGTCGCCCTCGGTGGCGTCCAGCCGCTCGACCTGCGCAAACATCCACTCGTCCTTGATGCGCGCATCCGGCTCGATCAGCTTCTCCGCCAACGACGAGACGAGGCGGATATGGCCGTCTTCGCCGTGCTTGCGGAAGTCGGGCAGGGTGCACAGATCCCACAGGCGGCGCACATGGGCGTCGGATACGGCGGCCTTGCGCACCTCGGGAATGGCCGAGAGCGCAGCCAGCGTATTTTCGTCCAGCGCCTCCGGCGCCCGGCGCAACACGCGATGGGGCGAGGACTGTTTCAGCGACGCCAACAGCCCGTCGAGACTGGAAAAATCAAGCGCGTCATTGCGCCAGTTGATCTGTTCCAGCGGTTCGAACCGGTGTTCGCAGATGCGTTCGACCGTCTCCGGATCGATGACCGGGCAATCCGCCGTTTCGCCGAATGTGCCGTCATCACGGAACCGCCCGGCGCGCCCGGCGATCTGCGCCAGTTCGTCGGCGCGCAGCATGCGGCGGTTGCGCCCGTCAAACTTTCGCCGGCTGGCGAAAGCGATGTGGCCGACATCAAGGTTCAGCCCCATGCCGATGGCATCGGTCGCAACGATGTAATCAACATCGCCCGCCTGATAGAGCGCCACCTGCGCGTTGCGCGTGCGCGGGCTGAGCGCGCCCATGACGATGGCGCAGCCGCCACGGCGCCGGCGCAGGGCGACCGCGATGTCGTGGACGTCCTCGGCCGAGAACGCGACCACTGCGCTGCGCGGCGGCAGGCGCGACAGCTTGCGCGGGCCGGCATAGCTGAGCCGCGACATCCTGGGCCGGCTGCGGATCTCGGCCTGGGGCAACAACCTGCGGATCAGGCCCTCGGCGGTCTGGGACCCGAGGAAGACGGTCTCGGCAATGCCACGCGCCCCCAGCAGCCGCTGGGTGAAGACATGGCCGCGGT
>JBHIWT010000035.1:0-21961 GCA_041987265.1 Hyphomonadaceae bacterium
GGTCGATCGTAACGGCGAACAAGTCGAGATCATTACGACACCGCAAGAAACGGTGCAGCGCAACGAAGCGATGAAGGTAACAGCCAAGGTCGGACGTATCGGCCTGCAGGTTACAGCCGTCGATCTTCAGATCGAAAAGCTGAACCCGATCGAAGCACTAGGCTATGGAATGCATGCGGTCGGCGGTGCAATTGCAGATACCGCAAACGTTCTGAGGCGGCTGGTTACCCGGTTCGACGACATCGACAAGCTCAGCGGTCCATTCGGCATCTTCTACATTACCGACAACGTAACCGACTATCAGATGCAGCAGACCGAACTAAGCTTCGGGGAACGGTTCGCACGGGTCGCCATCAGCCTTCTGGAAATCTCAGCCCTACTGTCGATAGGCGTCGCAATCTTTAATCTTTTGCCAATTCCGGTCCTGGACGGCGGGGCGGCCTTGCTGTGTATCGCCGAGGGAGTTACGGGCAAGGCGGTGCCGGAGGCGGTTCATCGCGTCGGGCTGACAATCGGGCTTGCATGTCTGGTCAGCTTCGCGCTTGTAGTGACCTGGTTTGATGTCGCCAGGTGGCTAGAGGGCTAGGCCCCTTGGGCAATTTGGAATAAGGGCCGTAACGCATCCGTTGCGTAGCGTGTTCGGAGTGTAAGGATTAGGCGATGCGTTCATGGTTTGCGAGCGCGCTGGCGATGACAGCGTCAGCCGGGGCTTATGTCGCCTTCACAGACATGATGCCCGGCGCGACCGCCTACGCACAGCAACCTGGCGATGTGATCTCTCGCATCCTCGTCGAAAACAACCAACGCATCGAAGCCCGCACCGTTCTCTCCTATTTGCTGGTCCAGCCCGGCGACCCTTACGATTCGGAAAGGATCGATCTGTCGCTAAAGGCCCTTTTTGCGACCGGCTTGTTTGCAGACATTCAGTTCGAATGGCGCGGGAACGACCTCGTCGTTCGAGTGATCGAAAACCCGATCATCAACCAGGTCCTTTTTGAGGGAAACAACGCAGTCACCACCGACCGCCTGACCGAAGAGACCGAAGCTGAACCACGCGCGACATTCACTCGGTCGCGCGTCGAACAAGACGTCCAGAGAATTCTGGAGGTCTATCGTCGCGCCGGTCGCTTCGCTGCCACGGTGACACCCCAATACAAACCGCTCCCGCAAAACCGTGCGGACCTGATCTTCGTCATCGAGGAAGGTCCAAAGACCGGAATCGAGTCCATCAACTTCCTCGGGAACGAAGAATTTTCCGACAGCCGTCTGCGCAGAGAAGTCGCAACACGCCAGTCACGTTGGTGGCGTTTCTTCGAACGGCGAGACAACTACAACCCCGGGCAGGTTGAGTATGATCGCGACCTGCTTCGTCAGTTCTATATGAACGAGGGGTACGCAGACTTCCGAACCGTCTCTGCCGTCGCCGAACTTACGCCTGACCGTAAGGACTTCTATCTCACATTCACGATCGACGAGGGTGAGCGCTACAACTTCGGCCAGATCACCGTAGAAACAGAGCTGGAAAAACTCTCCGGCGAGCGGCTCGCCCTGGTGCTGCCTATGCAGACCGGCGACCTGTTTCGTAGCCAGCTTATCGAAGATGCCATCGACACGATTACATTTGCGGCTGGTACCGCAGGCTACGCCAACGTGGTCGTGCAACCTGTCGAAACCCGCGATCAGGAAGGCCGCGTGATCGACATCAACTTCGAAGTCGACGAGGGGCCACGCGTCTATATCGAACGCATCAATATTGCGGGAAACACCGAGACACTCGACCGCGTCATCCGGCGCGAAATCCAGGTCGCCGAGGGCGACGCATACAACCAGGTTCTGCTCGATACCGCGCGCTCAAGAATTCGCGCTCTAGGCTTCTTCAACCCCGACACCGTCGAGATCGAAGACAGCCCAGGGACAATGGATGACAGAACGATCGTCACCGTAAACGTGGAGGAAGCGCCGACGGGTGAATTGTCATTCTCCGCAGGGTTCTCGTCAGCTGACGCCTTCCTGTTCAGCGCTGGCTATACGGAAAGAAACTTCAGGGGCAGGGGGCAATTCCTCAGCGCCCGTATCCAAACCACGTCTCGCCAACAGGATATCGAGTTCCGCTTCACCGAACCAAAGTTCCGCGATCGCAACCTTGCAGTAGGCGCGGACTTCTTCCTGACTCAATCTGACTTCTTCAGGGAAGCCGGCTTCGAAAACTCGGTCGTCGGCGCTACGGGGCGCGTCTTCTTCCCGTTGTCCAACACCGACAATATCGGCCTGCGTTACAGCCTCAGGAACGACAACCTGCAACTCGACGAGCGGCTGACCGATTGCTCAACTGACGCGTTCTTCAGATCATCACTTTGCGACCAGCAGGGCGACCGGCTGACGTCATCAATTGGCTATACGCTGAGCATGAACCGCACGAACGATTTCCTCGAACCGACTCGCGGTTTCGATCTGTCGTTCAGCCAGGATTTCGCCGGCCTCGGCGGTGATGTTGACTACATCCGCAGCGAAGTCCGTGGCAAAATCTATCGGGGACTCTGGCCGGAAATCGTGGCGAGCGCCGCAATCGAGGCTGGCTATATTGAGAGCCTTGGTGACGACGGCATCCGCATCAACAACCGCTTTTTCAAAGGCGGAACGAACTTCCGCGGCTTCGATACCGCCGGTATCGGCCCACGTGAGGTCCAGTACTTCCTGCAGACCGAAACGCTCGCCCTCGACCCAGGCGTCGCCCCGCCCGATGTTTCCGTGCCACTTCTCAACGCCGACGGCACCCAGCAGACCAACGAAGCCGGCCAACTGCTCTACACAGCTGCACAGCGCGATGCCGACGGGAACCTTCTGGATCTCGAAATTCGCAAGTTTAACGCCCTGGGCGGCAAACTATATGCAATTGGCACCTTGGAACTCGGCTTCCCGATCCCGTATGCTCCAGAAGAACTAGGGATCAAGGGCGCGACATTCCTCGAATTCGGGACCGTTGGCCTTCTGGACGACGTCGATCGCAACCGCTCCGCGCAAGAGCCGTTCAGCACGTTCCGAGTTGACGACTCTGCCAGCCTTCGCGCCGCCGCCGGCGTCTCAATCTTCTGGGACTCCCCGTTTGGCCCGATCCGCTTCGACTTCTCCCAGGTCCTTGCAAGAGAGGACTACGACAGAACCGAATCCTTCCGGTTCAGCACCAATACGAGGTTCTAGGATGAGAACGAAACTGCTTGCCCTGATGGCTGCCGCAATCACCGCCACCGCCATGGCCCCGTCCGTCGCGTTTGCTCAGACCAAAGTCTACGTCATCGACGAAGCGAAGGTTCGTGACGGCAGCAAAATTGGTGCTGACATCCGCGCCAAGCTGGGCGCCATCGAGCAGGAAGGAATCGAAAAACTCGGGCTGAAGTCCCTGTCTGATCAGATCCAGACTGAAACAACCCGCCTCCAACCCCAACTTCAAACCATCGTCGGCGAAAATGGCCAGGTTGCGGTTGAATCTCTGGAAGCAAATCCCACCCTCAAGTCTCAGGTCGAGGCGCTGGGCCAGAAGCAGATCGAACTACGCCAGAAGAGCAGCGTGCTGAGCCAGAATCTCGAGCAACAGCAGAGTGTGGCCATGGCTGCGTTCACCGCGGCGCTTGGACCAGCCGTGGACTACGTCGCCGCCCAGGAAGGCGCAGATGTCGTACTGAGTGTCGCTTCGACGTGGTACGTTAAGGACACCGTCGATATCAGCGCCAAGGTCATCCAGAGACTGGACGCCACAACGCCGACACTGGCGTCACTCGAGTCGGCGCTCAAACCACCAGCCCAATAGGCGCAAAGCTGCAACTCGGTGCTCGATCAGCGCTTCTACATCAAGCAGGCGACGCTAACGATTGCTGAGATCGTTGGCGCGCATGCTGACTGGGTGATCGACGGACCGACAAACATCACGCTGGAAGAGATAGCTGCATTCGATCTGGCCCAGCCAGGCGACATGACCTTCTATAGCGGCAACACCGCAAGCGCTCTCAACGAGTGTCGAGCTACTGCCTGTTTTGTGAAAGCTGGCATCAACGCAGAACGACCAGAGCATCTCACCACCATCGGGTGCGCCGACCCCCGCGGATCGTTCGCCAGCGCCGCCGCCCACATGGCGCAGCTCAAACTCCTCGATCCTGCGTCTGATGCAATCCACTCGGACGCCTCCATTCCGAACACCACTGTTCTGGAACCCGGCGCGGTTGTTGGGCAGGGGGTAGAGTTGGGGGAAATGACGCGCATTGGAGCCGGCGCGGTGATCGGGCCTGGAGTGCAGATTGGTCGTTCCTGCAACATCGGCGCAAACGCTACAATCTACTGCAGTCTGATCGGCGACAACGTAACCATCCTCCCTGGCGCGGTGATCGGTCAGAACGGTTTCGGACTCCGTGCAGACGGCCAATCCCTGTTGCCGCATTTCGGACGTGTCATCATCCAGGATGGGGCAACCATCGGCGCAAATTCGTGCGTCGATCGCGGAATGCTCGGTGACACAATCATTGGCGAACGCAGCCACATCGATAATCTTTGCCATATTGGCCACAACGTCACGATCGGCAGGGGGAGCGTCATGGCGGCCTTCGCAGGGGTCTCCGGATCTTCCATCGTTGGTGATCAAGTCATGTTCGGAGGCAGGGTCGGGCTGTCAGATCACGTCACCGTCGGAACAGGCGCAAAAATCGCAGCGGGCGCCGCCGTACTCCAGGACGTCCCACCGGGAGAGACATGGGCCGGCTATCCAGCGAAACCAATCAAGGGCTGGATGCGGGAACTTGCGTGGCTCCGACGAGCGGCGCAAAAGAAATCCCGCGCAAACGACTGAACAGCAGGCCATCCCGGAAGATCCGACTAGATGACGATCCAGGTACACCCCACCGCGTTGGTCGACGCCAGGGCCGAAATCGGTCAGCGCGTAGAAATCGGCCCGTTCTGTACGATTGGACCAGACGTCTCCTTGGGTGACGGGGTCAGACTGATTTCCCATGTCAGCGTTGCCGGCCACACATCGATCGGCTCAGGCACAACAGTCTTTCCGTTCGCTGCCCTGGGGCATGCGCCGCAAGACAACAAGTACAGAGACGAACCAACCCGGCTAGTTATCGGAAACAACAACACCATCCGCGAGCATGTCTCGTTCCACAGAGGCTCCGTTACCGGACGAACTGAAACCCGCGTTGGAGACAACAATCTGTTCATGGCCGGAAGCCACGTCGCGCACGACTGCCTCGTCGGCAACAAGGTGACGTTCGCTAACAACGCCACCCTCGGCGGAATGGTCGAGGTTCAAGACAGGGTCACTCTTGGGGGGCTGTCAGCTGTCCACCAGCTTGGTCGTGTCGGCCAGGGTGCGTTCATCGGCGGCGGGGCGCCTGTCACCGGCGATGTCATCCCCTACGGCATGGTTGACAATCATGGGCGCCTGCACGGTCTGAACATCATCGGCCTGCAGAGAAATGGCGCAGATCGTTCGACTATCAACACATTGCGCAGCGCCTACCGTTTCATGTTCGATGGTGACGGAAATTTTCGTGAGAGGGTCGCCGTTGCCGAACAAGACTTCTCAGATTGTCTGGAAGTCAGAACCATTCTGGAGTTCATCAAGGCAGATACACGCCGCCCAATCTGCATGCCGAGAACCGGCCCATGACGACGGACGCCAGATTGGGGATCATCGCCGGCGGCGGCAATCTTCCAGAACGGATTGCGGCACACGCAAGAAACGACGGCCGCAACCCGTATGTCATCGGCATCACCGGCTACGTATCAGAAGCGTTTGTGTCAGCCTACGATGGCCACCTCACATCGATTGGAGAAATCGGAAAACAGATCCGGCTGCTGAGCGAGGCAAATTGCACAGACCTCGTGTTCGCCGGCATCGTGCGCAGACCGGATTTCGCGAAGCTTCGCTTGGACATCAAAGGGGCGGCAGAACTTCCCCGCATTCTCGCCGCAGCATCAAAGGGCGACGACACGCTCCTTCGAGCCGTGATCGACGTCTTCGAACGGGCAGGTTTCAACGTGATCGGCGCCGATGATGTGTTCGGCGCGCTCCTGGCAAAGGCGGGGCCCCTTGGCGCCCACACGCCTGACGACAATCAAATCGAAGATATAAGACTCGCCTATCGAACGGTTCAGAGATTGGGGGAATTGGACATCGGCCAAGCGGCTGTCGCGCGCAACGGCGTCATACTCGCCGTTGAAGCCCAGGAAGGCACCGACTCCATGCTTGAGCGATGCGCCACGCTGCCAGCCTTCCACGAAGGATTGGCCGGCGTACTCATGAAAGCGCCTAAACCAATCCAGGAGCGTCGAATAGATTTGCCGACCATCGGCGTTACTACGATCGAAAAGGCGCTGGCAGCTCGACTGGCGGGGGTCGCCTTTGAAGCTGGTGGCGCATTGATCATCGACCAACAGGAAGTGAGCGCGCGTGCGAATGCCGCGGGCCTGTTCCTCTATGGCGTCGACGCAGAGAAAACCGTTTGATCGCGCACATCTATCTGGCAGCAGTCGAGGATTCCGCAGACGCCCTCGCTGCAGACGTCATCCGCGAATTGAGAGTGTCCGATCCGGATATTACTCTTAGCGGTGTCGGCGGCGACCAGATGAGGAAAGCAGGCGTCTTTTCCGGCATCGATACAAGCGGCCTCGCAATACTTGGCCTGTTTGACGCTCTCGCCGCATACTCCCGCGTAAAACGTATCGTTGGGGAGATCGCTGACGACATCGAAAAAAGGCGTCCCGATGCCGTTGTCCTGATCGATTCCTGGGGGGTGATGTGGCGACTGGCACGAGAAGTGAAACGCCGAAAGATACCTGCCACCTGCATCAAGTTGATCGGCCCCCAAGTATGGGCGACAAGGCCGGGTAGGGCGAAGGTATTGGCTCGCTGGTGCGATCACCTTCTCTGCATCCACGAGTTCGAGCGCCCTTACTATGAAGGTACCGGGCTCCAAACGACGACAATAGGGAACCCAGCCATCGGAAGGCTCACATCCGGAGATGCAAGCAGGTTCAGGCAGCGACACAACATTCAACCAGACGCGCCGGTCGTCGGACTACTGCCAGGAAGCCGGCAAGCTGAACTGAAACGCGTCGCCCCCGCTTTGTTAGCTGCAGCATCCCAGATAAACGCTCGCCATCCCGAAGCCCATCTAGTTTGCTTGCCTGCACCATCCGTCCGCGAACAACTAACCGAGATGGCCAGGTCCTGGCCGTTTCCGCATATTTTAGCTGACGTCTCCGAAGACCGCTCAGACGTCATGGCGGCCATGGATGTCGCGCTCGCGTGCTCGGGAACAATAACGACAGAGTTGGCGGAGCAGGGCGCAGCAGTCATAACCGGCTACAAGCTGGGCTGGCTCAGCTGGGCGATCGCTCGCTCATTCCTTCTCCAGACGAAGTTCATTTCGCTGATCAACGTCGCAGCAGGCAAGGAGATCATCCCAGAGTTCGTGCAAACACGCCTCAGGCCACAAGCGATTGCACACGCAGCCACAACCTTGCTGGAGGATCCTTCGACCCGATCACGCCAGGTGGCAGCACAACATGAAGTCATCGCACAGCTATCTGGCGCGCCAGACACGACTGCCGCTCAACGCGCGGCCGCAAAAATTCTGGAACTCGCAAGCAGTAACTGACAGTCTTGGCAGAACGGCCTGACTACCCGCGCTGAGAAAGCGCAACGTAGTCCCGCTTCGCCGGACCCGTATAAATCTGGCGCGGCCGGCCGATACGTTGGGTCGGGTCGCCAATCATTTCCTGCCATTGCGCAATCCAACCGACCGTCCGCGCGAGCGCAAACAACACGGTGAACATCGTGGTCGGGAAACCCATCGCCTTCAGCGTGATACCCGAATAGAAATCGACGTTCGGATACAGCTTCTTCTCGACGAAGTACTCGTCTTCCAGCGCCACGCGCTCAAGCTCCATCGCAACCTGAAGCAGCGGATCGTTCGATCCAACTTCCTTGAGCACTTCGTGGCAGGTCTGGTGCATCACCTTCGCGCGTGGGTCGTAATTCTTGTAAACCCGGTGCCCGAAGCCCATCAGGCGGAAGGGATCGTTCTTGTCCTTGGCGCGGGCGACAAACTCACCAACACGATCAGGCGTTCCAATTTCCGCCAGCATGTTCAATGCAGCTTCGTTCGCACCGCCATGGCTCGGCCCCCAAAGACAAGCGACACCTGCCGCGATGCAAGCGAAGGGGTTAGCGCCAGAAGAACCAGCCAGGCGAACCGTAGACGTTGACGCGTTCTGCTCATGGTCGGCATGCAAAATGAAGATCCGGTCCATGGCTTTGGCGAGAACCGGGTTAACTTCGTAATCCTCGGCCGGGACCGCAAAGCACATGCGCAGGAAGTTCGCGGCATAGCCAAGCTCGTTGCGCGGAGACACGAACGGCTGACCGATAGAATACTTGTAAGCACGCGCCGCAATTGTTGGCATCTTCGCGATCATGCGGTGCGACGCGACAAGACGTTGCGCCGGATCATTGATGTCAGTGGAGTCGTGATAGAATGCCGACAGGGCGCCGACCGTACCCACAACCATCGCCATCGGGTGTGCGTCGCGGCGGTAACCCTCGAAGAACCGGTCAAACTGCGCATGCAGCATGGTGTGGTTCGTAATCGTCGAGTTGAATTCTGCGGCCTGCGCAGCATTAGGCAATTCACCGTGAAGCAGCAGGTAGCAGACCTCCAGGAAATCAGAATTCTCAGCCAGCTGCTCGATCGGATACCCGCGGTGGAGCAACACGCCTTCATCACCGTCGATGTAGGTAATCTGGCTCTCGCAACTTCCCGTAGACGTAAAGCCGGGGTCGAGCGTGAACATGCCAGTCTGCTTGTACAGCGACGCAATATCCACGACGTCCGGGCCGACGGTTCCGCCGTAGACAGGCAGGGTCGCCTGCTTGCCATCCACACTGAGAGTGGCCTGGCCCTTTAGTTTGACCTTGTTTTCCATCGCCTCTCTCTCCTCAGGTGCGCTGACATGTGGATACACGATTTGAACGGGCTAGCCCGCAAAATCCTTCAGCCTAGCCAGACATTCATTACGTCCAAGTAACGTTACGACGACCGCCAGATCTGGCGAAGGGGCGCCGCCCGTCAAAACTGCCCTAACGACAGGGCCGATCTTACCTATTCCGACGCCGGACTCCGCGCAATATCGATCCAGCGCGTTTTTGATCGGCTCTTCGGACCATTCCTCAAGACTGGCGAAAATGTCCTGCAGTACTGCAAGCCACTTCCGTGACTCGTCCGTCAACACTTTGGCCCGCTTGCCGGTGAGCTCGATAGGCCTGAGGTCTGCCAAAAACTGGGCAGCTACAACAAGTTCCCCAATATTCGCCGCGCGCTGCTTTAGGACAGACATGCCGGCGCTGATGCGGTCTCTCGCTTCGGGCGAAAGGGATCTCATGTCTTCACGCGCCAACAGAAGCCCTGCCAGGCGCTGATCATCTGCCAGACGCATATAATGGGCGTTCACGGCATTGAGCTTTTCCAGATCCAGGCGTGCTGGAGCCTTGTTCAGGCCGTCCAGCCCGAACCATTTGATCGCTTGCTCCTCGGAGATGATTTCGTCATCTCCGTGCGACCAGCCCAAACGCAGGAGATAATTCTTCACCCCCTCCGGCAGATAACCCATTGCCCGAAACTCGACCGCGCTTTGCGCCCCGTGACGCTTTGAGAGCTTCTTGCCGTCTGGCCCATGAATCAGAGGAATGTGAGCGTAGCTCGGCGAATCCCAATCCATCGCTTCGTAGATCGGTAATTGCCTGAATGTATTACGAAAATGGTCGTCCCCACGCAGCACATGGGTAACCCCCATGTCGTGATCGTCGACAACGACGGCCAGCATATATGTCGGCGTCCCATCCGAGCGCAGCAGCACCATGTCGTCCAGTTCCGCCCGCGGGACACTCACACGACCCTGGACAGAATCCTCAACAGTGATCTCACCGGTATCCGGAACCCGCAGGCGGACAACATAGGAAGCATCGTCTGCAGGAGGCTGCGCCCCACTGTCTCTGTAAGGCGACCTGAAGGGCCGGTTCAGTTCGTTCACACGAACCTGCTGCTCTTCGACCTTCGCCTTCAGGCCCGGATCCGTCCCGCCGCCGTTGTCAAACTGCTCCTTCAGTTCTCGCAACAACTCGCGGGCAGCCACGGCTTGGGCTCGGATCTCGTTGAGTTCCTCCGGGCTGACATAGCACCGATACGCGGCGCCCCGTTCAAGCATCAGCTCTACAACTTCCGCGTGGCGCACTGCACGCGCACTCTGAAACACCGGAGGCTCGTCAGGCGTCAGACCCAACCAGTCCAGTCCGTCAAGAATCCCGTTGACCGCAGCCTCAGTCGAACGCTCCCGGTCGGTATCCTCGATCCTCAAAAGGAACTTGCCGCCGTTCGCGCGAGCGAATAGCCAAGCAAACAAGGCTGTACGCGCTCCGCCAATGTGCAGGTCGCCAGTCGGGGAGGGGGCGAAGCGTGTGACGACGCTCATTCAGGATCCAATTCACGGTTTGCAGCTTTTGAGGCCGCCACCAACGTCCGGTGTTGGTCGTTCATGAGGCCCCTCAAGACCACAACCAGCCGTGGTCGATCAAGCCCCGCCGAGGCGCACATCAGGCCCGGGCGGCTATCAATTGGGCTGATCGAACGAACTCTCACCGAACAGGCCCTACGGGTACCCTTGCTGATCCCGATAGGATTGGCAGCCGGCGCAGCGATCTACCTCACAGCTGGCATTGAACCAAGCTGGACGATTGTCCTTCTGCCCACTCTGCTGTGTGCCTTCCTGTTAGTTTGGGCCCACCGTGCAGGGTTCCAGGCCGTTTTCTGGCTAACGGCGTTGGCGCTCGCCACCACGGTGGGACTGCTTGCCGCCAAAACACGGACAAGCCTCATCGCAGCCCCGGTCTTGATCGCCGAAACCGGTCCATCACGGATCGAAGGCCGACTGGTAGAGATCGACGCAAACGACCGCAACAAACGGTTGCGGCTACGAGTTGCGGCAATCGAAGGACTTGCCCCCGACGCCACCCCCAAATTCGTGCGATTCAGCTACCGCTATCCCATAGACTTCGCACCCGGGCGGGCGGTGATCTGCAGCGCAATCCTTTCCCCCCCACCCACGCCGACCGTGCCAGGAGACTACGCCTTTCACCGGGATGCCTGGTTCGATCAACTTGGCGCTGTCGGATTTGCGGTGGCGCCCTGCACCCCGGCATTCTCCTCAAGTCCCACAAATCTCTACGAGTGGATAACGCTAAGAACCGCAGCGGTTCGTCACGCCATCGCGAGCCATGTATTGAGTGTCGCGGGTGATAAAGGCGGTGCGCTTGCCGCAGCCATGATCGCTGGCGACCGGAGCAACATCGCCCAAGAGGATGTTGAAGCCCTGCGTGGCTCGGGCCTGGCCCATCTACTGGCCATATCCGGGCTGCACATGGCGCTTGCCGGCGGGGCGTTCCTCATCGGAATTCGAATGCTTTGGCCATTCACCGGTCCCCTTGCGTTGAAGGTGCCAGCTATCAAGGTCGCAGCGGCGGGCGCAATTGTCGGCTGTACAGTCTACTACTTACTTTCCGGCGGAAGCGTCGCTACGCAGCGCGCCTACATCATGGCGCTCATCGCGTTCAGCGCAAAACTGATCGACAAGCCAGCCCTCTCGCTGCGTTCATTGTCAATCGCATTTGGCCTGATCGTCCTCCTGCGCCCGGAAGCGGTTGTCACTCCGGGATTCCAGATGTCATTCGCCGCATCTGGGGCGTTGATCGGAACATTTGAGCATTGGTCTAGTCATCTACGCGCGCGGAGTGCAGCGCTCATCAACCGATTTTCAACGTGGATCGGAGGCGCCACGGCAACATCGATTACGGCGTCACTCGCAACCATGCCGTTTGCGCTACACCATTTCGACAGAGCCGCGGCGTTCGGCATTATCGCTAATCTGGCCGTCACTCCGATTATCAGTTTCTGGGCCGCACCAACCGCCGCTGCCGCAATGGTTGCATCGATAATCGGGCTGCAGGACCCGTTTCTCGCGTTCCTGGGTACAAGCCTCGAGGCCGTATTGTTTGTGGCGCATGCTACAACCCGCTACGCTCCCGTGATCACCTTGCCGCCCGTAGATAATGTGGCGCTGGTTCTCCTCGCGATCGGTATAGGCGCCTACAGCATCCTGACGGGGGCAGGGCGCGCACTCAGCATTGTTCCGCTGGCGCTAGGCATTGTAGCGCTGACGCAAGCAGAGCGCCCCGCTGGCTACATCGCCACCAACCGGACAGTATACTTGGAGGCGGACGGCAGTTGGCTGAGTATCCACCACTGGGAAACTTCTCAGACTCTTTCTCCGCTAAGCATCGGCGGAAAACCCCAGAAACTGGAATGCTCGCCGGTAATGTCGGCCTGCGAACGCCAGTTTGGTGACGCGCAGCTCACTCTGACCTTCAACGCGACAAAGGAGGGACAGCGCACCGCCAGCCCCAAAAGTGACGCCAATGAACCATGCAATCACATGAATGCAGAACTTAATATCCGACCGGCACCAACTGCGACGTGGCTCAAACTTGACCCTTGTGGCCTGCCTCCGGATACGGCTGCAACCATATACAGAGAGCCAGCCGCCTACAGACTGAAACTCCACAAAATGGCAACAGACCGGCCCTGGTCACCGCGGGCGCGTCAGGCTCAGTGATAACGTCGAACCAGCGCGACCAACTTGCCTTGCACGCGTACGCGGTCCGGCCCGAAAATGCGCGTTCCGAAAGCAGGGTTCGCCGCTTCCAGAGCAATCGAACCGCCTTTCTTCCGAAAACGCTTGAGAGTCGCTTCGGCTTCATCCACGAGCGCAACTACAATATCGCCTGAATTCGCGGAATCCGTACGCTTCAGGATAACCGTGTCACCTTCGAGAATGCCGGCGTCGATCATCGAATCGCCTTTGACTTCCAGAGCGAAATGATCATCCGGTGACATGTCGGCCTCAGGAGCCGCTACCTCATGGGTCTCGTTCTGGATCGCCTCAATCGGAACACCAGCAGCAATCCTACCCAGAACAGGGATGCCTGTACGACCCGTCCGCGCGCCCGAAGCCGCCGCGCGCTGCGCGCTAACCACGCTCGGCCTGAACGGCGTTCGACCGCCAGCCGGCGCCGCAGGCGTTGCGCTCTCAGGCAGCTTCAAAACCTCCAACGCCCGCGCCCTGTGGGCGAGACGCCTCAAAAACCCGCGTTCTTCAAGAGCGGTAATCAAGCGGTGGATGCCCGACTTGGAGGCAAGGTCCAGAGCCTCCTTCATTTCATCGAATGAAGGAGACACGCCGGTTTCCTTGATCCGGCCATGAATGAATAACAGAAGTTCGCGCTGCTTTTTAGTGAGCATGATGACATCCACTCGATCAACGATTCGAGTAAAGTTCTACATGTGTTCACGTTATGGGTCAATCCAACCCAAAAGTTCGGACTAGCGCGCCGCCGCCATTTCGCTGACGAACTGCGCGGGATCAGCCGCCCGCATCGCCGCCTCGCCGATGAGGAATCCACGCGCGCCACAAACCCTCATTCGGGAAACCGATTCAGGCGTGTGCAGACCGCTTTCAGAAATCAACACCTTCCCGCGGGGCACATAGGACGACAGGGCCTCGGTCGTGGCGAGATCTGTGGTGAAGGTACGCAGGTCCCGGTTGTTCACCCCCACGAGCGGGGAGGGAAGATCAAGCGCGCGATCCAGTTCCTCCCGGTCGTGCGCTTCCAGCAGAACCGCCATACCCAATGTTCGCGCCGCGGAAGTCAGTTCAGCCGCCAGTACATCATCAACTGCAGCCATGATCACCAGAACAGCGTCCGCCCCGTAGGCCCGGCTCTCAACCACCTGAATCGGGTCGACCATGAAGTCCTTCCGTAGAACCGGCAGTTCTACCGCTGCCCGCGTCTCAACAAGGTCGCCGGGCGCGCCCCCAAAGCTAGGCCCGTCCGTCAGCACGGAGATACACGCCGCCCCACCAGCCTGATACGCTTGGGCGGCTTCGACTGGGGAACGAGACATGTTGATCTCACCAGCAGATGGAGAGCGCCTCTTCACCTCGCAAATGAGGGCATTTCCATCTTCAGCAGCGATGGAGACAATCGCCGCCTCAAAACCCCGAGGACGATCGGCGCAACGCGCATCATCCTCAAGACTACCCAACGACCGCTCTTGCCGGAGTACGGCCACTTCATCTTTCTTGTAATCAAGAATGCGGGCCAGGCGGTGAGGGAGGACACTACTCATTCGAAGCTCGCTTCAGGGCCTGGAGACATTGCAGCGCCCGTCCATCCAAGATCGAGTTCCGCGCCATCTCCACGCCTTCGCGAAGATCAGACGCAAGACCAGCAACTACCAAAGTTCCAGCTGCGTTGACGGCAACCAGATCAGAAAACGCGCCCGGCTGACCGTTGAGCACGTTCAACAGAGCTTCGCGATTGTGCACAGCGTCTCCGCCGCGCAACTCCTCAATCGACGCTTTCTGAACACCCAAATCATCCAATGAAACATCGAACGTACGCAGCTGTCCGTTAGACACTTCCGCCACCCGCGTGGGGCCGAAGGTCGAGATTTCGTCTATCCCGCCCACGCCATGGACAACCCACGCACGCTCGGCCCCAAGAGCCAACAGAGCTTCCGCCATCGGCTTGACCCAGTCCTCAGAAAACACGCCCAGCAGCTGCCTCCGCGCCCCCGCCGGATTTGAGAGCGGCCCAAGCAGATTGAAAATCGTACGAATGCCCAACGCCTTACGAACCGGACCAACATGTCGGACGGCCCCATGATGCGCCTGCGCAAACATGAACAGCACGCCCGCGTCGCGAAAACACTTTTCAGCCTGTTCCGGTGTCGGGGTCAGGTTCACGCCAAGCGCTTCAAGCACATCAGCCGAACCAGTCTTGGGCGGCGCCGACCGGTTGCCGTGTTTCGCAACCACCGCTCCGGCGCCAGCAGCGACAATGGCCGCCGCGGTCGAGGTGTTAAGCGAGGTCCAAGACAGCCCCCCCGTGCCACACGTATCGACGACGTCTGCAGGCGCCGTTACTGCCGCGACGTGCTCCCGCATGATGCGGACGCCGGCTACGATGTCGTCCACGGTTTCCCCGCGCACGCGCAGCCCCATCAGGAACGCAGAGTTCAGTATATCAGTTGACTCTCCAGCGAGGATCGCGCGGAACGCATCCTCCAGATCAGCAACCGGCACACCATCGCCAGCGGCCAGTGCTCCGACAACCTTTCGGACGACCTCACTCACGCGCGCTCCGTCAGCTTCAGGAAGTTCTGCAACATCTGGTGCCCATGTTCAGACGCGATGGATTCTGGATGGAACTGCACCCCGAACACCGGTCGCGTGGCATGGACCATCGCCATAACCTCGCCATCGCCAGTTTCAGCCACAACGTTCAAAAAGTTTGGCAGACTGTTACGCCGCACGGCCAGGCTATGATAACGGACGACATCAAATGCTTCCGGCACGCCGCTGAAAAGAGTGTCGTCCCAGTGTTTCACGCGGGAAATCTTCCCGTGCATGATTGCTTGTGCAGAGACAACTTCGCCGCCAAGCGCCTGGCCAATTGATTGGTGCCCCAAGCAAACACCGAGGATTGGTAGCGCATCATCAGCCTGTTTCACGAGCTCCATGCAGATGCCGGCCTCATTCGGCGTACACGGACCTGGAGAGAGCACGATACCGTCCGCCCCCAGCGCAAGCGCTTCATCTACAGACAACGCATCGTTGCGACGCACCATGACTTCAGCGCCGAGGTCTTGAAGGTAGTGGACCAGATTGTAGACGAAACTGTCGTAGTTATCGATCACGAGGATCATTGAACTTACCCGTTGCCCCGATCGTACCGCGCCGCATCCCCCGCCGCACGAAAGACTGCGCTCGCCTTGTGCACGGTTTCTTCAAACTCAGACTGTGGGTCACTGTCAAACACCACGCCGCCGCCCGCCTGCACATGGATCTTCCGGTCCTTGAACACTGCCGTCCGAAGCGCGATGCATGTGTCCATGTCGCCGCCGGCGCCGAAATACCCAACTCCGCCGGCATAAACACCACGGCCGTGCGGCTCGAGTTCACTGATGATTTCCATCGCCCTGATTTTCGGCGCGCCTGACACCGTGCCCGCAGGGAACCCTGCTGACAGGGCGGAGATCATGTCTTCACCCGGTTTCAACTGCCCGACCACATTTGAAACGATATGCATGACATGACTGTAGCGCTCTACCGTGAACTGCTCAGTCACCTGCACGCTCTTGGGCGCAGAAACCCGGCCAACATCATTTCGGCCAAGATCAAGCAGCATCAGGTGCTCGGCCCGCTCCTTCGGGTTTGCCAGCAAGGCAGCCTCGTTGGCCTCATCTTCAACGCGGGTCTTTCCACGGGGCAGGGTGCCCGCGATCGGCCTGACGGTCACTTCACCGTCGCGCAACCGGACCAGGATTTCCGGGCTCGCGCCGCTAATCTGGAAATCGCCAAAATTTGCATAGAACATGAACGGAGACGGATTCAAACGTCGCAGCGCGCGGTAAAAAGAAAACGCCGACCGCTCAAACGGCGCCGAAAACCGCTGGCTCGGCACCACCTGAAAGATGTCCCCCGCGCGGATGTACGCCTTTGCGGCCTCCACCATGTCGCGGTAGGCGGCGGGCTCTGTATTGGAGACAAACTGGATCGGGTCATCCTGCGCAGGACCGGGACGCGCTGAAGGGGCAGGTTGGTCCAGCAGCGCTTCGATTGCATCCAGTCGTTCGTCGGCCACTTCCGCGCCATCGCGGTCAGGCGCAACCAGCACGATCTCCTGACGAACACCGTCAAAGATGAGTACCACCGTGGGCCGCATCAAAAGCGCTTCAGGTACGTCGAGTGGATCAGGCGGCGTACTCGGCAGCCGCTCCATGTACCGCACCATGTCGTAGCCGACATAACCAAAGGCGCCCGCCGCCATGGGCGGCAGTTCGGCAAGGTCGCCACCGCCACAAGAATCTATGAAGGCTCGCATAGAGCCAAGCGGGTCATCGGAGCTTTCCAGAATTTCAGCAAAGTCCGAACGCGCAGAGGTTTCGGCGCGGCCATCTTTGACCCGCCACCAGAGATCAGGCTCGACGCCGACAAACGAGTACCGACCACGGCTTTCGCCGCCAACAACACTCTCAAACAGGATCAAACCCGGTTTTGCAGGGCCAAGTTTGAGAAGGGCTGAAACCGGCGTCTCGGTGTCGTCAATCCGACGCCTAACGCGCAACCCGGTCGGCGCGGTGTTCATTGTGCGGGTTCTAGGAAACTGCTGAGATACTCATTGATCGCATTCGCGTTGGTCTTCACCTCGACCGAGTCCTCCAGCGCATAGAAGTAGGTTTGCTGAAAGTCGCGCTGGATCGAGTCCCCGATCAATTGCCGGACCTGCTGTTGCGCAATGGCTCGCTGTTCCGGATCCACGCCTTCAATGGCGCGAACAATCACCAGCATGGGCCCGGCCTGGGAGTCCCGTGCGATCCCAGCCTGATCAAGAGGTAGCGCAAACGCAGCGGACAGTAGAGGGTTGGGACGATTGGGATCCAGCGGCCGGTTCGCATAGGCTTCTGGCTCCGCCACGATCATCTCAAGGTCTTGCGCGACATCAACAAAGGTCTCGCCTCCATTGATCCGCGCAACAGCTTCCTCCACCACCTCGTTCGCCGACTCCGACAAACGAACCGAACGATAGAGTGGCGCTAGGTCTGCCTGTACTTCATCAAATGTCGGCGTCCGGGGTTCGACGATCCCATCCACCCGAAAAATTGCTCGGGTATCATCGCCTTCAATAACGTCGGTGGTCTCCCCAACCAGCAACTCGAACAGTTGCGGCAAGGCGTCCGGCGAATTGCTGAACAGGGCGGTTGGGCCGCTGACTTCTGTCCCGCCACTGCGATCAACTGGCGACAGCGAGAAGGCAGGAACGCCAATCTCCTCCGCGATCTCCTCAAGCGCGACGCCGGCGCCGACAAGATCATAGAAGGTCTCGGCGCTTGCGTTGAACGCGCGACGCGCATCCTGCATCGCGAGCTCGCGACGCAATTCCTCGGCGACCTCTTCAAGCGGCCGCACTTCGCCTGGCTCGATCGCCGCAACGACGACTGCAGTTGGCGTCTCGTCAATCGTGAATGGCCCCGCGACATCACCTGCCGGCAGACTGAATACCAGCCCCCCATCATCCTGGGTCTCGAAATCGTCTGTACCGACCGTCCGGCGCGACAGCGCCGCCCCGGCAGTTTGAGCGACCGCAGCCTCCACGTCCGTACCTTGCTTGATCAGGTCCACCACGGACTGGACAGTCGACGCAGACTCCGCCGTAATCTCCGCGATGTCCCGCATCTCCCCGGTCGTGAAACTACGGATCCGGGTCTCATAGGCAGTTGCGACCATCTCGTCCGTCACCGGTTCCAGGTCAATGAAGTCCTCTGGAGAGTAAATGATCGCGCTTACCGCACGACGTTCCGGCTGTTCAAACATCGCCGCACGTTCTTCGTAGAACGCACGGAGTTCGTCATCAGTCGGATCCGCAATATCCTGAACGGAAGCTTCGCTAAGCTTGGCATATGAGATCAGTCGCCGTTCCCCGACCCAGTCCACCAGCGGATCGATAAGCAGGGCAGGGGTCTCAAGCCCGGCCAGGGCCGCCTGTTCGAGATAACTGACCGTGACCTCGTCCCGCTGGAAAGCTTCAAGCTCAGCGCGGTTCCGGAAAGATTCGTTGTAGGCGAAACTGTCGATCTGAGAAAGTTGGATAAGCCCAAGCGCATCGCGGAAGCGTGGCGCCTCGGCAAACAGCTTCGCAACCGCCGATGGGCTGGCCTTCACCCCGATCTTGTCAGCGAACGCCAGACTGGAGGCGCGCTGAACCAATGCGCCAACGATCTGATTGGTTACTCCATCACGCGCCGCATCTTCGGGCCGGATAGACTCGCCGGTCTCCAGGCTCACATTCTCAATGTATTGATTCAGATACCGGTTAGCGTCGCGCGTACCGAAACTATGGTTGCCGGCCTGAACGAACCCGCCACCAGTAACCCCAGCAAATGGATTGGAGATCCCGACGCCGACGCCCAGCGCAACGGCGAGCAGCGCCAACAGGACGATGGCCCACTTCGACTTGGCGAATGCACGCATGCCGGTCAGCATGAAGGGAACTCCTCGGTCGCCGGACGATCAACATCTTGTCCGGCCTCAATGGGCTTGCTAGGCGAGCCCTAAACTCAAGGCAAGATGGGGCGGACATGAGCGCGAACGGCAAGCTAATCGCCGGAAACTGGAAAATGAACGGCCTGACTGCATCGCTCGCAGAGGCCGCCAGGATCGCTGCGGGAGCGAAGGACTTGCCCGCGGGGATCGATCTCGCAGTCTGCCCGCCCGCCACTCTGGCCGCGGTACTTGTCAGAGAGTTGGCGGACTCCCCGGTAACCATGGGCGGGCAGGACTGCCACGCTGCGCCCTCAGGCGCCCATACCGGAGACGTCAGCGCTGAAATGTGGGCGGATCTCGGCGCTCGCTATGTCATCGTCGGCCATTCCGAACGGCGCTCCGACCACGGAGAAAGCGACGAAACTGTCGCCGCCAAGGCGCAGGCAGCCATCCGTGCGGGGCTGACGCCGATCGTATGCGTTGGTGAGAGCCTCGAACAGCGCGATAGCGGCCAGGCGGTTGATATCGTGGAGTCGCAAATCGCGAAGTCGATCCCCGAGGAGGCGAAAAACGCGCCCATCGTCATCGCCTATGAGCCAGTTTGGGCGATCGGGACAGGCAGAACGCCCACAGTCGCCCAGGTCGCCGAGATCCACGATCACATCCGGAAATGCCTGATCGACCGTTTTGGCCCGTCCCAGGCCCAGACCCGCATTCTATATGGCGGGTCGGTCAAACCTGCTAACGCTGCGGAATTAATGCATACGAGCAACGTTGACGGCGCTCTGGTGGGGGGCGCCAGCTTGAAAGCAGAAGATTTTCTCGCAATCGCCGCGGCCAGCGCCTAATTTAGCCAGCGACACTCACACACTACCAACAGGGCTTGGCGCGGCGGGCCTGACGTGCTTTGACCGCGCGTAATCAATTTTGGACATCCCGACATGCTTGCGGTTCTCCTCGTCGTACACCTCCTTGCCTGCATGGCGCTGGTGATCACGGTCCTCCTGCAGCGCTCAGAGGGCGGTGCGCTCGGCATGGGCGGAGGCGGCGCCGGAGCTGGGCTGATGTCCGGGCGGGGGGTCGCTGGCGTTCTCGTCAAGGTCACAATGGGCCTGGCCGCGGCATTTTTCGCCACGTCGCTCGCGCTGACCCGCCTGAACACCGAAGAAGCACGCCGCCCGTCCGAAGTGGAACGCCAACTGCTCGATCAGCAAGGCGACGCCTTCTCGATCCCGGATGCTACAGCGCCAGAAGTCGAACCACAGACGCCGGAGCCGGTCGAGGCGCCGCCGGTCGATGCGCTCGCGCCCGTCCTGGAGGCGCCCGCTCCACAGGAAAGCACGCCTGAAAACAACGGCTCGACAGACCAGCCCAACTAAATCGCAGCGACCCCTCCCCAAACGGCGGCGAATCGATAATCTGCGAGTCCGTAATGAAGCGACATATCTTCATCACGGGAGGCGTTGTTTCCTCCCTCGGGAAAGGCATCGCCTCTGCGGCGCTGGGCGCATTACTCCAGTCCCGCGGGTACAGCGTCCGCCTGCGTAAACTCGACCCCTATCTGAACGTAGATCCCGGCACGATGTCGCCGACCCAGCATGGCGAGGTGTTCGTCACTGATGACGGGGCGGAGACCGACCTCGACCTCGGCCACTACGAGCGATTTACTGGCGTATCAGCCAGCCGGGCGGACAACACCACCACTGGCCGCATCTATCAGTCGATCCTCGAACGTGAACGCCGCGGCGATTACCTGGGCGCAACCCTGCAGGTCATCCCGCACGTAACCGACGCGATCAAGGATTTCGTGTTGTCCGGAGCTGACGACGTTGACTTCGTACTCTGCGAGATCGGCGGCACGGTCGGCGATATCGAAGGGCTACCGTTCTTCGAGGCGATCCGTCAGCTAGGCCAGGAACTCGGCCCGGAACGCTGCATCTTCATCCATTTGACGCTCTTGCCGTACATCGCGGCGGCGGGAGAAATGAAAACCAAACCCACCCAACACTCCGTCAAAGAATTGCGCTCCATCGGCATCCAGCCGGACATCCTCCTGTGCCGGGCGCCGTTTCCAATCCCATCAGAAGAACGCCGGAAAATCGGCCTGTTCTGCAACGTCAGGCCTGAAGCGGTCATAGAAGCGCTGGATGTATCGAACATCTACGACGTGCCGCTCGCCTACAGCGAGAAAGGGCTGGATAGCGAAGTACTCAGGCACTTCGGAATCGAGCAGCAAACCACCGCTGACCTCAATCAGTGGAAGGAAATCTCCCATGCGATCCAGAACCCCGATGGAGCGGTAACGGTCGCCATCGTCGGCAAGTACGTCGCTTTGCACGATGCATACAAGTCAGTCGTGGAAGCCCTGATGCACGGTGGGCTCGCCAACAAGGTCAAGGTCGAAATCAAATGGATCCCGTCGGATCATTTCGATTCTCCTGAGAGCGATCTCACGGAGCTTTCAGAGGTAGACGCCATTCTCCTTCCTGGCGGCTTCGGCGAGCGGGGCGCGACGGGCAAAATTCGTGCAGCTGGATACGCGCGCCAGCACGGCCTGCCATGCTTCGGCATCTGCTACGGCATGCAGATGTCGGTCATCGAACGGGCCCGCAACCTGATTGGGCTTTCCAGCGCCGGCACGAGCGAATTCGGCCAGGCCGATCCGCCGCTTGTGGGCTTGATGAGCGAGTGGGTAAAAGACAATCAACGCGAAATCCGCGAGGCTGGCGGAGATCTGGGCGGCACGATGCGT
>JBHIWT010000036.1:0-21773 GCA_041987265.1 Hyphomonadaceae bacterium
CGGTGCAATGGGTCAATCGCCCCAATCTCGATTTTCGCGGGTTCTCCGGGCAGGTGACGTCCGGCGTCATCTCTGCCGGCGATGAAATCGTTGTCGCCAAGTCAGGCAAGGTCAGCCGATTGCGTTCGATCAGTACGGCGGATGGCGAGGTCGAGCGCGCGGAAACCGGCGATGCGGTGACCCTGGTACTGGAAGACGAGATCGATGTCTCGCGCGGCGATGTCCTGTGTGCGCCTGACGATCGCATGGATGTATCGAACCATTTCTCGGCGAACCTGTTCTGGATGCATGAAGATGCGCTGACGGCCGGACGGTCATACCTGATGAAGGTCGGCGCGCAGATCGTGCAGGCTTCGGTGAAGGCGATCGAGTACAGAACCGACGTCAACACGATGGAGCGCACGCCCGCGGACGGGCTGGAACTCAACGAGATCGGTTATTGCGAGATATCGACCAACCAGCCGATCGTGTTTGACGCTTATGACAAGGTGCGTGAGTCCGGCGCCTTCATTCTAGTCGATCGCTACTCGAACCAGACCGTCGGTGCGGGGATGATCTCCCAGTCGCTGTCACGCGCCACGAATGTGCACCGTCACGCGATGGACGTTTCGCAGAACGAGCGTTCGCGGATGTATGGCCACAAGCCTGCGATCCTGTGGTTCACGGGCCTGTCCGGTTCCGGAAAGTCGACCATCGCCAATCTCGTCGAGCGCAAGCTGGCGCAGATGGGGGCGCATACCTATTCGCTGGATGGCGACAACATGCGTCAGGGGCTGAACAAGGATCTCGGATTCAGCGACGCCGATCGTGTCGAGAACATCCGGCGCGTTGGCGAGGTCGCCAAGCTGTTCGTCGACGCCGGGACGATCGTCACGGCTTCGTTCATCTCGCCGTTCAAGTCGGAGCGCGACTTTGTCCGGGGGCTGGTGAAGCCTGCGGAGTATATCGAGATCTTCGTCGACACGCCGATCACGGTGTGCGCCCAGCGCGATCCCAAGGGGCTCTACAAGAAGGCGATGGCGGGCGAGATCAAGAACTTCACCGGGATCGATTCTCCGTACGAGCCGCCGGAAAATCCGGAACTGGTATTGGAGACGACGAACGAGTCTCCCGATGCGCTGGTTGAAAAGGTCATCGACTACCTGCGTAAGGCTGGCGTGCTGGCTGGCGGCGGCGGCGCCAGCGCGGATTTCAGTATCTGATCGCGCGGTTGCGCACCGTGGTGTTATAATATAACAGTCCGCCTTCTTCGCGCACCCGCGCGTGTTGCCGTATGGGCGCTTGATGTTGTCGGAAGAGATCATTGTCGTTGGATTGGCGGTCCTCGTTTCGCTGATCGCGATCCTCGTCGGTCAGTTTGCGGCCGACTTCGCCCGACGCGCCAGCGGCGTAGTGGTGCTGGTCGCCGGCGTTTCGATTGTTGCGGTGACGCTGTTCCACCTTGCGCCCGAAGCCTTTGAGATCGGTGTGTTCGGCGTATGGGCGTTCGTGGGGGGCGTGATTGTCGCGCTGGTCCTTGACCTCGCCGGGCGGGCGCTAAGAGAGGGGCGGGCAGAACCCGGCGGCGAGCGCGTGGCGTGGTTCGCATTGTTCGCGCTGGCGCTTCATTCGACGATTGATGGCGCCATCTACTCAGTCTCTTTTGCCCATGCCCATTTTTCTGGATTGCTGGTGGCGGTCGGTCTGGTGCTACACGAAGCTCCAGAGGGCTTCATCGCGCTGATGCTGGCATACCAGTGCAGACTGTTGGGGATGCGCGCCTTGCTCGTCGCTGCGATCGCGTCATCGCTGACGACGCCAATCGGTTGGGCCATCGGCGCTGCGATCGGCGATCAGGCGCATGAAGCTGTGGAATTGTTGTTCGCGGGTTCCGCGGGGCTGTTGGCCTATTCCGGCGTGCGTCTCGTCGTGAGCGGCCTGGCCAAACGGGGAAAAGCGCGTTCGGAGGCTGGGGCCGCCAGCGCGCGCGACTAGCGCTGGGTGGCGTGGGCGTAGTTGAGGCCGGCGACGAGTACCGAAACTGGCATCAGATACGCGCAGACAGCTGCATAGAAGCAGGCTTTGGTAAAATGCATCGTACTCGACTCCCACGACGGCGGTTGCGATTTGAGCGCGCACCTGCCGCCCACTGAATGTACGAAACAAATCTGCGCGTAGTTGGTTAACGAGGGATGGATGCGCAGCCGAACACCGTCGGGGCAATCCTCAAATATTTCAGCTACTTAGAGAACTTCGCCCCCATTTTCGACCGCCTACCTGGCGATGAAACGCGTGCAGGAACGCGCATGTGAAGCGGATGAACAATACGGCGGCGCCCGTGCGTATTTCACGCTTGATGGCTCGTTGTCAGGCACAGGATGCGATAGTAAGCCCGGGACCAATCTCATGGACTGAGCAAGAGGCGTCAAAGATGGCCAACAAGGTCTACAGCGATGCGAAGAGCGCTCTGGAAGGGCTGCTTTTCGACGGCATGACGATCATGGCTGGCGGGTTTGGCCTGTGCGGCATTCCTGAAAACCTCATTGCAGCGATCAAGGATGCTGGTGCGAAAGAGCTGACTGTCATTTCCAACAATGCCGGTGTTGACGGGTTCGGACTCGGCGTCCTGCTGAACACGCGGCAGGTCAAGAAAATGGTCTCGTCGTATGTCGGAGAGAACAAGGAATTCGAGCGCCAGTATCTGTCGGGGGAGCTGGACCTTGAGTTCAACCCGCAGGGGACGCTTGCGGAGCGGTGCCGTGCGGGTGGTGCGGGCATTCCGGCCTTCTACACCAAGACCGGCGTTGGCACGATTGTGGCTGAGGGGAAGGAGACGCGCGACTTCAACGGGGAAACCTACGTGATGGAGACGGCGCTTGTTTCAGATCTTTCGATCGTGAAGGCGTGGAAGGGCGATGCGCAGGGGAACCTCGTGTTCCGCAAGACTGCGCGCAACTTCAATCCCGAGATGGCCATGGCCGGAAAAGTATGTGTCGCGGAGGTCGAGGAACTGGTTCCGGTTGGTTCGCTTGATCCTGACAACATCCACCTGCCGGGCATTTTCGTGCACCGGATTCTGGACGGCAAGTTCGAGAAACGGATCGAGAAAGTCACTACCCGTGCGAAGGAGAGTGCGTGATGCCGTGGACACGCGACCAGATGGCCGAACGTGCGGCCAAGGAGCTGAAGGACGGGTTCTACGTCAATCTCGGCATCGGGATTCCAACGCTCGTGGCGAACTACATTCCCGAGGGCGTCGACGTCACGCTGCAATCGGAAAACGGCATGCTGGGCATGGGCCCGTTCCCGTATGAAGGCGAGGAGGACCCGGACCTGATCAACGCGGGAAAGCAGACGATCACCGAGTTGGACCGGACGAGCTATTTCTCATCGGCGGAATCCTTCGCCATGATCCGCGGTGGTCATATCAACCTCGCGATCCTGGGGGCCATGGAAGTTGCGGAGAACGGCGATCTTGCGAACTGGATGATCCCTGGAAAACTTGTGAAGGGCATGGGCGGCGCGATGGACCTGGTCGCCGGCGTGCAACGGGTTGTGGTCGTCATGGATCACGCCAACAAGGCCGGCGAGTCCAAGGTGCTGAAGGCGTGCACGTTGCCGCTCACCGGCAAGGGCGTGGTGGACCGCATCATCACCGGGCTTGGCGTGCTGGACGTCGTTGAAGGCGGCCTCAAGATTGTCGAGCTGGCCGAAGGCGTCACGAAAGACGAGATGGTCGCCGCGACCGAAGCCACGATCGTAGGCTGACCGATACACCTGCAGCCGCGTTTTCGGCTGGGTTCAGTTCAGATCGGTCGCGAGCTCGGCGCGCGTTTCCGGTGAAAGGCTGGAAAGGTGGCCGTAGTTTGCGTGATCGACGCCGACGAGAACGTTGGTCGCACTGTCGCGGAACTTGTCTTTCTGGGGTTGGCTAAGTCCGAACTTCACGAAGTGAACCGAGGAGGCCTTGCCGGTCTCGTCGGTTCTTTCGACGTCGCCTTCTGGCTCTCCGTAGATGCGTTCGTCGCCGATCTGAATGAAGAATTTCTCTTCCACGCCGCCGATTGATCCCAGCACTTCGGCGCGGCGGACGGGATTGTCGATCTCGAACATGATCGTCGCCGAGAATTCCGAGCCCTGCGGGATCATCGGATTGTAGGCGAGCAGTTCGTCTTTCAGTTGCTCGTCTCCGCCTTTCTCCACGAGCAACATTTCCTGAACCTGGAACAGCATGGTGTCGAAGGTCTCAAAGTAGAAGGTGCAGACCGGTCCGATATCGACCCGGCGCAGTTTCTTGCGGGGCAGCAGCGCGCGCCGGCGCTCGGCGCGTTGTTCGCCGAAGACCTTGATGTCGATTATGTCGTCCGGCGTGATGCGGCGTTCGGAGGCGGGCATGGGGCTGCTCCTGTCTGGGGCTAGTCGTTCATGAGGCCGCAGGCGCGCGCGAAGATCTCGATCGCGTGCTCCGGGCGGGGGTGTGGATTGCCGGCAATTTCGAGCTCCTGCGACAGGTGCTTGCAAGCGAGCGGGCAGTCGGAACAGAGGTGTTCATTGTCGGCGCGCGCAGCGGCGCGCACCGCGTTTCGCGCGACCTTGCGGGCGAGGGGGCGTGACTTCTTCATGACGCCGAACGTGCCGCCGTGGCCTGAGCAGCGCTCGATGGTGTCGACCTTGGTGTCGGGAATCAGTTGCAGAAGTTCGACGGATTTGGCGCCGACATTCTGTGCGCGAGCGTGGCAGGCGAGATGGGCGGTGACCCCACCGTCGACCGGTTGTGGCGTTGTCTGCAGTCCGTCGGTCTTGGCGATGTCGACGATGTATTCGCTGATGTCGCGCGTTGCGCCAGCCAGCGCGATGACGTCCTCGTTCTCCGGCAGGATCAGCGGCCACTCGAACTTGAGCATTAATCCGCACGAGGCTGTCGGCGCGATCACATCGTAGCCCTCGTCGACGAACCGGCGTAGCGCCTTCGCGACTTTCTCCGCCTGCTTCGCGACCTGGGCGATATCGCCGTGTTCAAGGTAGGGCATGCCGCAGCATGCGGGGTATTCGATCCGGGTTTCGACGCCGTTCGCTTCCAGCACGGCCTTGGCCGCAAGCCCGGTTGACGGCGTGTTGTACTGGACGACGCAGGTGGAATAGATCACGGCCTTTCGCGCGATCGGTCTGGCAGTGTTGGCGGCGCTCTCGCTCTGGCGCGCCTGCACCGAGAATGTTCGGCCGTGGTACTTGGGAAGTTCTGCTTCTGCGTCGATCCCTGTGACGCCTTCCAGGATGGCGCGCGATGGGGTGTTGCCGCGTGCAGAGAAGAGGTTGGCGATCGGGGCGACGGGCTGGGCCAGCTTGCCGTTGCGGTCGGTCTGCGCGAGTTGTCGTTCGACCTTTGGCGGGCCGTTGCGGCGCGTTTCCGCAGCGCGGTAGCGAAGCATCAGGTGTGGGAAGTCGAGGTCGAATTCGTGCGGCGGCACGTAGGGGCACTTCGTCATGAAGCACATGTCGCAGAGCGTGCAGGCGTCCACGATCGGCTTGTAATCTGTTTCAGGAGTGAGGCCGTCGATCTCGCCTGTCGCGCTCTCGTCGATCGCGTCGAACAGTTGGGGGAAGCTGTCGCAGAGATTGAAGCAGCGCCGGCAGCCGTGACAGATGTCGAAGACGCGTTCCATCTCCTTGTGGATCGCATCGAGATCGTAGAAGGCGTCGTCACGCCAGTTCAGCGGGTGACGAGTCGGGGCTTCAAGGCTGCCTTCCTTTGACATCCGTCAGGTCCGATCGTGTTTGTCATGCGGCCAGGCGGTGGGCCTGAGGGGATGCGCAGACGGCGGCAGACTGTTGGTCCGCCGCCGCCCATCGCGTTGCGTATTAGCCGTCCAGAGAGTCCAGCGTGCGCTGGAACTTGCCAGCGTGTGACTTCTCGGCCTTGGCGAGCGTTTCGAACCAGTCGGCGATTTCGTCGAAGCCTTCATCGCGCGCTGTGCGCGCCATGCCCGGATACATGTCGGTGTATTCGTGGGTTTCGCCAGCGACGGCGGCGGCGAGGTTGTCGGACGTCTTGCCGATCGGCTTGCCGGTGGCGGGATCGCCGACGGCTTCCATGAATTCAAGGTGGCCATGCGCGTGGCCGGTTTCGCCCTCCGCCGTGGAACGGAAGACAGCAGCCGCGTCATTGTAGCCTTCGATATCCGCTTTCTGCGCGAAATAGAGGTAGCGCCGGTTGGCCTGGCTCTCGCCGGCGAACGCTTCCTTCAGGTTTTCGAGTGTCTTGCTGTCCTTGAGTTCCAAGCCTGCCTCCAGAGAATATCCAAGAATACGCAACGTCATATCGTTGCGGCGCTCAACCTATCGGTGTGCAGGTGGATTGCAAGAACGCTTCTAGAAGTGTTCCATTTAGCCGCACCATTGTCGGCGGGCTGGCTTTGATGTGCGCGGTGGTGACCTGTATTTAGTCAGGTCGGCCATTCATCCGGACGATCACATCGACCGCGCGTACCGAGGAGCCGCTGGGCGCCTCAGGCAGGCCTTCGACGCGAATGGCTTCGCCCGGGATGTCCTGAAGCTCGCCCGATTCCTCGAAGAAGAGGTGGTGATGGTCGTGAATGTTGGTGTCGAAATAGGTGCGGTCCGAATCGAGCGTGATCCGCTTGAGAAGGCCGGCTGCGACAAACTGGTTCAACGTGTTGTACACGGTCGCCAACGACACGCGAACGCCCGCATCACGCGCCATGGCGGCAACGTCATCAGCGGTGACGTGGCGGTCCTTGCCGTCGAGCAGCAGGCCGCCGATCGCGATACGCTTGGGCGTCGCGCGCAGTCCTGCGGATTGAAGTTGCGTCGTCAGGTTCATTCTGGGCCTGCTGTAATCTACCTTGTCTATATTAGAATGACTTTAAATTGCGTCAATAGGGGGGTGTATCCCTTCAGCATAAGGTAGCAATTTTGAGTTATTCCCAATACTTCCCGATACTTCGGACTCCACGCTACGAGCAATCGGCGCCAAGCTGCGACAATTCTGAGCAGCGAGGTGAGCATGAGCGAAGATCAGGAACTCGCAGAGAAGGACGAGGCGGAGAAGGAGCGGCTAGCAACCCTTCAAGAAGCGATGTCTACGCCTGCAACTTACGCCAATCTCGTAAACGTAGCGGTGAGTTCACAGGGGAGCGTTCGTCTGAGCTTCGCGGAGCGGGTCGGCGACGGACCGAACCACTTCCGCATAGCAGTGGTTCTGCCCGTGGATACCGCTTGGGGGGTGGCAGACATCATCAAGAAGAAGATCGAAGAGAACCCGAATATCCAGATCGAGATCGTAGGCGAAAAGCCGAAAGATGGCGACTAGCGACCAGCCAACCCTTTTCGGTTCGGACTGGGCTAATAACACGCCATCAGAGTCGCCGCCGAAACGTAGACGTGTTCCTGTGCAAGCAGGCGCGCCCGGTAGCGATGTTGTCGGCAGCGGTGGGACGACCTCTACCGACACCGCAAGAGGCAGCGACTTTACGCCCGTTAGCCCGCTTCCTGGTCAGGAGCTGATTGTGCCAGCTCCTGAACCCTATGTGGTAGTAAGCCGTGCGAAGCTTGAGGGCCTCAAAGAGCTTCGGATTAGTTGGCTGCTAGACGTCACGCTAGCTGCACTGAGTTTGGCTATACCGACCGGCGCAAATGCGATTTGGGCATACTGCAACAATACAGAGCCTCGCGTAGATGCGGAGGTGCTGATCAACGGCGGCATATCGTTGCTGTCACTTGGTGTCGGGTTGTTGGCGGGGCTGCTGACTGCCAAGCAGGAGAGTTCCTTCAAACGCCAGTACAATGGTATCATGAAGGGGCAGAGGCACATACTGCGAGGCAACGAACTAACGCCCATCGCGGCTGAACAAAGCGAAGAAGATGCCAAATAAGCCTAAGCCCATCGACAAGACCAAGACGCTGGATCACGCGCGCAAGACGGGTGACCTTGAGAAGTTCATCCGAGAGCACGAGAACGACGAACCGGGCGACCTCGACAAGCTGGATAAGGCTATTGCGCGTCCAGCTCAGGAAAGCGGGTCAAAAGCTCGGAAACCATCTTCGAAGGCGTCATCCGGCGGTTGAAGCGGTATTCGAACTCTTTCGCGTACTGCTCCATGTACTTCTTCGAAACGCTGATATGCGTGCCTTGGATTGAACACTTCAGGTGGCGCCAGAAGTTCTCGACAGCGTTCACCGTCGTGCCGTCCTTGGCGACGTAGCCCATCGTCTCTTTCGCGATGCGGCTGACCTTGTAGCCGTCACGCTTCAGCTTGTTGTAGCCGGGGTGCATGTCCGCGTGGATTTGCGAACCGGGAACCACGTTCTCTGACACGGCCTCGTGCATGGTCGCCTGCTTCGTGTCGGGAATTACCTTCATGATGGAGCGGCCTTCATCGCCGCGCTCGACCATACCCAGAACGATCGTCTTGTTGCCCGAGCCGACGCCACCGCCGCCACGGCCCTTTGATGCGCCGCCAACATAGGCTTCATCGACTTCGACAATCTCGCCGTCGCCGCCAAGAGGCTCGTCGCCATCAATCGCGGCCATGTGCTCACGGATCTTGTGGCCCATGCGGAACGCCGTCTTGTAGGTCACGCCAAGCTGGCGCTGGAGCTCCTTGGCGCTCACCCCATGGCGCGTGTTGGTGAACAGGAAGATTGCGTAGAACCAGAGCTGGAGAGGCGTACGCGTCTTCTCGAACAGCGTGCCGACCATCGGGTGCAGGTGATGGCCGCAGAACTGGCAGGCGAACGCCATCTCAGCGTCAAAACGATACCAGCGCGCGGAACGGTCGCACTTCGGGCAAACGTGTCCCTGACCGAACCGGACATCAAAAAGATGTTGAAGACATGCTTCATCGTTCGGGTATTGCGAAAAGAAAGCGCGAACTGTTGTAGGCTTCATGGGTCTGTCCTCTACAACTATACTTAGAGGATCAGGTACCTTATGTCAAGGGGATACACCCCTCAATAGGCGCATGTATCCCCTCAACATACGGTGGTTTCGGGTATTGCTATGGCAGGGAGGGGCTGGATACGCAGTGTGAAGCCCCGCGAAACGTGTGACGGGTCTGGGAGGCAGTGGATTGAGCGCCGGTTCGACTGGCCCGTTGGCGGGCGTCACGATTGTTGATCTTTCGACTGTGGTTTTTGGGCCCTATGCCACCCAGATCCTGGGCGATCTCGGCGCGGATGTGATCAAGGTAGAGAACGCCGCCGGCGATATCATGCGTCATGCCGGCCCGTCGCCGCACCCCGGCATGGGCGCCATCTATATGGGGTGCAACCGCAACAAGCGCTCGATCGTGCTGGACCTCAAGACCGAGGACGGGCTGGAGGCGATGCGCCGGCTGGTCGCTCGGTCAGATGTGTTCTTTTCCAATGTGCGCATGGAAGGGCTCAAGCGGCTCGGCCTTGGCTATGAGAAGGCGCGCAAGCTGAGGGACGACCTGATCTACGTGCATTGCGCAGGGTATGGCGCAAACGGTCCGGATGCCGGAAAGCCTGCGTATGACGACCTGATCCAGGCGGCCTCGGGCGTGACGGATCTGTTCGCGATCAAGGAGGGCGGGCCGCCGAAATACATGCCTGCGCTGATGGCGGACAAGGCGAGCGGGTTGCACGCCGCCTATGCGACGATCGCGGCGCTCTACGCGCACAAGACGACGGGCAAGGGCCAATTTGTCGAGGTGCCGATGCTGGAGGCGTTCACCTCTTTCAACCTCGTCGAGAACCTGTTCGGCCACACGTTCGATCCGCCTCTAGCAGAGCCTGCTTACACGCGTTCAGTCAGCGCGAACCGGAAACCGTATGCAACCAAGGACGGCTATATCGGCATCATGCCTTACAATGACCGTCAGTGGGTCGAGTTCTTTGCGATGGGCGGGCGCGAGAATATCAACGCCGATCCGCGGTTTGCGACCTATGCGGCGCGGACGGCGAACATCGGCGAGCTGTATGCGCTGGTCAGTGAAGTGGCCGCGACGAAGACGACAGCTGAATGGCTCGAGCTGCTGGAAGCAGCTGACATTCCGGCTGTGCGGTGCAACTCGCTAAAGGATCTGCTGCACGATCCGCATCTGCGCGGTAGCGGCTTCCTTCACAAGCGGGATCATCCCGATGTCGGGCCCTATTTCGCGATGCACCACCCGGTGAACTTTTCCGAGACGCCAGCGGACATCAGGCGAGAGCCGCCGCGATTGGGCCAGGACACGGAAGACGTCCTTCGTGAGCTTGGGTTCGAGGAGGAGCAGGTGAACAAGATGGCCGAGCCGCCATCGAAGTCCTGAGGATTTCCGGATCAGCGAATCTTCGCAGTAAGCGATTCAATCACGGCGGAGACCAACGCGTCCTTGCGCCGTTCCACTTCCGGTAGTTTCGCATAGGCGACCATCAGCGGGTGGGTCTTCTTCTTTGCGTCTTTTGTTCGACCGTAATTCCAGCCCGCCTTCTTCTTCTCGTTCATCCATTGGCGATGACGGGATGCAGGTGTGGAGGGTTCGCCCGACGTGTTCCAGTGGACGGCTTCGAGCGTTGCGGCCTTCATCCATGCCGGCGCCCGGGACCAGGGCGGGGCGGCGGGCTGATTGTTGGCCGCCTGCCAGGCGCGCACTGCTTCATGCGTTACACGCGCGACACGCTGCGCCTGCGCCGGACTGATCTTCCGTTTGGGAGCGTTCCCGGGCTTCTTCATGTCGAGCACTCCGGTGGGGCTTTGCGCCAAATGTCAGGCGGGCGCATTGTAGAGGTCGCCGATGCTAGCCGTAAGTGCGCCTTGATGGGCGCATCTTCTTCTGGCGCTTGCAATTGTTCCGGCGCATTCTAGCGTCACGCGCGGGAGCACAGGCACATGGGGAAGACAGAACCGGAAACGTCACGGTCAGCTGGACGTCGGCGTGGGACTCCAATCGTCTGGGCGATCGCAACGATCTTCGGCACTGTTGCGCTGGCGAGCGCGGGCTATGGCTGGTGGATACAGGACGGCCGACCTGCCGCGCCGCAGACCTTTATCGATGCGCTGAACTGGATGGACCTGCCCGTTCGCGGCGTGCAGGCGCTGTTGCTGTCCGACATCTACTACGACAACGGCCTGGATCCTGAGGCAGGGCGGTGGCTGCAGGTCGCGCGTATCTCCGGCGCGCTGTTCTCGCTGATCGTCGCTGGCAGGCTTCTGTTGAAAGCGATCGGTGACGGGATCCTTCAGCGTTCGTTGCGCGGCCGTCGGGGGCACGTTGTGATTTTCGGCGATGGGCCGGCGACGAGTGATTTTGTCGGATTGCCGGGATTTGGTCAGGTCACGCAGATTGCGCATGGGCTGGAGTTTTCCCCGGGCCGGTTCGCGCACCTGCCCGGGGAGGGGACGCTGGCGGATCAGGCGGCGAATTCCGCAGCCAGCCGCGCGCGCAGAATTCTCGTTAACGAGGATACGGACGAGCGGACATGGCAGACCGCAATGGCGCTCGCGCGTCATGTGGGAGATGCGGACATTGTTGCGATCCTTCGGGGGCTCGCCCACAGCACATCAGAATCGCGATTGCGGTCGATCTCGTTTTCCGCTGGCGTCGCCCGGCAGGTCCTGCTGGCTCATCCGCCGTATCTGCTCGCCAACGCGATGCAGGCGCCGGCGCAACATCTGCTGATCCTCGGTTTCGGACCTGTGGGGCAGGCGATCCTGCGCGAGTTTCTCGTGACCTGCCCAGTGCTGAACCCGGAACGCATGATGGTGACGGTTGTCGCTGAGGGCGTCCAGGAACAGTCCGCCGCGTTCATGGCGCTGAACCCCGGGCTCAGCATGGTTGTCGATGTGCAGTTCATAGAAGGCGATATTCTTGCTGGCGACGAAGCGATTATTGGGCAACTGGCTGAGCGGCGGGCGGCAAGCGAATTCTGCGCTGTCTACCTGACGGTCGGCGAGGACGAAGCTGTCGTCGGGCAGCCGGAGGCATTGCGAAGTCTTGCGGTCAAGCGCGATATTTTTCGGGCGCCGATCTTCTTCTTCTCGGACGACGGCGCGGGGCTGGCGAATGTCCGACATGGTGCGGGTCTGCTTGGTCCTGCCAATGCAAGCGATGCCGAGCGCGGAGAGATAGCGGCGAGAGCTGCGGCCGAAAATCGTATCGCCGAGTTGAGCATCGTGCCGTTCGGCACCTGGCGGAACGCGCTGGATGGCGCAGGGCTGCTGGCCCCGGATCTGGATGCGCACGCACGTGCGGTTCACGAGGCATATCTATCGGGCGTTGCTACATCTGGTTCTGGCGCATCTCAGGATGTTCCCGCCAATCGCCCTTGGGCGCGGCTGGATGGCGAGTATCGCGTTTCCAACCGGCGGGCGGCGCTACACATTCGCGCAAAAGCCTATGCGGCGGGCTTTGACCTGAACAACTGGCTGGCCAGCACAGCGCAGGGGCGCATGGCGCACGAGCTGCCTCCGGCAGCGAACGCCTTCCATATTGAGGACCCGGACTTTGTTGCGCGCATGTCGAGACTGGAGCACCGCCGGTGGATGTGTGAGCGGCTGTTGAATGGGTGGGTTGCGGGGGAGGCGCGCAACAATTTTCGCAAAGTACACAATATGCTCCGTCCGTTCGAGGAACTGGACGATGCGGAAGTACGCAAGGATGTAGCTGTGCTGAAGGTTACGCGCGACATACTGGCGGCGTCGGGCGCGTAAGAATATTGCGGCGGGCCTAGGCGACCTTTCGGGAATTTCCCTGCGCCGGCTCTTCGGCGTCCTGGTCGGCAAGTTTGTGGAAGGTACGACGCACGTCGAGTCCGTAAGTGTCCAGCGCATTCATCGCGGCTTCCAGGTCCGCGAGGGCGAGACGCCAGATTTCGACGCCGTCGATGCGATCATCGGGCTTTTCGCCCAATAGCGCGCAATAACGTCTGGCGAGCTCTTCGTAGGCTTTCATTTCCGCATCAAATCCTGCGCCCCAAATTCTCAGACCTACACTCTGTCGAACAAGCTGACTTTTTGGTTAACCCGACTCCAATGCGTGAATTTAGGTTCACGTTTGCCTTCCGGGCTGCAAATATGGGCGTTATGGGGACGGAAAAGGATCTCAGCGCCCTGCAAGAGGCGCGAAATTCTGCGGAGGAAACGGCTCGCACGCTCGAAACAGGCGGGGGAGCCGACCCCGGCGCGCAGCATGTTCGGAATGCCGGCGGGCGATATCAGGCGCGGTCCGACGCTATTATCGCGGCGGCGATTCCTGTTCTGAACGGGCTGGGTTTGAAGGGCATGCGCCTGGCGGACGTGGCCCAGTCGGTTGGACTGAAGACCACCGCGATCACCTATTATTTTCCCAAGAAGGAAGATTTGGCGCTGGCCTGCATCGAGCACGGACTGGATGTGTTCCATGCGTTTCTGACAGCTGCGGAAACCGAGGCGACTCCGGTGGAGCGGGTGCGCCGGCTAATCTTTGAATTTGTCATGTGGGACGTGGCTGTGCGCCGCGGGGAGGCGGTGCCGCTGGCGTCGTTTCATGTCATTCGCGCGCTAGACGACGCGCATCGGGAACAGGCTGCGGGTAAGTACAGGCAGATGTTCCTGCGAACGCGGCGGCTGCTGGGCGGCGCGAATGACTCAGAGGCGGCGCGCCAATTCAATTCCATCCGTACCCTGATCCTGCTGGAGCAGCTGTATTGGGCGGCGGAATGGCTATCGGAGTACGAGATCGAAGACGCCCCGCGCTTGGCGGAACGCATCTGTGACGTCCTGTTGTCAGGGCTGAGTGCGGGGGCGGGAGAAATTGAGGCCGACCGGAATGCGATCGGACCGCCGGACAGCTCGCCGGCGAACGAGGATTTCATTCGGGCAGCGACAAGAGAGATCAACCGGCTGGGCTATCGCGGCGCTTCGATTGACCGAATTTCGGCGCAGCTGAACGTGACCAAGGGCGCGTTCTATCACTGGCACGATGCGAAGGACCAACTTGTCCGCGCCTGCTATTGCAGGACGTTCGACCTGATCAAACAGGCGCAACGCGCCGATCAAGGGGGCGACATGGGGGAGTGGGGGAGGCTGGCGGGAGCAGTCGCGTCGCTGATTGCTTTTCAGCTGAGCGAGGAGGGGCCGTTGATGCGCACTTCCGCGATACACTCCCTGCCGGCTGATCTGCAGAATGAAGTGCGTGAACTATCCGACCGGACCAGGCGCACGTTCTCTTCCATGATCTCTGATGCGATCGCCGAAGGCGCTGCGCGGCCGGTGAATTCATCAATTGCTGCAGACATGCTGGCGGCGGGCATTGATGCGGCGGCGGATGTATCGATGTGGCCGACATCGCGAGAGAAGGTCAATGCGCAAGCGTATGCGCGCGTCCTGTTGTTCGGGCTGATCGAAACATAGCGTCAAGGTGCCCCCTGGTCCCCCAAATGAAATCAGCCCGCGCGGTGAAACGCGGGCCGATCCAGTGTTCAGGCTACCGGTAGAACCTAGTAGCGGAAGATGAGGTCGACACCCCACGTCCGCGGCAGCGAGTAGTTGTACGTGTTGTACAGCATGTCGTCCGTGGTCCGCCAGTTGGCGCCAAGGTCCGTGAGCTGGTCTTCGTCCAGCAGGTTGCGAACCCAGGCGGTGACCTGGAAGCGGCCTTCGCTGGAGTACCAGTTCAGGCGCGCGTCGAGGTTGTCGTAGGCCGGGACTTCGGAGAACGAGTTGTTGAAGAAGTCCGAGTAGAAGTCCGAGCGCCACGAGTAGCTGAGCGTCGGCAACAGGTAGGAGCCATCCTCGAAGTCGAAGCGGTACGAGGCGGTCGCCGAGACCTTGTGCTCCGGAGCCTGGGCAAGCGAGTTGCCCTCAAGCTGGACTTCGCGAAGCGGGTCGAGTAGTTCGCCCGTGACAGCGTCGCGGCGCGGATCACGATCAGGGTCGGCATACGTGCCGCCGCCATCCGTGATCTCGGTGCTCAGCCAGGCGTAGGTGAAGCCAATGTTGAGCGCGTCAACCGGGTTCCAGTTGGACTCGAGCTCGAAGCCCATCGTCTCAACTTCCGGCAGGTTCACGAACTGGGTCGAGAAGATCGGGTTTCCACCCGGCGACGTACCCGTCTGCACCGAGAGCGGCGATTGCGCGTCCTGGTAGTTATAGAAGAACGCCGCCATGTTGGTCGTCAGGTTGGCAGTGTACCATTCCTGCTTCCAGCCGGCTTCGAACGCGTCAACGAACTCGGATTCAGTATACGGCGATGCGCCGAAGCCGAGGTTGTTGAAGCCGCCCGATTTGTAACCGCGCGAGTACTTCGCGAACGTCAGCGTGTCGGTGGTCGGCGAATACTCGACGCCGAGCGTGCCCGTCGTCGCGTCCCAATCACCCTTCAGGCGGCGGATCGCGTAGCCGCGATCGTCGAAGTAGGAGTTTTCAGGATCTGCCGCGACCACTGCGCCGTAGGCCACTGGCGTGTAGTTCCAGTAGTCGGCAGGCACGCCGAGCGCACGGCAGACGATGTAGCAAGCCAGGAAACCTTCTTCCTTGGATTCCTTCACGTCTTTCGACCAACGCAGGCCGCCGGTGATCTTCCACTGATCGTTGATCGAGTAGTCGAGCTGGCCGTAGAGGCCGTAGGCGTGCTGCAGGCTCGTGTTGGAGAAGTACTGCAGGTAGCGGTCGGGGTTGGCGACCACGCCGAGACCCAGCGCCGTGTCGAGGTAGAAGTCGGCGATCGGCTCGTCCAGCAGTTGTTGCGTCTGGCCGGGCTGACGCTGGTTGTCCTGGTATTGATAGGCGCCCAGGAGCCATTGCAGCGGCGAGTCGTTGGTCGAGATCAGGTTGATCTCGTTGGAGAAGAGCGAGCGGCTCTCTCCGTAGAAGCCGTAGACATCCGGATAAATCGTCTTTTCCGTTGCCAATGCGGCGCAAGCGGCGGCCGAGGCAGGCAGGACCGAAACCGGCAGGTTGACGGTTGGGGCGCAAGCCGGGACGGCCGTGCCGGCCGATTGCGGTACGGCGAGATATGTCAGCGACGTGATTGGCGTGTTGTCGCCCGGACGCGGCGATTGGTAGTCGTAGTAGGTGTAGCCGCCCGTGTATTTCACGTCGAAATTGTCGAACTCGTAGATGAGTTCGAGGATGTATTCGTCGTACTTCGGCAGTTTTGCTTCGTTGACGATATTCGAGTTGTAGGCGCGCTCGCCGTTGGTGGCGAACGGAACGTCCTGACGACCGCCAAGCTGAGTGACGTTAACGATGGCGGGGTCAGCCGTGAAACCCCAGGCCGAGTTTGGCGTCAGGCCGCCATCGGAGAACCATTGGGTGGGGTCGTTCACCAGGTAAGGCGCGTTGTTGAACGCCGAAGTCACGCCGCCGGGCGGGCCTTCCTTGTTGTAGCCGGCATCGGTGGTTTTGAACCACCAGCTGAAGCGATCGCCGATCTCGCCTTCGAGTTGCAGCTCGAGGAAGTGGTCGTCGATTTCCCAACCAACATCGTCGCCGGTGGCGTAGTTGAAGTCCACGCCTTCGCGGGCTTCCTTGAAGCCGACGAGACGGTAACGGACAGAGTCGGTGATCGGGCCAGAGACCGCGACGCCGAGCTTCCGGTAATCGAAGTTGCCGGCGCCGATCACGGCTTCGGCCGTGAAGTCCTCGGTGGGGCGCTTGGAGATGGTGTTGATCGCGCCGCCGATGGCGTTGCGGCCATAGAGTGTGCCTTGCGGGCCGCGAAGGACCTCGACGCGCTCGATGAAGAGCGGGTCTTTACCGGCCAGGGTCGCAAATGGCGTGTAGATGCCGTCGTTATAGTTGGCGACACCAGGGTCGGCGCCGAAGCTGTTGGACAGGCGGCCGATACCGCGCAGCGTCACGCGCTCGTTGCCGGGGGTGTAGGAAAGACCCGGGGTAACGTTGGTCAGGTCGGTGATCGAGATGATGCCGAGCTCTTGCTTGGCTTGCGCAGTAACGGCGGTAACCGCAACGGCGATGTCCTGGACGGATTCTTCACGCTTGTTGGCCGTGACGACGACGACTTCGCGGCCGCCCTGCGGGACGACTTCGGTTTCCTGGGGGCCGGAGACGGTTTCGGATGCAGGGGCCTCCTGGGCCATCGCCGGCATCGCGATTCCGAGCGCCATCAGGCTGACAAGCGGTATGCGGTTTTCAAAAGAAATACGTTTTTTGGGCGTCATGCGACGCTTCCTCCCTATGAAGTTTGCCTAAGCGGCAGCTTACTTAGCGCCAACTGACGCTGAGATTCGGCTGGAACCCGGAACCTGTGATCGATTCCTCCTCATTTGAACGTGCGGTTTGCCTGAATAGGCGTCAATCTTCTTTGTTGCCGCAACGCAAATTCCCTTAGCGGTATGTCCAGAAAGTCACGGTCTGTCGGGCATTTGCCACTAGCATCGCCCGAGGGCGTTGAATCGCGTCACCGAAATTTGAAGCATTGGTATGTTTTGTCGCAGGCGTCGCAGTGAAGCGGACGTCTCGTAGCGGCAGGGAGATCAGCGGCGTGGTTTGAGTGATCTCGTGGTGGCGGATTCGCTTGCCGGGTCTTCTGGCCAGAAGTGTTTGGGGTAGCGCGCCTTCATGTCCTTGCGGGTGTCGGCGTAGCCGCCGGTCCAGAACGAGGCGATGTCGCGGGTCACGGCGATGGGCCGGGAGGCGGGGGAAAGAAGGGTGAGTGCAAGGGGGAGGCGGCCGCCCGCGATCGTTGGGTGCTGGCTGAGGCCGTAGAGCTGCTGCATGGGGCAGGCGAGCGAAGGCGTTTCGGGATCTGAATAGTCGATGAGGTGCGCGGCCCCGGCCGGGGTGGTCCATCGCTCCGGGGCGAGCCGCTTCAGATCTTCCGGGAGCGGCCAGGGGAGTAACGTGATGGCGGCGCTGGTGAGGGCGGCCTCGCTGTAGGCGGGTTTGGCGACGCCGTCGGGCAGGGGTGGAAGCCAGTCTTCCAAGCGGGTGACGAGCTCGCTGGCGAAGTCTTCCGGCCACGGATCGCCAAGCGCGAGGTGCAGGCAGCGTGTGCGATTGGCGAGCGCGTGCAACGCCTTGGCGTTGTGCAGGATGTCGAAGCCATGTTCGCGGATCGCCTGGAGGATGGCGGCGTGGACCGTGTCCGAGGGCGGCGTGGACAGCGGGACGTCTTCGAATGTGATCGCGCCGAGCGATTTCCTGCGCCGCGCACGGACCGTCTGGCTCGCTGGGTCGAAGTGGGCGGTTTCTTCGGTTTCAATCAGGTCGAGTGCGGCGATTGCGGAAAGTTCGAGCGGGGCGGCGAGGGTGATGCGCAGGTTGGGACCGCCGCCGACAACTTCCGCCGCGAGCAGCCATTCGTGACGACACAGCGGATCGGCTGGATCGAGGAAAGCGCCGCGACCGCCGGCGAGCAGGTATAGTCCAGGCGCGTTGGCGCGCGCACGCGCGATGCGGTGGCGCATGACCGGAGCGAGCAATTCGCCGACGGACGGTGTTTCGCCTTTGGCGCCTGTTGCGGACGCAGCCCAGCGCTCGGACAACTTTCGCATGGCGCGTTCGCGAGGGCCTCCGCCCTGTTCGAGGCGGCTTAGCCGTTCGGTGAAGCTGGTTGAACGGCCGCCGAGATCGCGTTCGCTGAGCAGCGCAGCGATCAAGGCTGCACGCTTCGCCGGTTCGCCGCGCGGCGCCTGCAGGATCATCATGGCGAGATGGGGGGCGATTGGGAGATTGTTCAGCCGCTTGCCTTGCGCCGTGAGCGCGCCGGCTTCGTCCAGGGCGCCGAGTTGCTGGAGTTCAGAGGTTGCGGCCGTGTATGCGGCGGGACGCGGTGGCGTGAGCCATTGCAGATTGTCAGGTGAGGCGACGCCCCATGCCGCGAGATCGAGGCGAAGGCTGGTCAGGTCAGCCGTCTCGATTTCTGGCGGAGGCGAAGCTGAAAAGCCGCCCATCTCCGCTTCGCGCCAGAGACGGTAACACACGCCGGGTTGTGTGCGTCCGGCGCGACCGCGACGCTGGTCGGCGTTGGCGCGGGCGATGCGGACGGTTTCAAGACGTGTGGCGCGGAGTTGGGCGTCGTATCGGGGAAGGCGCGCGAAGCCGCCATCGATGACCACCCGGACGCCTTCGATGGTCAGCGCGCTTTCCGCGATGTCCGTGGCGAGGACGACCTTGCGCTGGCCGTCGGCTGGAGGGGCGATGGCGGCGGTTTGTTCGGCAGGCGAAAGGGCGCCGTAGAGGGGGCACAGGCTGACACCCGGTGGCGGTGGTTCAAGCTTCTGCTGGGTGCGGCGAATTTCTGCGGCGCCGGGCAGGAATGCGAGGATCGAACCGGTCTCCTCCCTGAGGGCGGTGGAGACGGCGGCGGCCACCTGATCTTCAAGGCGGCGCGACGCGTCATAACCCAGGTATCGCGTCTCAACCGGGTGCATGCGTCCGTCGCTCTGGACTGTCGGGGCCTTGAAGAATGTGTCGGTCAGGCCCTCGGGCAGCGTTGCCGACATCACCACGAGACGAAGGTCGGGGCGCAGAACCTCCTGCGTGTCCAGCGCGAAGGCCATGCCCTCGTCTGCAGAGAGGGCGCGTTCGTGGAACTCGTCGAAGATTACGCATGCAACATCTTCGAGGGCGGGATCGGCAAGAATTTGTCGGGTGAAGACGCCTTCGGTGACGACCTCTATGCGCGTGTTCGCCGAGACCCGGACATCCATGCGCGTGCGCAGGCCGACGGTCTCGCCAACCTTTTGCGACAAGGTGGCGGCCATCCGTTCGGCGGCGGCGCGTGCGGCGATGCGGCGGGGCTGGACGAGGATGATGCGCCTGTCGGCGGTCCAGACCTCGCCTAGCAAGCGGAGCGGGACCCGTGTGGTCTTGCCTGCACCGGGCGGCGCAGACACGACAACCCGGTTCCCTTCGCGCAGCGCGCCGGCGATGTCCTCGAGGACATCATCGATCGGCAGGCTGTCGCTGAACTGGTCGGCGCTGTGTGGCATGGCGTGGGATTGCCGCCGGATGGGGCGAAGCGCAAGGCGCGTCAGCCGGCCATTTCAGTCAGCTTGGGCGGCTAGCGATTTCAGTCGGGCGCAATCCTGCCGAACGTTTCACGAGGCAGGTCGACATAGCTGAGCGGACCGCCTTTGCCGCAGCCGGTGTCAAGAAACACCGCTTTCCCGCCCAGCGCGCCAGGTTGGACAAATACGTTGTCGCCATCGCGCCGGTCATGGCCGACGATGGCCGTTCGCCCGTGCGGAACGGAGTCTACCCAGTTGTAGCGACGTATCGGTTTGCCGCGTTCATCGACCGAGCCGTCAACTTCACCATAAAGCGCCATGTGCTCGGCTATACGTGGTGCGCCGGAGGCGCCGTCGACTTCGTGAAAATAACTGGCTGAGACCGCGCCGTGCGCCATGACGTATTCTCCGCATTCGATCACGAACGGGAGTGTCGGGAACGTCTCCATGAAGCGGCTGGTCAGCTGCTCGGCGTCGCGGGCGATGCGTAGGTCCGCCATGGTCTTCTCCAGCTTCGGGCCGGCGATGACCTTGTTGCCCTTCAGGGCGCGGTAGAGCTTGTCGTCGTGGTTAGAGCGGACCATGCGGGCGCGGCCTTCATCGATCAAATCCAGAGCAAGGCGCAGGCAGGCAGGGCTGTCGGGGCCGCGATCGACCAGATCGCCCAGCAGGACAATATCCTCCGCGCCGCTGATGGCTTTCTCGAGCATCGAGGCGTGACCATGAACGTCGGCGATGACGCGGATGGATGCGGTGCTTTCCATGCCGTCAACTTCGGGTGCGGCGGCGACAATGCAAGGGCCAATGCCGCGATTGGGGGCTGCGGGATGATGAATCCGGGCGGGGTGAAGTTTCGGCGCCAGCCTGTATAGAGATTGGGCGGTCACGAGGACCGTGGGTTGGCCCGGGGTGACGAGCGTAGATGCTGAGCGCAGAAGAGTGGAGCATACTTGCCACCAGCCTTGGCGTCGCCGGGCGTGCGATCGCGATTTCCCTGCCTCTGGCGATTGCAGCGGCGTGGGTGCTGGCGCGCACCCGTTTGCCGGGGCGGAGCGTGCTGGACGCCATTGTCCATCTGCCGATCGTGTTGCCGCCGGTTCTGGTCGGTTTTGCATTGCTGATGGTGCTGGGGCGGCGTGGCCCGGTAGGGGCCTGGCTGGAACACACCTTTGGCGTGACGCTGGCGTTTACCGCTGAGGGCGCAGCGCTGGCGACCGCGGTAATGACCTTTCCCTTGTTGGTGCGGTCGATCCGGCTGGCGTTCGAGATGGCGGATCCGGGGTTGCTGGAGGCGGCGGCTGTATTGCGCGCGGGGCCGTGGGACCGGTTTTTGACCGTTGCACTGCCGCTGGCCGGGCCGGCGATTCTGGCGGGTGCGGTGACGGCGTTCGCCGCAGGGTTGGGCGAGTTTGGCGCGGTGATCGCGTTTGCGTCGAATGTGCCGGGTGAGACGCAGACCCTGCCGTTGGCGATCTGGTCGGCGATGCAGCAGCCGGATGGCGAGGCTCTGGCTTATCGGCTGGGTGCGATCTCTTTCACCGTGGCGATCATCGGGCTGGCAGGCGCGGAGGTGCTGCAGCGCTGGGCGCGGCGGAGGCTTGCGGGATGAGCGTGGGTGGGTTGGTGGTGGAAGGCGCCGTTCACCGGCAGGGCGGCTTCGCCCTGCGCGCGGACTTCATTGCGCCGACGCCCGGTGTGAGCGTGGTGTTCGGGCCGTCGGGCGCGGGCAAGTCGACATTGCTGAAACTGATCGCCGGGTTGGGGCGGCTGGAGGCCGGGCGCATCGCATTTGACGGGCGCGTGCTTGAAGCGTGCGGCGCGGAGCGGGTGAGGTTGGCGGCCCACCAACGGGACATCGGCATGGTGTTTCAGGACGC
>JBHIWT010000037.1:0-21607 GCA_041987265.1 Hyphomonadaceae bacterium
GAAGCCCCGCCCGCCCCCGTCATTCGCGAGGTCAATGTCGAACCTCAGCGCCTGCCCAACGGCGAGATGGTCACGGTGATGACCGTCAAGGATTCCATGTGCAAATGGCCGGTTGGCGATCCCGCCGATCCCGCGTTCGGCTTCTGCGGCCACGCAACCCATGACGGCGCGCCCTACTGCACCGAACACGCCCGCCTGGCCTTCCAGCCGGCGCGCAAGCGCGAGCGCAAGGCCCGCGAACTCGACTACATCCAGCGGATGGCCGGCTAGCCTTAGCAGGTTTTACCGCAGGATACTGATAGGGCTGCAGGGAAACCTGCAGCCCTATCTGCATGGGCGCTTGCGCCCACGCGAACCACTTTGGGAAACCGGAAGATCTAGAGGTTCAGCGCATAACCCGCCGAACGCACTGTCCGGATCGGATCCTCGCCGCCAACCTTCAGCAACGCCTTGCGCAGCCGGCCAATATGCACGTCGACCGTCCGCGTCTCGACATAGACATCCGAACCCCAGACCGCATCCAGCAATTGCTCGCGAGAGAAAACGCGTCCGGGATGCTGGACAAAATGGTCCAGCAGCCTGAACTCGGTCGGGCCGAGATGGATTTCATCGCCATTGCGAACCACCCTGTGCGCCGTGCGGTCCAGCACGATGTCGCCAATCTCGACCTTGTCTTCAGCGAGCGCCGGACGGATACGCCGCAGCACCGCACGAATGCGCGCCGTCAGCTCGACCATCGAAAACGGCTTCGTCATGTAGTCGTCAGCGCCGGTATCAAGACCGCGAATACGGTCGGCTTCTTCGGTCTTCGCCGTCAGCATGATGATCGGCACATTCCGCGTCGCAGATTTTGACCGCAACCGGCGGCAGACCTCGATGCCCGCCAGCTTCGGCAGCATCCAGTCCAGCACGATGATATCCGGCTGGCGTTCCTCGACCATCAGGATGGCGTCTTCGCCGTCACGGGCGACATCCACCTCATAACCGTCCTTCTCCAGATTGTACCGGACCAGTTCCACAAGCGCGGCCTCGTCCTCCACGACCAGCGCGTAAGGACGCGTGTTCGTGCGGGGGCCGGATCGCGGGGCGTCAGCTATCGCTAAGGGCATCGACTTTGGGCCTTTCGGTGGTCAACGGTTCGCCGGTGACGAGGAAATGGATTTCCTCGGCGATGTTGGTGCAATGGTCGCCTATGCGCTCGAGGTTCTTCGCCACGAACAACAGGTGCGTGCACCCTGTGATCGTGCGCGGATCCTCCATCATGTAGGTCAGAACTTCGCGGAACAGCGAGGTGTAGTGCTCGTCGACTTCCTCGTCGCGCTCCCACACCTGGACTGCAGCCTCGTGCTCCATCGCGGCGTAGGCGTCCAGAACACGCTTCAACTGGGCGATCACGACCCGTCCCATCCGACTCACGCCGTTCAGCGCGGCAGGAATCTGGGCGCTATCCAACAGCTTGGTGCGCTTTGCTATATTCTTGGCCAGGTCGCCGATCCGCTCCAGTTCGGCGGCGATCTTCAGCGCCGAGATGGTCTGGCGCAGATCATTCGCCAACGGCTGACGAAGGGCGAGCAGACGGTGAATCTTCTTTTCGACCTCGACCTGCAGGTCATCGATCTGAACGTCGCGCGCCACCACGGTGTCGGCCAGTGTGGCGTCTTGCGAAGCGATCGCCCGCAGCGCATCCGTCAGCAGATCCTCCGCCAACCCGCCCATCCGGGCGAGGTCCGCGGTCATCTGTTCAAGATCCTGGGAAAAGGCGCGTACTGTATGGTCCATGACGTCCTAGCTCCGTCTCGCCCCCGAGATCGGGGTAGTTGCGAAATCTAACCAAACCGCCCCGTGATATAGTCCTGAGTCCGCGTGTCCTGCGGGTTCGTAAAGATCGTTTCCGTATCGTTCGACTCGATAAGCTTACCCATGTGAAAGAAAGCCGTCCGCTGCGACACGCGCGCGGCCTGCGCCATCGAGTGCGTAACGATCACGATACAGTAATTCGACCGCAATTCGTCAATCAGCTCCTCGATCTTCGCTGTCGCGATCGGATCCAGCGCCGAACATGGCTCGTCCATCAGGATGATATCAGGGTTCACCGCGATCGCACGGGCGATCACCAGTCGCTGCTGCTGGCCGCCGGAGAGGCCCGTTCCAGGCTGGTTCAGCCGGTCCTTGACTTCTTCCCACAGCCCGGCTTTTTCCAGCGAGGTCTGGACGATCTGCTCCAGCTCGGTACGCGACTGCGCCAGCCCGTGAATCCGCACGCCGTAGGCCACATTGTCGAAGATCGATTTCGGGAACGGGTTCGGCTTCTGGAAAACCATGCCGACGCGCGCGCGCAGAAGTACGGGATCTACCGACTTCTCGTAAATGTTCTGACCGTCGATCTCGATCGAACCGGTCATCCGGCAGCCGTCGATCGTATCGTTCATTCGATTGATCGACCTCAGAAAGGTCGATTTCCCGCAACCCGACGGCCCGATCAGCGCCGTTACCGACCGCTCGCGAATACCCAGATTGACGTCGTAGAGCGCCTGCTTGTCGCCGTAGAAGATCGAAACGTCGCGCGCGTGAATTTTTTCGGTCGGTGTGGCGGTCACAGCAGGCGCAGCCTCTCGCTTGATCTCATCCACGCTGACGGCGTCAATCCGGTTCATGTTCGCCTCTGCTCGCCGCCCCAGCGCGCTTGGCGCCGGCCTGCGGCAGCCGCCGCAATGTTGAGGAAGACGCCCGCAAAGCCCGCATACCCGCTGAAAAACCAGTGGGGAAACCACAAGATTTCGCCCGACGCTATGACCCGCCTTCTAGGAGCCTTTTTTGACAGACTTGTGACACGTTGGAAACCAGTCACAACAAGTTGGCGACTGCGCTGTATTTGTCGATCTAACGCAGGGTCCGATCAGGCCTGGCCAACCACGCCGGTTCCCGCCAGTTCACCCTCTCCGCCCCCCTTTGCGGGCGCCGGTTGCGGCAGCACGACACCGAACGCCGCCCCCCGGCCGGGGTCGCTTTCCACCAGAAATTCCCCGCGATGGCGGGTCACAATATGCTTTACGATCGCCAGCCCGAGCCCCGTTCCCGGCTGCAGACCGCGCCCCTGATCCACACGGTAGAAACGCTCAGCCAATCGCGGCAGGTGCTGGCGGGCGATCCCCGGCCCGTCGTCGCTAACGCGAAGTGAGGCGAATTGTCCCTTGGTCGATCCGACCGCCGAAACGATGGCCATCCGGCCCGAATTGTCCCACTGACGGCCTGCACCTCGGACCGCTTCACCCAGACTCAGCCCCGCCTCCAACGTAATCCGGACCCTCTGGCCCTTGTCGGAATACTTGATCGCATTGTCCGCCAGGTTCTGAACGACCTGGGTAAGCTCATCCGGCACGCCGATCACATCCAACCCCTGAGCCGGCCCGGCATAGTCCAGAACCACCTCGCGCGCATTCGCCACCGGCATCAGCGCGTCGCACACCTCACCCACGATCGACGCAAGATCGACCACGGTTTCCGGCGTCCTGTGTTCATTCAACTCGATCCGCGACAACGACATCAGGTCGTTGATCAATCCGCCCATGCGTTGGGCCTGCGCCTCCATGATGTCGAGGAAACGCGCCTGCGCCTCCGGATCATCCCGCGCCGAACCTTTCAGCGTCTCGATAAACCCGGCAAGCGACGTCAGCGGCGTGCGCAGCTCGTGGCTGGCGTTCGCGAGGAAGTCGACCCGCGCATACTCTGTGCGCTTGATCTCAGTCAGGTCATGCATCGTTACCAGCACGCCCTGGCTGTCATGGGTCGATACTGGCGCCGCAACCCCGGCAAAGTAGCGGTCGGTCTCATCTCGCATGACCAGCTCGAACAGTTTCGCCTTCTTTTCCCGCCGCACCGTCGCAACGCTGTCCAGAAGCTCCGACCGGCGCACGACCATCGACAGCAACGGTTCGGGCGCGGTGAACCTGAACTCCCGAAGCGCCGACGCGTTCGCGGTCTCCACCCGACCCTGCTCATCAATGTACATCGCCGGCTCCGGCAGCGCGTTGATCATGGCGGCGCGAAACCCGCGCTCGCTCGCCGCGCGCAACTGACGCTCCTCGCTCGCCGCGCCCTCCACCTCGCGCTTCGTCGCGCCAACAACGTCAGACGTGCCGTTCAGGTAGATGATCCCGAACAGGACGACGATCGCCCCTGCGATCAGCGCAGCAGGCAATGTGATCTCGCCCGCCAGCCAGATCCCGGCCAGCACGGCCAGCGTGGCGGATGTCAGAAATACGAAGTCGACAAACCTCTGCGCATGCGCCCGTTGTGCGAACGTGCGCGCACGCCGTCCTTCGATCGGCGACTGCGATTTGGGCTGATCAACCATGGACCGGACCGAAGGCGAGAAACTGGCGTTCTGCGGCGCAGGCCCTCAACGCGCCTGACGTCTGTTGACTAATTGTATAGGAGAACGACAATCGCCGTTCAAAGCGACGCCCCAGCCGCCAGTCGCGAACAGACCACTCATTTCGAGGTATATTCATGCGCCTGCGCCTCAGACTTCTCGCCGCAACTTCGCTCGTACTCGCCGCCTGCGAGGCTGCGACCATCGACCAGACGGCAACCGAACCGACCGCCCCGGCAATCGGTACGTTCGGTATTGATACGGCCCAGATCGATCCCGATGTCAAACCCGGAGACGACTTCTTTGACTACGTGAACGGCAAGTGGCTGGCGACGTTCCAGATCCCGGCCGACAAGTCACGCTATGGCGTGTTCGACGCGCTGCGCGATACATCCGAGGAAAACGTTCACGCCATCGTCACCGAGGTCGCCGCCAGTTCTCCGGCGCCCGGTTCAACCGCCCAGAAGGTCGGCGACCTCTTCGCAAGCTGGATGGACGAGGCCGCAATTGAAGCCCGGGGACTGGAGCCCCTTCAGGCCCGTCTGGACGAGATCAACGCGATTTCAAGCACGGCTGAGCTGCAACGTTTCTTCGGCAAGATTGACTACGCCGCGCCGTTCAGCATTTCGATCCTGCCGGATCCCGAAGACACCACGCGCTACACGATCTCGATCGATCAGGCAGGCCTCGGCATGCCTGACCGCGACTACTACCTTTCCGAGGGCGAACGGTTCGACGCCTATCGCTCAGCCTACAGCGACTACGTCACCAGGATCTTTGAGCTGATCGGCGACGGCGCGCCGGCGGCCTCCGCGGAAAAGGTTATCGCTCTGGAGCATCAGATCGCTGACGTGCATTGGACGCGCCAGCGCAGCCGCAATCTCGAAGAATCCTACAACCCGATGAACCGGGCCGAGCTCGATCAACTCGTCCCCAACATCGACTGGGCGCTTGTACTCGGCGAGGCAGGCGTCGGCGCTGCCGAAACGCTGATTGTGGCCGAAACCACTGCAATTCGCGACGCATCGGCCCTGGTCGACACAGCGCCGCTGGATACGTGGAAAACCTATCTGCGCTTCCACATCGCCAGCGATTATGCAGCCTACCTTCCGAAGGCGTTCGATGACGCCAACTTCGAATTCTACTCAAAAACGCTGCGCGGCGTCGAAGAACAACGCGATCGCTGGAAGCGTGGTGTGACACTGGTCGATCGTTTCATCGGGGAAGGCCTCGGTGAGTTGTATGTCGACCGCCACTTCCCGCCGGCCAACAAGGAAAAAATGGATGTGCTGGTTTCCAACCTGCGCGCGTCCTTGAAGTCGAGGCTGGAGAACCTCGGCTGGATGGATGATGAGACCCGATCCGCGGCGCTGGTGAAACTGTCGACGTTTGAGCCTCGGGTCGGCTATCCCGATGCGTGGCGCGACTACTCGGCGCTCTCCATCGAACCCGGCAAACTGTTCGAAAATGTCTTCGCAGCCCGCCAGTTCGAATGGCGCCGCCAGCTCGCGCGGATCAACGATCCCGTCGACCGCGCCGAATGGGAGATGAACCCGCAGACGGTCAACGCCTACTACAACCCGCTGATGAACCAGATCACCTTCCCGGCGGCGATTCTCCAACCGCCATTCTTCGATCCGGTTGCGGACCCGGCAGTGAACTATGGAGCAATCGGCGCGGTGATCGGGCACGAAATCGGACACGGTTTCGACGATCAGGGTCGCCAGTTCGATGAGTCCGGAAAAATCCGCAACTGGTGGACCGACGAGACCAACGCCAAGTTCGAAGCGGCGACGGATACGTTTGCTGCGCAGTACGATGGCTACTGCCCCTACGAGGACACCTGCGTGAACGGCCGTCTCACAATGGGCGAGAACATTGGCGACCTCGGCGGCCTCGAAATGGCCTACACCGCCTACAAACTATCGTTGGGCGACGAGGAAGCGCCTGTGATCGACGGCTTTACCGGCGATCAGCGGTTCTTCATGTCTTGGGCGCAGGTCTGGCGCGCCCTTCAGCGCGAGGACGCGGCTCGCGCGCAGATCCTGACCGACCCACACTCCCCCGCCAAGTACCGGGTTAACGGCGTAGTTCGGAACATGGACGCCTGGTACGAAGCCTTCGGAGTGACCGAAGACGACGCCATGTACCTGCCGCCGGAGGAGCGCGTTCGGATCTGGTAGGCTGATCAAGCCCGGGCCGGAGCGCAGCGCGCGACGCCCGGGCGGACCCGCCGCATGGACTTATGTGGCGAATTTTGCTCTATCGCGGGCAATACTGGGTTCGCGAAAGGCCAGCTCGATGTCTGGAAAGATCGTCACCGTATTCGGCGCGTCCGGCTTTCTTGGCCGACATGTCGTTCGGGCGCTGTGTCGCGACGGCTGGCGCGTACGCGCCGCCATGCGCCGGCCTCACCTCGGCGGAGACTTGAAGCTGTCAGGAGACGTCGGACAGGTTCAGCTGTTTCAGGCAAATGTCAGAAACCGCGAGTCGATCGGTCGGGCGCTCGAAGGCGCCGATGCGGCGATCAATCTCGTCTCGGTGCTCTACGAGCGCGGAGCGCAGACATTCTCCGCGGTGCAGGCTGAAGGCGCCCGAAACGTCGCAGAGATGGCCGCTGCCGCCGGCATCGAAGACTATGTTCTGGTTTCCGCAATCGGCGCCTCTGCAAAGTCCCGCTCAAAGTACGCACGCGCCAAAGCTGAAGCTGAAGAACACACGCGCAATGCAATCCCGACAGCGGCAATTCTCAGGCCTTCGATCATATTCGGACCCGAAGACGGCTTCTTTACCCGCTTCGCCGAAATGGCGCGTCTGACCCCAGTGCTACCTGTCATCGGTGGCGGTTCGAGGTTTCAACCGGTGTATGTTGGGGACGCCGCCGCCGCCATCGCCGCCGCGCTGTCTCAGCCCTCAGCGCGTGGCAAGACGTACGAAATCGGCGGACCTCGCTCATACACGATGCGAGAACTGATGAAGTTCACACTGGAACTGATCGACCGCCACCGATTGCTCATCCCCCTTCCCTGGCTGATCGCTTCTCCGCTCGGATACACGATCGGCGCGCTTTCGAAGCTCAATCCCTTTTTCGGTCCGCCGCTGACCGGCGACCAGGTCCAGTTGCTGCGCGAAGACAATGTCGTTGCAGATGACGCCATGTCCTTGGCGGACCTTGGCGTGACCAACCTCGAAACCATCGAAGCAGTGGGCCCGACCTACCTTTGGCGTCACCGGCCGTATGGCCAGTTCCACACCAGCGTGCCCGACGAGGTCTCGCGCGTCGACGCCTGACCGGACGCAGCTTGCTCTCACCCTCGCCCCGAACCTAGACTTGCCGCCAACCCGCGCGGGAAGGGGCGAGACATGGAAGCAATCAGCGTAGACTATGCAGGCATGCATGCGGGCGTGATCGCCGCCTGGTTGCTGATCGCAACCCTCGCTGGTTACCTCGCTCGGCGCCTGACGCGCGGGCGCGCACTTCTTGGACTTTGGGGCGACGCCGCCATCGGACTTATTGGTATCTACCTCGTCGGCACGCTTTTCCGCGCCTTCGACTTCGATCTCGCGGTGATGATCTTCTCATGGGCGCCGGATGACTTTGACCTGGCGATCTGGCTGGACATCGCAACCAGCGCCATGATCGGCGCCTTGCTGATCCGCGCCGTACTGCGCGCTTTCGGCGCCGGCAGGCGCTAGAGAAAGTTGAGCGCGATCAAGCCGCCAGCGCCAACCACAATCCGCCACCAGCCAAATGGCGCGAAGCCTCGCTTCTGAACGAAGTCGAGCATGAACTTCACCACGACAAGACCGAACACAAAGGATGCGACGAACCCGATCGCGATTACGCCAAGGTTGTCCGTCGACAGCGCGTCCCGACTTTCCCAGAAATCCAGAACAAACGCCCCAACCATGATCGGGATCGCCATGAAGAATGAGAACTCGGCCGCAGCACGCTTCGACACGCCGATCAGCATGGAGCCGACAATGGTTGAGCCGGATCGGGAAACACCCGGCACAATCGAGAGAACCTGAAACAGGCCGATGATCAGCGACTTCGACAATGGCAGGGACATCGCCTCATGCTCGGTCGGTTCTGGGGCGGTGCGGTCGATGACCAGCAGAATCACGCCGCCGATGACGAGCGACCAACAGATCAACTGGGGACTGTCAAACAGGAACGACTTGATGAAGTCATGAAGCAGCGCCCCCGCGATGAATGCGGGAATGATCGCAATGATGACGCTGAGCGCGAACCTTCGTGATCCAGCATCGCTGGGAAGCGTGACCAGCACTTTCCACAAGCGGCTGAAATAAAGAACCACGACGGCCAGGATTGCGCCCAACTGGATCATCACAGCGAAGGTGTCCCAGAACGGATCTTCCAGTCCCATCGCCATCTGGGCCAACAGCAGGTGACCTGTAGAGGAGACCGGAATGAATTCCGTCAGCCCCTCGACCAGCCCCAGCAAAAGCGCCTGGAGGATGGTTTCACCGTCCATTTGTAACCCTCGACCGATCTATTGAACCGCCGTCCGAGAGAGCACGGTTCGTACCAAACAACCACGCATCACTTTGGTACCATTTGCGACATTAAGCGCTGCTGCGCAGAAATTGAGCGTGAGCGGCTGTGTTTTGGGCGCTTTATTATGTCTTATTTGGTCTTCATTTCCGAGTTTTTCCTTGTGAGTAGGGTTTTTTTCTTCTAGGAAGCCCTCCCGATCTCCTGGCGGCCAACAACACTTTCCAAGGACATCCCATGACGCAAAAGCGCATGCTCAGCTTTGTGACGGTTGAACAGGAAGCGCCGAAGAAGCGCGATTCCGGCGCCCGGAAGACCGACTTCCACGAGATCTATTCCGACTACATCCAGGACAAGGCTGAGGAGCAGGCTTCGCGTTGTTCGCAATGCGGCGTTCCATTTTGCCAACAGCACTGTCCCCTGCACAACAACATCCCCGACTGGCTGATGCTGACGGCTCATGGCCGTCTGGAGGAGGCCTACGAGATATCGTCCGCCACCTCGAGCATGCCGGAAATCTGCGGGCGGATCTGTCCGCAGGACCGGTTGTGCGAGGGCGGTTGCGTCATTGAACAATCCGGTCACGGCACCGTCACCATCGGCTCGGTCGAACGCTACATTACCGACACCGCCTGGCAGGAGGGTTGGGTCAAACCTGTCCGCCCCCGCGCGCAGCTTGGTCAGTCTGTCGCCATCATCGGTTCCGGTCCCGCCGGATTGACGGCGGCGGAATATCTCCGGGTCTGTGGTTACGAGGTGACGATCTATGATCGCCACGACCGGCCGGGCGGTCTGCTCATCTACGGCATCCCGGGCTTCAAGCTGGAAAAGGATATCGTGGAACGCAGAACCGACCGCCTTGCAGAGGGCGGCGTGGTCTTCAAGACAGGCGTCGACGTCGGACGGGACATTACCCTTACAGAGCTGCGCCAGAAGCATGATTCCGTGCTGATCGCGACCGGCGTCTATCGTGCGCGCGAACTGCCGGTAGACGGCGCCGATGCGCCAGGCGTCGCAAAGGCGCTCGACTACCTGATCGCATCCAATCGCAAGGGCCTTGGTCTTGAAGCGCCGGCATTCGACAGCGGTGAACTCAACGCTGAAGGAAAGAATGTCGTGGTTATCGGCGGCGGCGACACGGCGATGGACTGCGTGCGCACGGCAATTCGTCAGGGCGCAAAATCCGTGACCTGCCTGTATCGGCGCGACCGCGCCAACATGCCCGGATCGCAGCGCGAGGTCGCCAACGCCGAAGAAGAGGGCGTGCGCTTCGACTGGTTGGCCGCCCCCAAGGCTGTGGTCACCAAGAAGTCGGGCGCAGCCAAGGGCGTGCAGGCCATTCGCATGCGATTGGGTGTTGCGGACGCATCGGGCCGCCAGGCGCCAGAGGAGATTCCCGGCTCGGAATACGAGATCAAAGCGGACCTCGTAATCAAGGCGTTGGGTTTCGACCCTGAAGACCTGCCTGATCTGTTCGATGAGCCGAGCCTGGCCGTGAACCGCTGGGGCGGTGTGAAGGCCGATCCGATCACGATGGCGACTTCCATCGACGGGATTTTCGCCGCAGGCGACATTGTTCGTGGCGCCTCGCTTGTCGTCTGGGCGATCAAGGAAGGCCAGGACGCCGCCATCGCAATGAACCAGTTCCTCACCGAGCGCCGCAAACGCGCCGCCGTCGCTGCGGAGTAAGTGATGACATCGATCGATAAATACCTCGCGACTCGCGAACGCCTGATCGCCGCCAACGCCTACGACCCGGCGCATGAGCACGACAATTGCGGTGTCGGCCTTGTCGTACAGATGGATGGAACGCCCCGGCGGGAGATTGTCGAGATGGGCATCCGCGCTCTCAAGGCCGTCTGGCACCGCGGGGCTGTCGACGCCGATGGCAAGACGGGCGACGGCGCTGGCATTCGCGTTGACGTTCCCCAGGAATTCTTCCGCGATCAGATCCGCGGCCTGGGGCATGAGCCATCGGACGATTCCCCCATCTGCGTCGGCCAGATCTTCCTGCCTCGCACCGACCTCGGCGCGCAGGAAGCTGCGCGCACGATCATCGAGAACGAAGTCGTGCGGTTCGGTTTCTATATCTATGGTTGGCGCCAGCCGCCGATCGACACCACGATCATCGGCCAGAAGGCTAACGCCACGCGTCCCGAGATCGAACAGATCCTGTTCACCGATGCGCAAAACCGCGACAAGCTGGAACTGGAGCGCGCGCTCTATGTCTGCCGTCGGCGGATCGAGAAACGCGCACGCCAGGCCGGCATGTCCGAGCTCTACGTCTGCTCGTTCTCGTCTTCGTCGCTGATCTACAAGGGCATGTTCCTCGCCGAGGACATCGACAATTTCTATCTCGACCTGAAAGACCCGCGGTTCGTCTCTGCCGTCGCGATCTATCACCAGCGTTATTCGACCAACACGTTCCCGCAATGGCGTCTCGCGCAGCCGTTCCGCATGCTCGCCCACAATGGCGAGATCAACACCATCTCGGGCAACATCAACTGGATGAAGTCGCACGAGATCAAGATGGTCTCGAACTCGTTCGGTGAGTACGGCGACGACGTGAAGCCGGTCGTTCTGCCGGGCGGCTCCGACTCGTCAGCTCTCGACAATGTCTTCGAATTGCTGGTTCGCGCCGGCAGGTCAGGGCCGATGGCGAAAACGCTTCTGGTTCCCGAGGCCTGGTCGACCAACGACAAATTGACTCCCAAGAAGCATCAAGCGCTCTACGCCTACGCCAACTCGGTGATGGAGCCGTGGGACGGTCCCGCCGCCCTCGCCTGCTTCGATGGACGCTGGGCGATCGCCGGTATGGATCGCAACGGCCTGCGGCCGATGCGCTATGCGCTGACCGAGGACGGCATTCTGGCGGTCGGCTCAGAAGCCGGAATGTGTCCGTTGGAATCGGAATCGATCATTCGCAAAGGGCGCGTCGGCCCCGGCGGCATGATTGCCGTCGACATCGAAGAAGGAAAATTCTACGGCCACCGCGAGATCATCGACAAGCTGGCCGCAAAGCACCCCTACCAGAAGTGGTTGAACAACGTCGTTGAACTCGAACCCAAGATCACCAAGGGCGCTGAAGCGCGTCTGTTCAACGATCGTGATGACTTCCAGCGCCGCCAGCATGCTGCTGGATTCACGATGGAAGACATCGAACTGATCCTCGCCCCCATGGCCGAGGACGGCAAGGAAGCGATCGGCTCGATGGGCGACGACAGCCCGCTCGCCGTTCTCTCGGATCATTACCGGCCGCTGTCGCACTACTTCCGCCAGAACTTCGCGCAGGTTACCAACCCGCCGATCGACCCGTTGCGCGAAGAACGCGTGATGTCGCTCCACACGCGGTTCAAGAACCTGGGCAACATCCTCGCCGAAGATCAGGCGCAGGCGAGCGTATTCCTGCTCAACTCGCCGGTTCTGACCAACGGCATGCTTGAACGAACGCTGGCTGAAACCGGTGACAGCGTTGCGCAGATCGACTGCACGTTCACACGGCCCGAAGAAGAAGCGCTGGCCGGAGAAGCCCTGCGCGCGGCGATTGAGCGCATTCGAGAGGAGGCGCGGGTCGCCGTTTCCTCCGGTCGCGGCCACATCGTGCTAACCGACGAAAAACAGGACGCTGAAAACATCGGGATCCCGATGATCCTGGCGGCCGGCGCGGTTCACTCGCATCTGGTTAGCCACGGCCTGCGGACATTCTGCTCGATCACGGTGCGGTCGGCCGAATGCCTCGACACGCATTATTACGCTGTGCTGATCGGTGTCGGCGCGACGTGCGTGAACGCTTACCTAGCGCAGGAAGCTCTCGCGGACCGCCACGCGCGCGGCCTGTTCGGCGAGATGACGCTGAGCGAAGTCGTCGGCAACTACAAGAAGTCGATCGAGGGCGGTCTGCTCAAGATCATGTCCAAGATGGGCATCTCGGTCATAGCCAGCTATCGCGGCGGATACAATTTCGAAGCGCTGGGCCTCTCGCGCTCGCTGGTCGCCGACTATTTCCCCGGCATGACCAGCCGAATCTCCGGCATCGGCCTTGCTGGTCTGGAGCGCAAGGCGTTGGACCTGCACGCGCGCGCATGGAGCCAGAACGTCGCGATCCTGCCGGTTGGCGGCTATTACCGCCTGCGCGCAAGCGGCGAGACTCACGCGCTGAACGGCGAACTGATTCACCTGCTCCAGGCGGCATGCGACACCAATTCCTATGCGGCGTACCGCAAGTACTCGCAGATGGTGAACACGCGGAAGAAGGCCGTTCAGGTTCGCGACCTCTTGGACATTCGTTCCAACCAGCCGCCGGTAACGCTTGATGACGTTCAGTCCGTCAATGAGATCCGCAAGCGTTTCGTGACGCCCGGCATGTCGCTCGGCGCCCTGTCGCCAGAGGCGCATGGTGAGCTCAACATCGCCATGAACCGGATTGGCGCCAAGTCGGTTTCCGGTGAAGGCGGCGAGGTGCGCGAGCGCTACACGCCACTGCCCAATGGCGACAACGCCAACTCGGCAATCAAGCAGGTGGCCTCAGGTCGCTTTGGCGTCACGGCGGAATACCTCAATCAGTGCCGTGAAATCGAGATCAAGGTCGCACAGGGCGCCAAGCCCGGCGAAGGCGGACAGCTGCCCGGCTTCAAGGTGACGGAATTCATCGCCAAGAACCGTCACTCGACGCCCGGCGTGATGTTGATCTCGCCGCCGCCGCACCACGACATCTATTCGATCGAGGATCTCGCCCAGCTGATCTATGACCTGAAGCAGATCAATCCAAATGCGCGGGTATGCGTGAAGCTTGTCTCGCGGTCCGGGGTCGGCACTGTGGCGGCCGGCGTCGCCAAGGCGAAGGCCGATGTCATCCTGATCGCCGGCCACAACGGCGGCACAGGCGCCAGCCCGCAGACATCGATCAAGTATGCAGGTCTTCCTTGGGAAATCGGACTGGCAGAAGCGCACCACGTCCTGACGCTGAACAACCTGCGCGACCAGGTCACCCTGCGCACGGATGGCGGCCTGCGCACCGGGCGCGACATCGTCATGGCGGCGATGCTCGGCGCCGAAGAATACGGCATTGGCACAGCATCGCTACTGGCCATGGGCTGCATCATGGTCCGCCAGTGCCACGCCAACACGTGCCCTGTCGGTGTCTGCACCCAGGACGAGCGTCTTCGCGCGAAGTTCACCGGCAACGCCGACAAGGTCGTCAACCTGATGACCTTCATCGCCGAAGAGGTGCGGGACATTCTCGCCGAACTCGGCTTCACGCGGCTCGATGAAGTCATCGGCCGCACCGACCTGCTCGCGCAGGTCTCACGCGGGTCGGAAATGCTCGACGACCTCGACCTCTCGCCGCTGCTTGTGCGGGCGGATGCGGACGCGCGCGTGGAGTACAAGCCTACCCTGCGCAACGCCGTCCCTGACGCGCTGGACGAGTTTATCCTGCGCGACGCCGCCGCATTCTTCGACCGCGGCGAGAAGATGCAGCTCGACTACCACGTCCGCAACGTGCAGCGCGCCATCGGCACCCGCGCCTCATCACACATCGTCCGCAAGTTTGGCATGGACGGGCTACCGGAAGACCGGCTGTGGGTGACGCTGGAAGGCTCGGCCGGCCAGTCGCTGGGCGCCTGGGGCGTAAAAGGTCTGACGCTGGAAGTGATCGGCGACGCCAACGACTATGTCGGCAAGGGTCTGTCGGGCGCGACCATCATTCTGCGCCCGCCATCGGTCGCCAAGTTCGAAAGCAAGGACAACACGATTATCGGCAACACCGTGTTGTATGGCGCAACTTCAGGAAAGCTGTTCGCTGCCGGACAGGCTGGTGAGCGCTTCGCAGTGCGAAACTCCGGCGCTTCTGCGGTGATCGAAGGCTGCGGTTCGAACGGCTGCGAATACATGACCGGCGGCACAGTCGTGATCCTCGGCGAAGTCGCTGAAAACTTCGGCGCCGGTATGACTGGCGGCATGGCTTTCGTCTACGATCCGAAACAGCGCTTCGACCTGATGGTCAATCCCGACAGCCTCATCTGGCAACCCGTGTCCAATCCACACTGGGAAGCGCAACTCAAGGCGCTGATCGAGGAGCACATCGCGCGCACGGCGTCCGTACACGCCAAGACAATTCTCTCGAACTGGGACCTCGAACTGAAGAATTTCGTTCATGTCGTGCCCAAAGAGGTAGTGGCGCGGCTCGAGATTCCACTCGACGCAGTGGCGGCAGAGTAGCGGGCGATGGTCCACAACGGCTCCTGCCATTGTGGACGGGTTCAATTCTCCGTTTCCGGGCCGCTCGAGCCTTACACGTGTGACTGCTCTTTATGCCGGCGCCGCGGAGCGGTGATGTCGAACGTGCACGAAGACAATCTGGAGATCACCGCCGGCCGCGAACATTTGGCGCTCTACCAGTGGAACACAAAGGTGGCGAAGCACTATTTCTGCTCGGTATGTGGCGTTTGTCCGTTCCATCGCAAACGATCCATGCCCGACCATTACGGTGTAAATCTGGCCTGTCTGGACTCGTATGACGTCACAGCAGCAACGCCACGCGCAGCGGAGGGCGTTGGCATGTCAATCGTGGATCCGGACGCGCGACCAGAATGGCCGGGCCCCCGCGAGACTTAGGATTTCCGGAACGGCGACTTTACATAGTAGATCGGCGCGCCTTCTCGTTCGGCTTCTTCAATCCGGCGCGCGGTCTCGCTGGGTGGAGCGGATTGCGCCTGAAAGCTGTCGTTCACCCCGCCTTGCGGCTGGACAATGCCGGGCAGCGCGCCAAACACCTGAGCATCTTCCTTCGGCACGATCTCGAACCCGAGGAAATGCAGCAGAGCCAGAAAGCCGGCGCCAGTAAGCGCAGTGGTCATCAGCATCTGCGCCAGAAACCGCACGATAATACCCTTGAACACGATCGCCGCCGTCACGGCGCTGATCGCCCCGCCGCCAAGCCCCGCCGCCGAAGCCACGGCTGCAAGATCGAAACTCTCACCAAACATTGCGTATCCTCCACCATCCTTGGCGCGGATGCGCCGGGTGATTGCTGGCGCGACACTAGACGATTGCCCGCCCGGCGTTAACTCTGGCCGCGCAGCCGACACCAGAAGTCCATTCATCGCGCCGGAACCACGTTGACCAACCTGGAATCACGCTTGAAACGCCAGGCCCGCGAGAGCGGCTTCGACGTCGCGCGAATCGCGTCCGTTGACGGTTCGTGGGACGCATCTGAACGATTGGCCGAGTTCATCATTGCCGGTCGCCACGGCGAAATGCAGTGGATGGCCGACACGCTTGAACGCCGACGCCACCCGACAGCCATGTGGCCGGACGCCCGCTCGGCGATTGTTCTTGGGCTCAATTACGGCCCCGCCGAAAATCCGATGGAGGCGCTGGCAAGGACGAGCCATGGAGCGATCTCCGCCTACGCCCGCAACGCCGACTATCACGACCTGATCAAGAAGCGTCTGAAATCGATCGCGAGAGAGTTCGCCGCCGAATCCGGTGCCGAGGTGAAGGTGTTTGTCGACACTGCACCCCTGATGGAAAAGCCCATCGCCCAGGCAGCGGGACTCGGATGGCAGGGAAAGCACACAAACCTCGTCAGCCGTGATCTCGGCTCGTGGCTATTCCTCGGCGTCATACTGACGGACGCTGTCCTCCAACCTGATGATTCGGAATCAGATCATTGCGGTGCGTGCCGGGCCTGTCTCGATGTCTGTCCGACCAACGCCTTTCCCGCACCTTACCAACTCGATGCACGCAGATGCATTTCTTACCTGACCATCGAACTCAAAGGTCCGATTCCGCGCGAATTTCGTCGAGCGATCGGCAACCGGATCTATGGATGCGACGACTGCCTGGCCGTCTGTCCGTGGAACAAGTTCGCGCAGACCGCGCGCGAAGCGGCTTTTCACCCGAGACCGGAACTGATTCATCCACAGCTTTCCGACCTGGCCGATCTGGACGACGCGACATTCCGGCAGGTGTTCGCCGGTTCGCCCATCAAACGGATCGGCCGCGATCGGTTTGTGCGAAATGTGATGATCGCAATTGGCAATTCGGGGACGACCGCGCTGGCCGAAACGTGTATTCATCGTCTCGATGATCCGGCTGCGCTTGTCCGCGGAGCCGCCGTCTGGGCACTGGGGCTCCTCTCGCCCCTGACGTTCGCCGCTGAGCGCGATGTGCGCCGGCCGCTAGAGACTGACGCCCAAGTGTGTGAGGAGTGGGATGCTGGACCAGAAACCGGAAACGCGGCCTGACCTGGAAACCTCAGCTCAAGACGCTGCGCACGCAACCGAGAGTGAGACCCCTCGCGATACGGACAACGCGGGCGCTGGCGGCGGAGAGATCGGCCGGTTCCGCGCCGGCGTCGCCGACCCGCACGCCGGACAGCCGCGACCCAAACCAATCTGGCGGCGCCTTCTGGTGCTGCTGATACAGGCGGCGGCGCTGTTCAGTATCGTGTTCGCCGCTCTCAGTTTCATCGCCGTCTTCGTGTTCGGCTGGACCGGACCGCCGCCCACGATCACCATGACCCAGCGCGCGATGGCCGGCATGGACGTTCAGCGGCAGTGGACGCCGCTGAAGGACATCTCCCCTCACCTTGTGCGGGCGGTGATCGCCGCTGAAGACCAGCGCTTCTGTTCACACAACGGCTTCGACATGACGGAGATCCGCCGCGCCATCGAGGCGGCCGAGCGCGGACGCAATCTTCGCGGCGCATCGACGATCTCGCAGCAGACTGCGAAGAACGTCTACCTGTTCAACGGCGGCGGATTCGTTCGCAAAGGCGCAGAGGCCTGGTTCACGATGTTGACCGAATTCCTGTGGTCCAAGCCGCGGATCATGGAGACCTATCTCAACGTCGCAGAATGGGGCGACGGCCTGTTCGGCGCAGAAGCCGCAGCGCAGGCGCGGTTCGGGGTCTCGGCGAAGGAGCTCACCCCAACACAGGCGGCGCTGTTGGCGAGCGTCCTGCCCAGCCCGCATCGCTGGCGCGTGGATGGCTCTTATGCGCAAAGTCGCGCCGGTCAGATCCGTACGCTGATGCGCGTCGTGCGCCGCGACGGCCTCGATACCTGCGTCATCCGGTAACCGGGTCCGGCAGCCCTTCGCGCCGCATGGCTTCGCGGATGTCGCCGCGCAGCACGACGGCGTCAACGCTGGTCGGATCCGACGCCAGCGAAGCTTCGGCGTCCTGCCATGCATCCTGCAGGCGGCCCATCTCCAAAAGGGCGCGGCCGCGGAGGGTCAGCGCTTCAGCGTCTCCCGGCGCAAGCTCGATGGCCTCGTCGAACGCCTTGCCTGCAAGATCCCACGATTTCATCAGCAGGTGCGCTCGGCCAATATCCTTGCGCAGATCCGCGTTGCGGGGGGCGAGCTTCAAGGCATTGTTCAGCGCCACCAGCGCAGCCTCGGGCGCATAGGCGAGGAGCCACGCATTGCCCGCCTGCGTAAGGTAGACGCGGCGTGCATCCAGCGAACCGCCATCGTCGGCGTTGGCGAGTTCCTCGAGCCGGATCGCGCCCTCGGCATATTGGCCCAGTCCGATCAACGCCATTGCAACGCAGTGCCGCGCCTGACGCGGTGCGCCGATATTCATCCAGGCGAGCGCATCCTCGTATGCGGCCTCCGGATCGGTGTCGATCTTGGCGATACAGGCCGCGTGGCGCACGCTGGGCGATTGCGACTGGGCGTTGGCCTGGGCTGCGTTCATAGCAGCCAGCGCGAGCGTCAGGAGCATGGTCGCAAGCTTCAACGGCTGGATTCCCTGCTGGAATTTGGCAATGACCGCGCCGGCCATTAGGTAGGTCGCTTACACCATTTAGCGGCGCATGAAATGACCCCGTTGCAGTTGCAGGCCTTCGGATGCGGCTATGTCGCCACACAGACCGCGCGCGTAATCCTGCAAGATGGCGGCGCCGCTAGCGGAACCGTGCGATCGGCTGAAGCGGCCGCATCCCTCAGCGCACTCGGCATAAACGACGCGATCTGGCCAGGCGATGATCTGGCTATTGCGGATGCGGCCTGCTGGTTGGTGTCCGTGCCGCCAGACGACGAGGGCTGTCCGGTCTGGCGCGCCTTTCGGGATCAGGCCGCAGGAGCCCGCTGGATCGGTTACCTTTCCACGACGGGGGTCTACGGCGATCTTGATGGCGGCTGGGCCTTCGAGCAGACACCGCGCAATCCCCAGAGCGTTGAAGCAGAACGGCGCGCCCGCGCAGAGGACCAATGGCTGGCCCTTGGCGCGCATATCTTCCGGCTGCCAGGCATATACGGTCCCGGACGCTCACAGCTGCAGCGCGTGCAGAGCAAGACCGCCCGGCGGATCGTCAAACCGGGCCAGGTGTTTTCACGCGCGCATCGCGATGACATTGCTGCGGCGCTGATCGCGTCCATGCACCGCCCAAGGCCTGGCGCGATCTACAATGTCTGCGATGACGAGCCGGCGCCGTCAGACGAAGTGCTGGCGTTTGCCGCGGAGCTGCTGAACCTGCCGCCGCCACCAGAAGTGGCGTTCGAGGACGCCGGCCTGTCGCCTGCCGCGCAGCGCTTTTATGCGGAATGCAAGCGCGTCTCGAACGCGCTGGCCAAGGCGGAATTGGGATGGCTCCCGCAATTTCCGACGTATCGGGAGGGCCTGCGCGCCTGCCTTCAGCCGGATCCGGTATCGAGCTGATTGGCGAGCGCCAGCACAACCCGGATCAGGCGCTGCAGATCGACCGCTCGCGACAGGCGATGATCGCCGTCCTTGACCAGCGACCAGACAACATCATCGCTCGCGAGCAGATCAACCAGTAGCCGCGAATGATCCGGCGGCACATCGGTATCGGTACCGCCATGGAGAATGCGCACCGGGCCGCCAAACCCGATCGGTCCATCGAGGATCGACCATTTGCTTCCATCTTCGATCAGTTCGCGGGTGATGGGATAACCATCCTCGTCATAAGGAGACGGACGCGTCCATGCGCCCTCCTCCATGATCTGATTCTTCTCGGCGTCGCCGAAACGCTCCCACATCAATCGCTGGGTGAAATCGGGCGCCGGCGCCAGCAATACCAGGCCTGCGACGCGTTCCGGCCGCGCCAGCGCGGCCAGCAGGGCGAGCCAGCCGCCCATCGACGAACCGACAAGCAGCTGCGGTCCTTCGGTCAACTCATCGATCACAGCCAGCGCATCGGCGCGCCAGTCGCTGATCGTTCCGGCGGCGAAGTCGCCATCGCTCTGGCCGTGGCCGGTGTAGTCAAATCGCAGATAGCTTCGGCCCGAGCCGTGAACCGCCCCGTGGAGGGCGACGGCCTTTTCACCGCTCATGTCCGAGTGAAAACCGCCCAGCCACACGACGCCGACGCTGTCGTCGCGACCAACACTCTGGCGGTAGGCGATTTTTCCGCGTGGCGTATCAAGAAAACGCGGGGGTTCCAGCTCCATCACGTGCCTCCGGACTATGCGACTTCGCCAATAGACACTATCAGCAACACTCGAGTGTGAATAACCGATGGTTATCGTGGCGTAATCGGTTCGGTCGCCAATGGCCGGATCCGCACGGACGGATGAATGGGACTTTCAGGTGCAACGATCCTTCAGGTTATCCCTGAGCTATCTGCCGGCGGCGCCGAGCGGACGGTCGTTGAAGTCGCTGCCGCTCTGACTGCGGCAGGCGCCACCGCCCTGGTCGCCAGCGAGGGCGGCCGCATGGAGCGCCAGCTCGCCGATGCAGGCGGCGAGTTGATCCGGATGAGCAAGCTGCGCTCGAAGAACCCGATCGATCTGCGCGTCAACAGTCGCGAGCTGGCCGCCGTGGTGCGCGACCGGAAGGTCGACATCATCCACGCCCGCTCGCGCGCGCCCGCGTGGAGCGCCCTGTGGGCCGCTCGCCAGGAGCGCGTGCCCTTTGTCACCACCTATCATGGTATCTACTCGGCCAAGGGCCGTCTGAAGAACACCTACAACTCGGTCATGGCGCGCGGTGATGTCGTGATCGCGAACTCCGACTTCACCGCCGACTATGTCCGGGCGAAACACCCCGGCCGCGCCCGCCGCATCGTCACCATTCCGCGCGGCGTCGATGTCGCAGCTTTTTCCACCGACGCAGTGACCGCCGATCGGATTGAGCGCGTGCGCCGCAACTGGACATTGGATGCAGCATCCGTGGACACGCTGGTCGTCCTGCCTGCGCGGCTGACCAGCTGGAAGGGGCATCGCGAGGCCATCGCCGCCGCCAACCTGCTGCAGCGGCGCGAGCTGCCGCCGTGGCACATGGTATTCGTCGGTGACGCGCAGGGCCGGGAACGCTACCAGTTTCAACTGCAGGAACTGATCCGGTCCCATGGTCTGGACCAGAGGGTATCAATCGTGGGGCATTGCGACGACATGCCGGCCGCTCTCACTCTCGCCGATATCGTGATCGCGCCGTCAATCCGGCCCGAAGCGTTCGGGCGCGTTGCGGCCGAAGCAGGCGCCATGTCGCGACCGGTGATCGGCTCGGACCTCGGCGGCCAGCGCGAAGTGATTGTCTCGGGCGAGACCGGGCTCTTGATCCAACCTGGCCATGTCGGCGCGCTGGCGGACGCAATCGACGAATTGCTGACGATGGGCCGCGAAGCCCGCGTAGCGATGGGCGAGGCCGCCCGAGCGCGGATCGGCGAAAGTTACACGACGGCTTCACTCCAGCGCGCGACTCTCGCAGAGTACGAACGACTGCTGGAACCCGTGCATGCCTGAGG
>JBHIWT010000038.1:0-21546 GCA_041987265.1 Hyphomonadaceae bacterium
AGGAGATCATCTTGAAGATCAGGTCTGTATTCATCGCGGCAGCCGCTACGCTCGCGTTCGCCTCGCCCGCACTGGCGCAGGACGCCGACGAAACGCCGGAGTGGGAAGGCGAAGGCTCGCTGAGCGCCGGCTATACGACCGGAAACACCGAGACCACTGATTTCGGCGCAGGCCTGAAGCTCAAGCACAATGGCAATCTCTGGTCCCAGTCCGGCCAGTTCTCGGCTGATTACGGCGAAACCGATTCGGTCGAGACCAAGAACCGCATCGCGGCGGCCGGCCAGGTCGATCGCGTACTTTCAGAACGCCTGAGCGCCTATGGTCGCGTGACTTACGAGAAGGATGAATTCTCCGGCTTCGAGAACCGCTACTTCATTGGCGGCGGCCTTTCCTACGACGTTATCGTTGGCGAACCGACGACCTGGACCGTGCAAGGCGGCCCCGGCTATCGCGTCGACGAGATCCGTACGACCGGAGAGACCGAAGAGTCGGTCGGCTTCGCTGCTGGCTCGCGGTTTGGCCACCAGTTCAACGACAACGTCGCACTGACCAACGACACCGACGTGATCTACTCCGAAACGTCCACGCAGATCGTCAACTCATTGGCGCTGACGTTTGACCTGACCGGGAATCTGTCAGCCCGCGTCTCCTACGACGTCCGCCACGACACCGATCCGCCAGCGGGCTTTGAAAGCACCGACACGGCCACGCGCTTCTCGCTGGTCTACAAGGTCGGCTAGGACTTCTTCCGCCGCGTCGTTCGCGACGCGGCGGCTCCTGTCGAGGCGAGTCCCTCCCGGCCGATCGCATAGAAACGCTTCTTGCGCTGATCGCGCAGTTCGTCGGGCGAGAGATCCTTCAGCCCTTTCAGCGCCTTTTCGACAGCATCGCCAACGCGGGCGATGGCCGTTTTAGGATCGCGATGCGCACCGCCCATCGGCTCCGGAATGACGCCGTCGATGATGCGGAACTTCTCCAGATCCTGAGCAGTGATCTTCATCGCCTCTGCTGTATCCTTGGCGCGCTTGGCGTCACGGAACAGGATCGAGGCCGCGCCCTCCGGCGAGATCACCGAATAGATCGCGTGCTCCATCATCAGCACTTTGTTGCCGGAAGCGAGCGCAACCGCGCCGCCGGATCCGCCCTCGCCGACGATCACGGACACCATCGGCGTATCGAGCATCAGGCACGCCTCGATCGACCGCGCCAGAGCCTCAGCCTGCCCGCGCTCCTCTCCGCCCTTGCCAGGGAATGCGCCCGAGGTATCGACCAGCGCGATCACCGGAAGGCCGAACCGACCCGCCAGCTCCATCAGCCGTACCGCCTTGCGATAGCCTTCGGGCCGGCCCATGCCGAAATTGTGCTGGATACGGGTCTGTGTATCCCGGCCCTTTTCATGCCCGATGATAACAACCGGCTGCCCGCGAAACTTCGCGAGCCCGCCGATGATCGCCTCGTCGTTCATGTACTTGCGGTCGCCGTCCAGCTGGACAAAGTCGTCGCACAGGCCATCGACATATTCGGCGAAGTGCGGCCGGTCGGGATGACGGGCGACCTGCGTCTTCTGCCACGGGCTCAGCTTGGAATAGATGTCCTTGAGCTGCCTCGCCGATTTCTCGCGCAGTTTCGAAACTTCGTCATTGATCGCCGAGCCGCCCGCTTCCTGCAGTTCGGCGATCTTGACCTCAAGGTCGGCAACCGGTTTTTCGAAGTCGAGATAGGTCGACGGGATCGCCATCGCGCACTCCAGACGGGTTCATGTGGAATCCAGAGAGCGAGACCTATCCCTCGCCGCCTGCCGGGGCAAGGCGCAGAAACCGCTATGTCTGGGCTAGACGTTGCCTGGATCGATTATTCCACAAGTCCAAGGCTTTGCGCCATGACGTGGAAGATCTCGTGCTGCTCGATGGTTCCGGAGAACAGGTTGGCTCCCGGCCCGGACGCATAGAGCGCGACATCCTCGCCCGCATGAGTTTCGGACGCGAACGGCACAGTCGCCTGCTGAATGAAATCGACATCCTCAGGGTCGGCGCCCTGCAGGTCTGCCCGTTCGCACGCGTCGCCGTCATCGCCTGCGATGCAGATCGCGCCAGGCCCGTTGGCGTAGGCGAGCGTCGTGTATGGCTTTCCATCAGCCGCCTTCGCAGGCTCGCCGATGCCCGGATAAAGAACGAAGCCTAGGATCGGGTTGTTGCGACCCGGATACCCCTGAATGACCAGGGTGTGACTGTGATCAGCGGTGACGACGATCAGGGTATCTTCCGGGTTCGTCATCTCGCGCGCGACAGCAACCGCTTCATCAAGCGCCGCCAGGTCAGTTAGCGCGCGCGCGGCATTGCCGGCATGGTGCGCGTGATCAATGCGTCCGCCCTCAACCATCAAAACGAAACCGTCTTCATCACGAGAAAGTCGCGTGATCGCCGCGCGCGTCATCTCGGCAACTGACGGCTCGCCGTCCGGCCCAGTGTTGCGGTCGGCCTCATACTGCATGTGCGACGGTTCGAAGAGGCCCAACACGCTCGTATCGCTGTCAAAATCTGTCGCATCGAACCCGGCCTTGTCGGTAACGAACACATGGTTCGCGCCCTGCGCATTCCACGCTTCAACAAGATCGCGGTCGTCGCTGCGGGCGCCGGTACGGTCCGGGTATTCAGGGTCTGCTTTCGACGCGGGCAGAAAGTTGGCGCGACCGCCGCCGAGCGCGACCTCGAAGCCGTCGCCATGTTTCCATTCCACGAATTGCCGGGCGATGTCAGCGCAGCCTTCGGCGCGCGCGGCGGCGGAAAGGTTGGCGTCCGACTCCCAGTCGCGGTCGACGGTCTTGGCGTAGGTCGCCGCCGGCGTTGCATGTGTCAGCCGCGCGGTGGAAATCACGCCCGTGGAGAGGCCAGCGTCCTCGGCGATCTCCCATAGACTGTCTGTGCCGTTCGCCGCCTGTGTGGCGCAATTTCGCGGCGTTGCGGCTTGCGTCACGCCGATCGTGCCGTTGGCCGACTTCACGCCCGTCGTCATCGCCGCCGCCGTCGGCGCGCTGTCTGCAACCTGGGAATCATGGGTGTAGGTCTTCACCATCGCCGAGTACGGCAATTGCTCCATGGCCAGTTCATAGCTTTCGCCGTCCACGCCCTTGCTTTGTCCAGCGAAGATGCGGCCCGCCGTGATGGAAGACACGCCCATCCCGTCGCCGACGAACAGGATCACGTTTTTCGCTCGCGACGGATTCCGCTCGGCCTTGCGCGCCGACACCGCGGTATGTGCGGAGACGTAGTAACTGTCCGCCGCCTGGCGCGGGACAAACGCGGGCTCGCTGACGGTAGCATCTGCGCTTGTCGTTGGAACGGTTTCCTGCGTCGAGGCGCATGCGCCCAGCACGAAAAAAGCTGCGAGAGCGGTTGCGGTGATCCGGGTCATGGCCCCTCCACGAATCCTGAAGACTTGTCAGTTGCCGGATGTCCTAACCCGGTCGCATGACAAATACACGTCAGAAATCGCGGCGGCAAAGCCTGCGATCAGGCAGCCTGGACCTTGGCCTCCGACTCCTCGTCGGTGAGTTGCGCAAGAATGCCGCGCAGTTCGGAACGGCCGGAGATTTCGCTCATGGTAAGCTTTCCGTCGGCCGGCGCATCCAGAACGGTGCGGCCGTCTTCGGAAATTGCGCGGTGAGCGACGCGTTCGCGCATATACCAGACGTCGTCAAAGCCGGCGTCCTTGGCCATGTTTTCCACGCGGTGCTGGATCGCAGCGCCGATGCGGGTCGGCAGGGCCTGCACCCGATTGACGCAGATCGACCAGCGCTGTTTCGGCTGCCCGGCGCGTTCACGATCAAAGCGCGCCGCATCGACCATGTCGCGATAATTGTTGCGCGGCGCCATCGGCGCGCCTGACGGCGTGAACAGCGCGTGCATGTCGGCAGGGCTCTCGTTCATCGGCGTCAGGATGATGTCGGCGATCAGGTGGGCGTCGTAGACGTCCTTCTGGTGGCCAGAGGAGGTATCAATGATCATCAGATCATAGCCGTCCATACGCGCCATCTCGACGAAACCCTGCAGACGGCCGCCCGAAGAGGACTGGTCGGCTCCGCCGTCGGTTTCCATCATCAGAAAATGATCCGGTGTCTGCAGGTCCGCTTCCTTGCGGACGTGCAGGAAGCGCGAAAGGTTGCTGGTGAAGCGGTCGAGGTCGAGCGCGGCGACGCGCAGGCCCTCCTGAACCGCCGCTACGCCCAGTAGCGCGGAAATCGTGGTCTTGCCCGTGCCGCCCTTGAAGCCGCTGACAGTGATGATCTTCATCGTTCCGACCCACCAAATGATCCGCCGGAAACTCGCCATCGAGGCGAAAGACAACCGGCCAATACGCCGGTCAGGCAGCAATTGACGTGCCATGGGAGAAAATTAACCACGAAGTGCGCGGCCGTTGCAGCGGCGCCTTCGCCACTTGCTCTTGGACGCGGGCGCCACAATTATGTAAACGGGCGGCGAGACGGACGATCCGTCGCGAGGAGGACTTCATGGCGACTATCGCACTGGTCGATGACGACGAGCACATCGTAGAGGCGCTGAAAGCGTTCTTTGAATCAGAGGGTTACCAGGTGCGCGCCTATCATGATGGCGAGGCGGCCTATGGCGGCCTGTCGGAGAACCCGCCGGATATCGCGATCCTCGACGTAAAGATGCCCAAGATGGACGGCATGGAGCTGCTGCGGAAGCTGCGCCAGAACTCGTCCCTGCCTGCGATCTTCCTGACCTCGAAGGACGATGAGATCGACGAAGTGGTCGGGTTCAACATCGGCGCGGATGATTTCATCCGTAAACCCTGCTCGAACCGCCTGCTTGCCGAGCGCGTCAAGGCTGTGCTGCGGCGCGCGCGCGGCGGTACGGCCGGACCGGAGGAAGGCGACAAAAAACCAATCGTTCGCGGCCGGCTGACACTTGATCCCAATCGCCACGCCTGCTCGTGGGACGGTGAACAGGTGCGATTGACGGTGACCGAATTCCTGATCCTGCAGGCGCTGGCGACACGACCGGGCTACGTGAAGAGCCGCGACCAGCTGATGGACGCCGCCTACGACGATCAGGTCTATGTCGACGACCGCACGATCGACAGCCACATCAAGCGGCTGCGCAAGAAGTTCCGCGATCTCGATGACACGTTCGATTCCATCGAGACGCTCTACGGCGTGGGGTACCGTTATAAGGAAGTCTGATCCCCTGCCGCGGGCGCGCGGAGCGATCCGCCGCACCGGCACGCTGTTGTGGTCGCCCATCGCACGGCTGATTCTGGCCTCGAACCTCGCCGGGCTAATCATCCTGATCACAGGCGCCCTCGCGCTCAACGAGGTGCGTTCAAACCTCGTCCAGGCGCGCAAGGCGTCACTCAACGAGATGGCCGATACGATCTCGTCGATCCTCACCGACGGGGCGGCGATCGGCGAGCCGACGCCGCGGCTGCTGGACGATGTCGCGCGTTCGAAGGTCAAACGCATTCCGGTGCTGGAGAATTCCCGCCTGCGTATCCATGCGCCGGACGGTGAAGTTGTTGCAGACACCTACCTGCTGAACGACGAGGTCGAGGGCCGCGAACTGCCGCCGATTCAGGAGCCCAACGCGCTGGAACGCGGCTGGCTTTCCTTTGTACGCACGGGCAACCATTTTCTGGAAAGCTTCTCGCTGGGCGGCGGACAGGACATAGCCGAAGCGCGGACGCTTGAAGAAGAAGTCGCCCTCGCCTTTCGCGGCGATACTGTCGCGTCAGAGCGTTTCAATGACGCCGCCGAGCGAGTCATTTCCGTAAGCGTGCCGATCCGCCTTGTTGGCGCCGTTGTCGGCACAGTCACGATCGAGACTAGCGACGTTGCAAACATCATCGCGGCGGAGCGCGCGGCGCTGATCCCGCTCATCCTCGTTGCTGTGCTGGTTGCACTGACTACATCCGCCCTGCTTACCGCCGGGATCGCCCGTCCGTTGCGCAAGCTGTCGATCGCCTCGGACCGCGTCCGCACGGGCGCCGCTGAGCGTCTCAGCCTCGGGGCACTGCACGACCGCAAGGACGAGATCGGCGATCTCGCCCGCGCAATGGAGGCGATGACCGCAGCGCTTTATGACCGCATCCAGTCGAACGAGCGCTTCGCCGCCGACGTCGCACACGAATTGAAGAACCCCCTCACCTCGATCCGCTCGGCGGTTGAGACCGCACGCACAGTCGAGGATCCCGAAGTTCGCGACCGCATGCGTGACGTCATTGCCCGTGACGTCGTACGGCTGGACCGGCTGATCACCGACATCTCCAACCTTTCGCGGCTGGAAGGCGAGATCGTTCGCGGAAAGCTGTCGCCGGTGGATATCGAACGTCTCCTGGACGACATCGTCTCGATCTACCGTGACACGCGTCAGGACGGTCAGGCCAATGTCACGCTCAACATTGCAACCCGCGGCAAGCCCTCGATCGTGATGGGACGCGACGGTCCGCTTGGTCAGATCATGCGCAACCTGATCGAGAATGCGCGCTCGTTCTCTCCCCCCAACGGCGAAGTGCGCGTCACTCTCGATCACAAATCCAGGCTCAATGGACCAGCGGTCCGCATCGTCGTCGACGACGATGGGCCCGGCGTGCCGCCCGACAAGCTGGAAAAAATCTTCGACCGCTTCTACTCCGATCGCCCCGAGGGCGCGAAATTCGGCAATAATTCAGGGCTTGGACTATCGATCGTCCGCCAGATCGCAGAAACTCACCGTGGAAAGGTATGGGCGGAGAACCGTCCTGCGGAAGGCGGTGGCGAGGGGTTTGCAGGCGCGAGATTTGTTGTCGAACTGCCTCAGGCGCCGTTTACCGTTTAATAGGCTTGACCCCCTGATGCTGTGCGCGTCACGATTGAAGCATTCCGCCGGGATCGAGGTCATTCCATGATCGGCATGGTCGTTGTTACACACGGTCGACTGGCCGACGAATTCGTCGCCGCCACCGAACACGTTGTTGGAACCCAGGAGAATGCACGCACGGTGTGCATCGGTCCTGAAGACGACATGGACATGCGCCGCAACGAAATCGTCCAGGCCTGCGAAGCCTGTGAGACTGGCGATGGCGTTGTCATCTTCACCGACATGTTCGGCGGTACGCCGTCAAACCTCGCTATCTCCGTGATGGGCGGCGGCAATATCGAGGTGATCGCCGGCGCCAACCTGCCGATGCTGATCAAGTTTGCAGAAGTGCGCGACAAGGCGAACATCGCAGAAGCCTGTCAGCTGGCGCACGACGCCGGCCACAAGTTCATCCGCGTCGTGTCGGACCTGCTGCAACGGGCTGAATGACCGAGACGCATCGCAAAGCCGTTGAACTCGTCAACCAGCGCGGCCTGCACGCGCGGGCTTCAGCCGCGTTCATTCGCGAAGCCGGTCAGTTCAAGTCCGAAGTCCGGGTTTCGTTCAATGACGAAACTGTCGGCACGGCGTCAGTCATGGACATCCTGATGCTCGGCGCACGGGTCGGTCATACGGTCGAGATCGAAACCAGCGGCCCCGATGCGGAGGCCGCGCTCAACGCTCTGTGCGATCTGGTCGCGCGAAAGTTCGACGAGCCGGAATAAGCTGTACGAAGCGTGCACCTAGGTCGGCGGCTGGCGTCGGCCCTGGTTCTGTCCATCGCCCAGCGGCCGGGTCAGGTCACCAAACCTCAGCACGCCCGGTTCTTCGGTTTCAGCAGAGGCCGCCAGCCGTTTGACGCCGGCAATGAATTCCTCACGGGTCGTCTGACGGTCCAGATCCGCATCGAACAGCATCGGGTTGGCGAGCACGTCATCCCCCCCGCCAACGGCGCGGGCCCAATCGCTTTGCTCAAAACCTCCGAGTACGCCGTCGCCATCGCGGTCGGCGACCTGAAAGCTGCCTTCTGCGCCATCATCGATTTCGCGCATTGTGATGACGCCATCGAGATTCCGGTCATAGCTTGCGAGCAAGAGCGCCCCGGGACGCATCAAACGGGCGTCCTGGCGGTTGAACCCGGGCGCAAGCCGCCCCGGCGGTCGCTCGACATGGTCGATCTGGTCAGGCTGTGTTTGCGTGTATCCGGCGGCGCACATGCCCATTGCAGCCAGCCCCAGCGCAACGAGGCGCGCAGCGGTCGTCGGTCTGATCTTTGTCATTTCAGTCCAGTCTCCAGCTCCCCGTAGGACCAACAGTTGCGCCCTTGCAACAGTCTGCGCAATAGCCTGCCGCAGCCGAAATCCGTCAAAACCCTGATCGCCCGATCACAGACGCGCCAGGAAACGCGCTGTGGGCGCCTCGCGACCGGCCCGATCCGGACCTCAATGAAAAATCACATAAAGATTTCTTTATATGATTTGCGGCCCAGCCAAGTCGCTGCTATAGCGCGGCCTCACCTTCCAGAATTACCGGAGCGTCGCATGTCTGCCGCCGACTTTGCCGTCAAAGACCTTTCCCTCGCCGAGTTCGGGCGCAAGGAGCTCGATATCGCCGAAACCGAGATGCCGGGCCTGATGGCGCTGCGCGAGGAATATGGCGCGGAAAAGCCGCTGAAGGGCGCTCGCGTCGCTGGTTCGCTGCACATGACGATCCAGACTGGCGTTCTCATCGAGACGCTTGTCGCGCTCGGCGCCGACGTGCGCTGGGCCTCGTGCAACATCTATTCGACCCAGGACCACGCCGCCGCCGCGATCGCCAAGGCCGGCGTCCCCGTCTTCGCCCACAAGGGTGAGACGCTGGAGGAATACTGGGATTTCGCCGACAAGATCTTCTTCTTCGAGGAAGGCACGGCCAACATGATCCTCGACGATGGCGGCGACGCCACGCTGTACATCCTGCTCGGCGCGCGCGTCGAAGAAGGCGAAACCAACCTGATCGAGAACCCCACCTCGGAAGAGGAAGAGGTTCTCTTCGCCCAGATCAAGAAGCGCCTCGCCGCTTCGCCGGGCTGGTTTGTCAAACAGCGTCACGCCATCAAGGGCGTGTCGGAAGAAACCACGACGGGTGTTCACCGGCTCTACCAGATGATGGAAAAGGGGCACCTCCCCTTCCCGGCGATCAACGTCAATGACTCGGTCACCAAGTCGAAATTCGACAACAAGTACGGTTGCAAGGAGTCGCTCGTCGACGGCATCCGTCGCGCGACGGACACGATGATGGCCGGCAAGGTCGCCGTCGTCTGCGGCTACGGCGACGTGGGCAAGGGTTCCGCTGCGTCTCTTCGCGGCGCCGGCGCACGCGTGAAGGTCACCGAGATCGATCCGATCTGCGCGCTGCAGGCCGCAATGGACGGTTACGAAGTCGTCCTCCTCGACGACGTCGTGAAGACCGCCGACATCTTCATCACCACCACCGGCAACAAGGACGTCATCCGCATCGAGCACATGCGCGAGATGAAGGACATGGCCATCGTCGGGAACATCGGCCACTTCGACAACGAGATTCAGGTGGCCCAGCTCAAGAACCTGAAGTGCACCAACATCAAGGATCAGGTGGACATGTACGAGATGCCGTCAGGCAACCGCATGATCCTGCTGTCGCAGGGCCGCCTGCTGAACCTCGGCAACGCCACGGGTCACCCGTCCTTCGTGATGTCGGCCTCGTTCACCAACCAGACGCTGGCCCAGATCGAACTCTGGACCAAGGGCGACCAGTACGAGAACAAGGTCTACGTCCTGCCCAAGCACCTCGACGAGAAGGTCGCCAAACTCCACCTCGACAAGATCGGTGCGAAACTGACCGAGCTGTCGAAGGATCAGGCCGACTATATCGGCGTCCAGGTCGACGGCCCGTTCAAGCCGGAACACTACCGCTACTGATCGTTCCAGGCAGCCGATCCGGCTCTGCAAAATTTAATCCGGCGCCCGCCTTGTGCGGGCGCCGCACTCCCGCGAGATTAGTCAGGCGGCGCCGGTCGTTGTGGTTCGCGCCTGCGGAGACCTTCCCTTCATGCGGGGTAGAGGCGGTGCGCCAGCCGGTTTCGGCGCACGTGGTCTGCGACGGTTGTTCATCAGGAAGACCGTCCAACAAATCCAGTCGGAATACCAACTCGGGGATTTGAAGCGCTCGCTGGGCGCTGTGAACCTCGTGCTGCTCGGCATCGGCTGCATCATCGGCGCGGGGATCTTCGTTCGGACCGGCAGCGCGGCGGCGCTACACGCAGGTCCTGCGGTGGTGGTGTCGTTTCTGATCGCCGGGACGATCTGTTCCTTCGCCGGGCTGTGCTACGCTGAACTGGCGTCGATGCTACCGGTCTCCGGTTCTGCTTACACCTACACCTACGCCACGCTGGGCGAATTCGCCGCCTGGATCATGGGCGCACTCCTGCTGCTCGAGTATGGCCTCGCCGCATCCACCGTGGCGGTCGGCTGGGGCGAGTATCTCGTCAGCTTCCTGCACGACGTCGGTCTCGATATCCCGCCAGCCCTGAGTATGGCGGCGGGTCACGTGGCGACCCTGGCTGACGGCTCGACGGTTACGGGCGTTATCAACCTGCCAGCGATCGCGGTTTCCCTTGCGATGATGGTGCTGCTCGTCTTTGGCGTTTCGGAGTCCGCGACCGTCAACAACATCGTCGTTGCGATCAAGCTTGTGGTCATCATCGCATTCATCGCGATCGGCGCCTTCTTCGTCGATCCGTCCAACTGGTCGCCGTTCATTCCCGAACCCACGGGCGAGCCCGGCGCGTTCGGTTGGTCAGGCGTCCTGCGCGCGGCGACGATCGTCTTCTTCGCCTATATCGGTTTTGAAGCCGTCTCCACGGCGGGTCAGGAAGCCAAAGACCCGCACCGCGACCTGCCCGTCGGCATCATCGGTTCACTGGTCATCTGCACGGTCCTCTACATCGCCACCTCGATGGTGCTGACGGGGCTCGTTCCCTACCCCGGTCTGAACTCCGGCGCGCCGGTGGCCGACGCAGTCGACACGTTCGGCCCCGGCTGGACCTGGTTCGCCATCGCTATCAAGCTTGGCGCGCTGGCCGGACTGACTTCGGTCATCCTTGTGCTGATGTACGCACAGACGCGCATCTTCTACACGATGGCGAAGGACGGGCTGATCCCCAGCCCGTTCGGCCTCGTGCATCCGCGCCTCAAGACGCCATGGATCAACACGATTCTGACAGGGATCATCGTCGCCCTGTCCGCCGGCGTGTTCGACATCAACACAATCGGAGACCTGACCTCGATCGGTACGTTGGCCGCTTTCGCCGTGGTCTGTGTCAGCGTGATCTGGCTGCGGCGCACGCGACCCGACCTTCCACGCGGCTTTCGGGTACCTTGCTATCCATTGACGCCGATTCTCGGCGTGGCGTCCTGCGCCTTCCTTGCGATCCAGGTCGAGCCGCGCGTTCAGATCTTCTTCGCGGCCTTCCTGATCGCCGCCATCTTCATCTACTTCGGATATGGCTGGGAACATTCCCGGCTCGCGCGCGAGCGTCGAGCGGTTCCGCCAGACACGCCGGACGCTGAGGCGCTGGCGACACCCGGGCCCTGATCCGAGCCGGCCTGTCCGATCGCCTCATCACCTGAATGCTCCCCCAACAGGGCCCTCTGGGCCCGATTCTTCTCGCAAGGATTCCAACCGTGGACACCGATAATCCGCAAGATCACCCGCCCGTCAGAGAGACAGGCGCATTGACCGTAATCATCGCAACGATCGGATTTCTCGCGCTGATCGCGGTCTTCGTCTTCTACTGCTGGTGGCAGGCTCACTACGGCTTCGCCTGATGGATCAGCCGCGCTGTCGGCGTTTCAGGGGGATGCGCCGAAATGGCATGTTCCCGCGCAGCGTTCATTAACGACTGCGCTGTTAGGCCTGTCGTTCTTGACCGAAGGGCAGTGATCTTGCACTTCAGCGCAACGCGCCGCCGCAGCAGGTGCAGAGTTAGACATGTCCAGGGGACCAGACATGAAGACACCAAAGCCCGCCATCACCGCCAACACCGCGGAGTTCGAATCCACGCCGCTGGTCAAGCCGACCGGGTTTCGCGAGTATGATGCGCGCTGGTGGTTTGGCGCGCCGGGCGATGACCCGAAAACCGCCAAGGCCCCGGAACTGAACTATCTCGGCGTTCAGGCCCTCGGCCTCGGCCTCGCCACGGTGATCCGCGAGATGGGCGTGGAACCGAAGATCGTCGTTGGCCACGACTACCGTTCCTACTCGATCGCTATCAAACAGGCGCTGATGCTCGGCCTGCTCGAAGGCGGCATGGAGATCCACGATATCGGCCTCGCCCTGTCGCCTGTCGCCTATTACGCCCAGTTCGCACTCGACATTCCCTGCGTCGCGATGGTCACGGCTTCGCACAACGAGAACGGCTGGACCGGCGTGAAGATGGGGGCCAACAAGCCGCTTACTTTCGGACCTGATGAAATGGGTCAGCTCAAGGATGTCGTCCTCAACGGCAGGTTCAATCCCCAGCCGGGCGGCAGGATCGTCCACGTCGAGGGGATGCGTGAACGGTATATTGAAGCCGTCTGCAAGGACGTGAAGATCGAACGCCCGCTGAAAGTTATCGCCGCATGCGGCAACGGCACGGCCGGCGCGTTTGCGCCCGAGGCCCTGCGCAAGATGGGCGTGGAAGTCGTCGAGCTGGAATGCGACCTCGATTACACATTCCCAAACTACAACGCGAACCCCGAAGACGCCGAAATGCTTCACGCCATGGCGGCGGCGCTGAAGGAGCACGGCGCCGACGTCGCGCTCGGCTTCGATGGAGACGGCGACCGCTGCGGCGTTGTCGATGATACGGGCGAGGAAATCTTCGCCGACAAGATCGGCCTTATGCTCGCGCGGGATCTTTCGAAGAACTTCGCCAACGCCAAGTTTGTCGTCGATGTGAAGTCGACCGGCCTCTACAAGACCGATCCGGTTCTTCAGGAGAACGGCGCGACGGTCGATTACTTCAAGACCGGACACTCCTATATCAAGCGGCGCACCACCGAACTCGGCGCCCTCGCAGGCTTCGAGAAGTCGGGCCACTTCTTCTTCCGCGAGCCGCTCGGCTTTGGCTATGACGACGGGCTCGTGGCGGCGGCCGAAGTGCTGAGAATGCTCGACCGTAATCCCGGGCGCTCGATGTCCGACCTCAAGGGCGATCTGGGCACGGCCTATACATCGCTAACCATGGCGGCCCATTGCGACGATGAAACCAAGTATGGCGTCGTCGAGAAGGTCGTCGCCGCCTACGAACAGCTCGGCAAGGAAGGCGCCTCCATCCTAGGCCGCAAGATTGCCGACGTGAACACGGTTAACGGCGCCCGCGTGACGCTGGAAGACGGCTCCTGGGTGCTTGTCCGCGCCTCGTCCAACAAGCCGGAACTGGTCGTTGTGGTGGAATCGATGGCGTCGGAAGACGACATGCGCAAACTCTTCCGCGAAGAGATCAAGCCGCGGCTCGCGGGGTTCGAGGAAGTTGGCGCCTACAACCAGGAAATCTAGGCGGACGCTCGCCGGTTAACCGAAACAAGGCCGGCGCGTGCGCGCAATCCTGCGGCCAGCGCACGCCTCTGGCGCGAGACTTGCAGTTTGGGCCGCGCCACGTGCGGGAAAATCTGCCAGAGTTCAGGCGCAGCACGCCTTGAGGATACCGGTCTTGTCAGGATCAGCCATTCACAGACCTCTCGCCGCGCTCGCCGCCGCACTGGCGGCGCTGGCTGCGGCTGGCTGTGTGAAGACGGCTGACCCAACTGTTTCCAATGCAGCCATCCCCTGCGACGCCGGCAAACTGGGGACGCACCGAACGATCGAGCTAGCGCAGGATTCCAGGCCGCTCCTTCAGCAGCTCGCCGCGAAGGAAGTGGTTCTGACCTTCGACGACGGTCCGGAGCCGGGCCGTACGCAGAAGGTGCTCGATCTGCTTGCCGAACAATGCGTGCAGGCTGCGTTCTTCCTGATGGGTGAAGCAGCCGCGAAGCGCCCGGAACTCGTCCGAACGGTCGCGCTCAGCGGCCATGCGCTCGGCGGTCACGGCTGGGCCCACGCCAATCTCGTTGAGCTTCCGCTTGAAGCGGCCCGCGAAGACATCGTGCGCAGCGTCGCCGCCATCGATGACGCACTTGCCGCCGCCCCGGAAACAGCGGAGATGAAAACCCGGTTGTTTCGCTTCCCCTATGTTCAATCGAACCGCGAGGTCGAAGCGATCGTCGCCGACCTGGGCCTGGTTCCGGTCACCGTCCACGCCGACGGCAAGGACTGGGAACTGACCGACCCTGAAGCGATTATCGACAATGTGTTCAAGATGCTCGCGCGCGCAAATGATCGCGGCGTGATCCTGCTGCACGACCCATTCAACTCCAGCGCACGCGCCACCGAATTGCTGCTGGATCGACTGAATACCGAAGGCTACCGCATCGTCGCAATCAAGCCGGCGGGTGAGTGACTATGGAAAACCTCGCAGCTGACACTCCGCGAACCGACCGCGTATCCGGCTTCAGTCTTTCCCGGCTGATCCCCGGCCGGCGCGTCGGCGTCAGCGCGCTGTTCCTGCTGACATTCGCGATCGTCTCCAGCTGCATTTCGCTGTTCATCCGCGCAACCGGCCCGGAACCCGACATCGACATGCTGTCGCGGAAGATGCGCACAGTCGCAGAGAATGCAGAGGCGTATGACACGTTCTTTCTCGGTACATCACGCACGCTCTATCACGTCATCCCCGATGAGGTTGAAGAGGCGGCCGCCGCGCAGGGCTGCACCGGACTGGGCGTCTTCAACCTCGGCGTTTACGCGATGACCGGCGTCGAGCAGGACTGGGTGCTGCGCCGCCTGCTGGACACGCGCTCAAGCAATCTCAAACGCATCGTGCTCGAACCGCCGCTGCCCGAATACCGGCACCTTCGCGAGATCACGACAGACCGCTCACGCTTCTTCCACGGACCTGAGAACCACGCCGACGCGGTGAGGAGCATCAGTTCGTTCGGCGAGAGCCTGCCCAAACGCGCCTTCCGGGCGGGCATGTATGTGCTGGGAACCGCCTATGACCTGTCCGGCGTCGGCCTCGCCTCTGCGAAGTTCTTTCCACCCGCAAAAACCACCGCCTATCCGCCCATGAGCATGGCCGAGGACGGCTTCGAGGCGCTGGATGAAGTCACGTCCGACGACATCGAGGCGCGCCATCAGGAATTCCTCGATGATCAGGCCAAGGCCAGGGCGCAACTGGAACTCTACGGCCGTCCAAGTCCCAATATGGGGGCGCGCGCCGCCTACATGATCGACAAGATGCGCCGCATCGAGGCCGCTGGCGTCGAACCGGTGCTGTTCATCTCGCCGGACCTGATGGAGCTCGACCGTACGCCACAGACCGGTGAAGCCGTCAGCCGAAAAGCGCCTGGCCTGCCGGTGATCAACTTCAATCGCCCTGACGCCTATCCCGGCCTGTTCGAATTGGGCCTGTGGCACGACTTCAGCCACTTCAATCGCGAGGGCGCAACCCGGCTCAGCCGCGCAGTCGGCGCCGAACTCTGCCGCGCGATCCAGTCCCAGTCAGAAGCGGATGGTGAATATGCTATTCGTTGAATTCCGTTTCCTGATCTTCTTCGCCATCGTCTTCGCGTTGGCCTGGCTGTTGCCGAAGAACGTGCAGCGCAAGGCGATGCTGACGTTCGCCTCATATGTTTTCTACGCAGCCTGGGACTGGCGCTTTCTCGGCCTGATCTGGTTCGTCACCGCGACGTGCTATCTCGTTGGCCTGCGCGTCGGGGAGCAATCAACTCTCACTGACGCCGCCAAGAAGGTCTGGATCGGCATCGGCGTCGCCGTGTCGCTCGGTGTGTTGGGCGTGTTCAAGTATTTCAACTTCTTCGCCGAAAGCTTTGCGGATTTTGCCGGCGTTGTCGGCCTGCCCGCGGGCCATGTCACGCTCAACCTCGTCCTGCCCGTCGGCATCAGTTTCTATACCTTCCAGGCCATCTCCTACATGGTCGACGTCTACCGCAAGCACATCAGCGCCGACCGGTCGCTGATGGACGTCTCCTTCTACATCGCCTTCTTCCCGCAGCTCGTAGCGGGGCCCATCGTGCGCGCGTCCGACTTCGTACCGCAGATGCATACCAAGCGCATGTGGTCGGATGTGGACGTCAAGTTCTGCGTCACGCTGTTCCTGATCGGTTTCATCAAGAAGACCGGGATCTCCGACAACATCGCACCCTATGTCGATGTCGTGTTCGCCGCGCCGGGCGACTTCACGGCTCTCTCGACCGTCGCCGCCGTCCTGCTCTACGGTATCCAGATCTATTGCGACTTCTCGGGTTATTCCGACATGGCGATCGCCTGCGCCGGCCTGCTCGGCTACAAGTTCCCGCCGAACTTCAACTCGCCCTACCTGTCGACCAACATCCAGGATTTCTGGCGGCGCTGGCATATCTCGCTTTCAAGCTGGCTGCGTGACTATCTCTACATCCCGCTGGGCGGCAATCGCCGCGGCAACATGCGCCGGGACGTCAACCTGATGACCACCATGCTCTTGGGCGGTCTCTGGCATGGCGCCAGCTTCAACTTCGTGATCTGGGGCGGCCTTCATGGCGTCGCACTGGCCATCGAGCGCATCTGGAACAAGCAGGTCGCCGCCCGCTTCCCGAAAACGGGACCCGTGGGCGCGATCCTCGGCGTCGCCGTAACCTATTACTTCGTCAACTTCGCCTGGATCTTCTTCCGGGCCGCAACTCTCGAAGAAGCCGTCGAGATCGCGAAGACCTATCTGACTCTGCAATCCGCAGGGACCCAGACCCTGCCCGCCATCATCTGGCCGCTGATCGCTGGACTTGCAGTCGTCCACTTCTTCGCCAACCGCTTCAAGCTGGAAGACCTGTTCCGCAGCCTGCGCCCCGTCCCGATCGCCATGGCGCTGGGAACCATGGCCGCACTGGCCATCGCCTTTACGCCAACGGGTTACCGGCCTTTCGTCTACTTCCAGTTTTAGGGGAAGCTATTTGGCCTGGGACAAAGCAATCAACACGCTCATTCCCGCGTAGGCGGGAATCCAGCAAATCGAAGAGTGACGGGCTTCGCCCGGCATGTTCTTTAAGACTGGGTCCCCGCATTCGCGAGGACGAGCGGTAGAGAAATCATACCTCCCGCAACGTCCACACAAGCCCGTCACCCGTGCGCTCCACTTCCACATCCATGAACGCGCGATGCGAGTTCACCGCGCCGCGCCAGATCTCGATCCAGCAGGTCAGCAACCGGCGCGCCTCGTCATCTTCGAGACCACGCACGATTCTCAGCCCATGCTGACGCACCAACCACGCGCCATCGCCCTCCTCCGACACGTTCGTCTCATCGCCCATTCCAGCCAACATGCTTACGAGAAACCTCGCCGCTTCTTCCGGACCTCCATCGACAGCGCCGATCTCCGCCGCCATGCGTGAATAGTGCTGCAACCCGGTCAGGCGCGCCGCCTTGCAGGCAAGCTCCAGCGCTCGTTCCTCGCCCAGCACATTGACCAGTTCGCGAACGCCGTTGCGGATATACTCCACCGCGTAGTTCCGATTGGCCTTGGCGAGCCGTTCCTCGCTCCACTGGTCCGCCGGCGGCGCAGGTTGCTGCGCGGGATCATATGACGGCGGGCGTTCGTCGGGCGCAAACGCCAGTCGTTCATCCTCCGACAGGTCGTGATCGTATTCCCTGAAATAGCCGCACAGCCCGAACTGCCCGGTCATGTCCTCCGATACGCATACAAACCCCAGCCGCGGATTGCCCAGCGAAACGCCGTTCTGCGCATACCATCCGCGCAGGAAGCCCCGGCTCGCCTCGACCGGCACGCCACACACCGCCGCCCCGTCATACATCCAGCGCGGGTAGCGAAAGCGCACCCAGGCCTTCGTGTCCGATTCCTCCATGTACTCCACGGCCACGCCGCCCATCCCGTTGGAAAGAACGTGATACTTCGCGCACGCGATCGCATGCGGCTGGCCCTCCAGTCCCAGCTTGCGAAAGCTGGACAGGAATTTGTCTTCATGCTGGCGGCGGAACAGGCGAAACATCCAGTCGCCCACAACCTCCGCGCCGGCGCGTGTCGCCACCATCAGCTCCAGCCCCAGCAGGTATTGATGATGCAGCCCGGCCTGAGCGGCGATGGCTGAGTGTGTGCCTGTCATGATGCGCGTCCTGATGCCCCATCTTGCATCAAAACCACCGCGATCCAACTCCGGCAGCAACGCCAAACAACGAAGATCGTCGTGATTTCAAGGGTTCGGATACTCCGGAAATCACAACGCTCAAGTGCGCTGGCGACCCCGGACGGACTCGAGTCCGTTAATCCAGCGTTAACTCAAATCCTTCCACTTGGTTAACCACTGGCTTCCGGTACAAAACCGGAGTCGAGCCTGATTCGGCGGACGGAGCGCGAGATGGACGCGAACCTGACTCAGCCCCTGCTTTTGCTTGTCACCGGCGCCGCCGCGTTCGGCATCGCGGCCCTGCTGTGGGCGCTGCGTATCTCCGATGGCGCGCGCGGCACGGCACGCAAGTTCCGCGATGAAGCTCGCAACATGCAGCAGAAGCTGGCGCGGGCCGAAAGCATTTTTGGCGCCTTTCCCGGCGTGGTTCTGGTCTGGGAAGACGATCCGCCGCCGCTGCCCGAAGGCGATGAGCCGATCTCCATGCCCGTTCCCGACGCGGAGTGGGGCGCGCCCAACCTCTACGGCTCACCGGTCGCCCTGATGGGGCTGTTGCGCTTTACTGACGACGGCACGTCCGAGGACCCCGCGGTGCGGATTCTTGAGGGCCTCGCCGACCTCGAATCGCGCGACGGCGCGGGTCAGGACACCACCCTGCGCGAACGCCTGCGCCAGCTCCGCGAGGATGGCGCGCCGTTCTCTCTCACCATTATCGGCCCTTCAGGCCGCTTCCTTGAGGCCGACGGGCGCACGGCAGGCGCGCGCGCCGTGTTGTGGGTCGCGGACGCCACCATCAAGGGCCTTGAGGAATCAGGCGCTCGCGCGCGACTGGAAGAGGCCCGCGCCGCGGTTGCCCGCGATCCGATGGCCTTCCTGGAAATGCTCGGCAAGGCGCCCTTCCCCGCCTGGCGCATGTCCGGCGCCGGCAAGATCCAGTGGGCCAACCCCGCCTATATGGCCGCGGTCGGCGTCACCAGCATGGATCAGGTCATCGACCGCCAGATCATGCTCGACCAGCATGTCGTCAGTCAGGCCGCCAAAACGATCAACGAGAACGCCGGCAACGACGAAACCCGCCACATCACGATCGGCGGCGAGCGCAAGGCGATGAGCGTCAACATGTTCCCGGTCTCCGGCGGCATCGGCGGCATGGCGTTCGACATCACCGAGCTGGAAACCACCCGCGAACGCCTGATCAAGGACGCCCGTGCGCACGATGAAACGCTGAACAATGTCGCCGACGGTGTCGCCATCTTCGGGCCGGACCGCAAGCTGATCTTCAACAACCACGCCTTCCAGGACATGTGGGAGCTGCAGCCCGGCTACCTGCTTGAAAAACCGGACCATCGTTCTCTGCTCGATCGTCTGCGCGAGCGCCGCAAGCTGCCGCAACAGGCGAATTACCAGAGCTGGCGCGACAGCGAACTCGCTTACTACCGCACGGAAATGACCGAGGTCGTCGAAGACCTCTGGAACCTTCCCGACGGGCGCATCGTCAAGGTTACGCGCCAGCGCCACCCGCTCGGCGGCCTGTTGCTGGTGTTCAAGGACATGACCGACGAGCTCGCCCTGCGCGCCGAATACAACGGGCTCATCAATGTCCAGAAGGCGACACTCGACCACCTGCGCGAAGCCGTCGTGGTGTTCGGCGCCGATGGGCGGCTGCGGCTCTACAACGACGCCTTCATCCAGCTCTGGCAGCTCGATAACCAGCTCGCCGACAGCCCGGAATTCGACGAGGTTGTAGAGTCCTGCGCGCACCTGTTCTCCGACCGGAATGTCTGGAACACGATCAAGACGCGCGTCACCAATCCGCTGCCGGAATTCCGCCAGCAGGATCAGGGGGTGATGCGCACAACGGCAGGCCAGACGCTAACCTGGATCACGCAGCCGCTGCCGAACGGCGCAACCCTGATCGCGTTCATGGACGTGACCGCCGCGCGCAAGGTCGAGGCCGCGTTGAAGGACCGTGCCGAGGCGCTCGAGGCCGCCGACCGGCTCAAGACCGAATTCGTGCAGAACGTTTCCTACCAACTCCGATCGCCGCTCACGACGATCGTGGGCTACGCCGAATTGCTGGAGAGCCAGCGCATGGGCGCGCTCAGCGAGAGTCAGCAGGGCCAGATCGCATCAATCCTGCAGGCCGCCGACCAGCTCTCCAAGCTGATCGCGAACATCCTCGACCTCGCTATGATCGAAGCTGGACGCCTCGAGCTGGACCTCGACACATTCGCGCTGCGCCAGGCGATTGAGGAAACCGTCGATCTGGTTGTGTCCACCGCGGAGAATTCCAAGATCAAGGTCACGGTCGAGTGCGCTGACGATGTCGGCGAGATCCACGCCGACGGGCGGCGGATCAAGCAGGTGCTGTTCAACCTGCTCGCCAATGCGGTGCGGTTCACCGAGCCGGGCGGCAAGGTCAAGGTCGAAGCCTCCAAGGAGGGTGGCGTCGTTCGCCTCGCCGTTACGGACACCGGAAAGGGCATCGCGCCGGAGCGCCAGACCAGCGCGTTCGATACGTTCACATCCAGCGACAATCGCGGCGCCGGTCTTGGACTCGCGCTGGTGCGTTCGTTCGTAGAACTTCACGGCGGATGGGTGGCGATCAAGTCGACACCGGGCCGCGGCGCGTCGGTGATCTGCTTCCTGCCCGAGCACGTGACCCCGCGCTCGGATCGGGGTGAACTCGAACTCGGCGCCGCTGCTGTGGCGGCGGAATAGCTACCACCACATTCGCAAGCCAAGCACAAACGCCACCGCATCAGGGTCTTCACCCGCGGCCCGCGCATAGCTGCGCGTCTCGCCAAGATCGCTTACCCATTCAACGCCGACATAGGGCGCGAATTCCCGCACAATCTCGTATCGCAGCCGGGCGCCCAACGATGCGTGGGCGAGGCCTGCGCCCAGGCCGCGCTGGAGATCGTCCTCGGCGACTGCCTCGATTTCCAGACGCGGCTGCAACACCAGACGCTGGGTCAGCAGGAGCTCGTATTCCGCCTCCAGGCGGGCTGACAGCTCCCCGTCGGTCGACAGGAAAGCGGCTCCATCAACTTCAAACTGGTAAGGCGCAAGCCCCTGTACGCCCAGCACCGCGTAGGTGCGTCCGTCCGGCGCGAAGTCGTAGCGCAGCCCGGCCTGCACGTCCCAGAACGCGGAGACGGCGCGCGAATAGAGCGCCTGCACCTCGCCCTCTTCCAACTCGTCATGCTCGAAGCTGTATTCGCCTTCGGACTTGAACCAGATGCGGTTGATGTCGCCACCGCTCCACAGATCTCCATCCCAGGCGAGCGCCTGTTCGCCGTCCGTCTCGCGCCATTCAAAGCGGTCGGCCATGATCATGGTCTGCTTCACGCCGCCCATCTCATGAAGCGCCTGATGGCGCGCGCGGGCCATTTCCTCTGGGTCGTAAATCGTCTCGGCCTGCGACCATGGAGGCGAAGGCTCGTGGGTCTGCGCAA
>JBHIWT010000039.1:0-21376 GCA_041987265.1 Hyphomonadaceae bacterium
TTTGTTGGGCCCGCGCCTGCGGACTGCCAGCCGCCGCCATAACGGCCGCAGCCGCAGCTGATCCTTGCAGCGCTGTGCGGCGGCTGATCTTCGCCCGTCCCCTATCCATCAAACGTCCCAGTTCTGTCCAACGAACCTTGTCCCCGCCTCTTTGTGGGGGAACACAATACGACCCGGTAAGATCTGCACGCCCGCAACAAAGCGACGGTCGCGGCGCCGTTCGCCACGACCGTCAGTTTCTGGGGAGGCTGTATAAGATCGCAATCCAAGGCGTTCGACCCAAACCAATCGGGCTAACGGTGGAATGTGGAGAACACAGACTGAAGGACCGGAATCAGTCGAAACTGGTAACTCGGGGGGACAAGTTCGCTTAGAGCGGCATCAGGCCGAGAACTTCGCGTAGCCGTGCACGAATCCGATGTGCCGGAACACTGACGCCAAACCCGTTGCGAACTTCGCTGGGCGTGCTGCCTGTCGCGCGCTTGATGAAGCGGCGGAAGCTTCTGGCGTCTGAATACCCCAACTCCGCAGCGATCGCTTCCGTGCTGTCGGACCCCTTCAGCATTTCCAGTGCTGCGGACAACAGCGCCTGTTCGCGAAACTGACGGAAGCCCTCTCCGCTCTGGCTCATCATGCTTCGGTAGGTCGAAGGCGCCACACCCAGACTAGCCGCGTACCGCCCAACATGCAGGTCACGGTTGTTGATCCCGAGCGGAGCCTCGACCGGCGCTTGTTCCATGTAGGCGAGCCAGCTGTCGAATGGCCCCCAGACCGGATCTGCATCTTCCGGACGATTAGGTCTGGCCGCGAGAAGCGCTCTTGGAAACGCCAGGCCTGCGCAGGCGTGCAACTTGACGCGACACTTGATCGCCCAGTGAGCGCTTCCAAGGTTCATGTGTTCCGGGTCGCGCGTTCCGACCCATGACACCGGAAAGGCGCGACCAAGAAAGCTCGTTAGACCAAAGAAGTGATAACACAGCTGAACGTCTTCCTGCAGGATCGCATCTTCGCGATCATCCTGGAACTGGACCGCGAGGAAAGCCTGATCGCCCGACGTAGTGAGCTCAAAGCGGAGCGATGGCGCACAGGCCTGGTAGAACTTCGACATGGCCTCGAGGCCGTCCTGCAAACTGCCGCCGCCGAAAAGCAGCCGAATGCCAAGCGGGCCAAGATGGGGCGGTAGCCGCTTGCTCGTCATACCATGCGCGCCGTCATCGGTATCCAGCACGATCGAAGCGTAGGCGAGCGTCAACTGAAGCGGACAGACCTTGTCGCGCTCGTCACCATATTTCGGAGTGATCAGCGCTCGCTCGTAAATGCGCTCCACCGATAGTCCGGTCGCGGTTACGCCGGCGGCCTGCCGATCAATCCAGGACAATGGGATCGTCTGAAACGACATCGAGATCTACCGCAAGCGGAGCAATCCGGTCAGGGAATAGGAGGTCTACACCCTAGTCAAGTTTGCTCGCGCTGCGCGGTCTGCCCGGCGCGCCGGACCGCACCACCGAGCGAGATTTCATGCTTGCTGGCCATCTACAGCGCAAGTGTCCCCCGAATGCCTTGCGCCGATCCGCTTCCGGTCCTGTCCTTTCACACCGACAAACTCGACGTTTTGGCCGTCACGGTCCGGAAGAGGCCGCACGACGGAGGGAGAAACGACATGTCCGATCAAGCGCGCTGCCAGGAATCATACCGTACCAGGCTACTTTTGGGCTGTGCGGTTGTTGCGCTGACCGCCAGCGCACAGTCAGCGTGGTCTCAGGAAGCGTCCATTCCCGCGGACGCGGAGGCATCTGATAACGCGCAGACCGCAGAAGTCGCTTCTGATGGCGGACGAGAGGTTGTGCTCGTCACCGCCAGCCGCCGTGAGGAATCGATTCAGGACACCGCCGCCGCCGTCTCTGCCTACCTGGGAGACGACTTCACAGCTGCGAACGTGAAGTCGCTGGTGGACCTGCTGCCCAGCAGCCCGAATATCCAGATCTCGACCGTGGGTACGATTTCAAACCTCAGCATCAGGGGGATTGGTCAAAGCCTGCAGACTGCGGGCGCGGACCCGGGCGTAGCGTTCCATGTGGACGGCGTCTACCTTGCCGAGACTGGTCTCGCAGCCAGCAACTTTCTTGACGTCCAGCGGGTGGAAGTCATCCGCGGACCGCAAGGTACGTTGTTCGGCCGGAACGCAACTGGCGGCGCCGTCAACGTCATCCCAAACACGCCGAGCGCTGACGCCTCGTACGGGCTGAGCGGGAACCTGGGCGTCAGCCCGGCGGCCAGCCGCATCGAGGGGTTCGTGAACGGATCCGTATCCTCTGACGACAGCGTCACCGGTCGGCTCGCGTTTCAGCAGACGAACAATCGCGGCACAACCCGCAACCTTGCGCCCAACGGCCCGCCCCAACTCAACGACCTCAACAGCTACGCGCTGCGCGGTCAGTTGATGTGGGAGCCGTTCTCGATCTTCAGCACACGGCTGTCGCTTGATTACCAGAATGCAGATTCAAATGGTCCTGGCGCTTTCTACATCGGCGTACCCGACCCCACGATTCCGCTGCCAGCCCCGATCGCAGGCAACATGCCCGTCGATCCGGCTGATCGCGAAACATATGCGAACTACGGACGCAAGGAGATTGAGGGGTTTGGAGCAACGCTGATCAGCGAGCTTGCTTTGCCAAGCGGCGACCTGAAGGCCACCCTAGCCTACAACACGACCGGCCAGTTCACGCTCAGCGATGGCGACGCCAGTCCGGTCGACTTTACCCACACAGTAATCGACCAGTTCGCGAAACAGCATTTCGCCGAACTTCTCTACACGTCCGACACCGCATCCAGCTTCACTTACATTGCGGGCGCCAACTTTTTCAGCGAACGCCGCAACCAGCACGTCATCGTTCCGATCAGCACGTTGCCGGTGCCGGTTGATCTCGGCAGCTGGGTCGACACGACTTCGTACGCAGCTTTTGTGCGGGGCGATTACGCATTCGACTTCGGTTTGACGATATTCGCAGGCGCGCGGGCGACAACGGACGAGAAGGAAATCGACGAGTTCAACAACTTCGTCGGCACGCTCCAGCAGGAAGACAGCTGGAGCAAGACGACGTACGAAATCGGCGCCTCCTACGAGATCTCCCCCTCACTTACCGGCTATGCAAAGTATGCAACCGGATACAAGGGCGGCGGCTATTCGGGCGGCGCGCTGACGCCTGCGTTCAATCCCGAAACCAACGAGCTGATCGAGGCTGGCCTGAAGGGTTCGTACTTCGACGGTAATCTGAGCGCCAACCTCTCGGCGTTCCAGATGAAATACGATGACCTTCAGGTCTCACAGATTGTCGGTGTCAGTTCGAGCGTCACCAATGCCGCCAAGGCCACGATCAACGGCGTCGAAGTCGAAGCGATCGCCTACGTTTCGCCCTCGCTCCAGATCGAGTTCGCCGGCGGCTATCTCGATGCGACGTTTGATGAGTTTCTCACTGCCGACTCGGCCCGGCCCTCACTCGGCGCGCTGGACCTGTCGGGCAACCGACTTCCACTCGCGCCTGAATGGACCGGGAGAGGCGCGGTCGTCTATGAGATTCCAGTCAACCTGCCGGGTTCACTCACCGGCACCGGCGAGTACACTTGGAAATCAGACCTCTATTTCAGCGAGTTCAACATCCCGGTCGCCTCGCAGGAAGCTGTGGGCCGCCTCAACCTCAACCTTGTCTATGAAAGCCTGGATGGCTCGTGGTCCATCGGCGCATACGCCAGAAACGTCACGGATGAGACCGTAAAGACAAATGTCGGCGTCGTATCCGCGCTGCTCGGCTCCGTTGCGCTGGCGCGGCTTGAGCCGGGCCGTGAGATTGGCGTTTCGTTCAGCATCCGCAACTGAGGACTTAGCGATCGCAACGCCAAGTGCGGCGCTCTGGCCCCTAGCCGTTTAGCGAAGGAGGTGGGGCGCACGGACGGGAAGGCTCACTGACTGCTTGGGCCGATCACGATCCCGCCAGGTGGGATGTCGTGCAGAGGCATGTCGTCCTGCGCGTGATCGAGGTCGGTCGACGGCTCGTCCGGTTTCAGGAACCGGTCGCCGACAGCGAGCATGCTCTGTGCATCCCGTTCTTCGGCTCTGCCGATGTCATTGACGGCTCTTGCCGGGTCGAATGCCTGACTGGCCTGCGGCCTGACCATCTGCAGCGAGACTTCCGGAAGGACGTCGAGCTGAACGCCGACGCTGCGTCCCTGAAACTCCCGGCCGCAAGAGACGCCAGCCTCACCATCCGAGATACATGGATCCTCGCCGTCGACGCGCTCGACTGACACGTTTTTCTGTATCGTTTCGGCGTCTGACAATTGGTCGAGGCGCGTGGCCTCCTCCGGCTCGACGCCTTTTTGATGCGTGATGACTCCCGGCTCAGGCTCGGTCGCATGCTGTCTGGGCGTCAGGCCGCCCCATGAAGGCGACTGTAGCTGATGCTCCGGCTGGGTATGCGTGCAGGCGGAGATGACGAACATGCCCATCGCGGCGAGCACGACCGATTGAGCGTTGCGAGCGGGAACCAGACCCATCGTTCTACCCTTGCGGATCAACAGGCCGCTAGGATATCGCGCCTGCCTAGTCCTCCCAACCCCAATGGCCCCGCCAGCAAGCGCCAGCGGAGCCATCTTTGGTCGGTTATTGCGAGACCATAGCGCTGTTGTCAGCGCCAAACTGGGTGACATCAGAGAACGACCCATTGTTCACCGATTGCGTCACCATGGCCGCGTTCCTCACCCCATCCTGAGAGACCAGAGAAACCACGCCGTTTGCGCTCTGGCTGACGTCGGCGTTATTCCCGTCTGCAAGGATGCCAGAGCCAGTCTGACTGACGGTGCTGAGACCCAAATTGCCGGACTGGCTCACCTCGGCTGTGTTGCCAACCGAGCTCTGCGTCACGCTCGACCCGCTCGTGCTGCCGGTCTGCGTCACCGTGGCGGTGTTTCCGCGCGAGGTCTGGTCGATCCCGGACAGGTTTACGAGCCCCGCCTGGACAACGGTCGCCATCTGGCCGGAGCCAATCTGCGAGATGCCAGAGACGTTCGCGCCGCCGATCTGATCGACGAACAGCGAGTTGGGCCCTGAGCCATCCTGAAGCGACACCGAGATCAGGCCCGCACCGTCCTGATCTACCGTCGCCGTCTGGCGCCGATTGTATTGTTCCAGCTGCGCCAGGTTGAAATTACCCGCCTGATTGACGGTCGCGATCAGGCTGTTGTCGGGCGTGGCGCCCGCGCCATCGTCAGCCTGGGTAATATCCACGAGACTGAAATTCCCTGACTGGTTGACCGTCGCCGCTGCATTGAACGCGTCGGTACCGATGAAGGACTGGTCGATGTTCGTTGTGCTGCGCCCATCCTGCGTGACCGTCGCAGTCATGCCGGTTTCGCCGTTGCCCGCCATATCCTGATTGATGTTGGCGGTTGCGCGGTTCGCCTGGTCAAGCGTTGTCAGTATGTTGGATGACCCGGAGCCGCTGATTGTTTGCGTGACGTCGGCGGTGGACCCTGACGACTGGACAAGGTTGGCGTCCACGATGCCCGAGTTGGCCCCGGAGACGGTCTGCAGCACTGTCGCCGTGCTGGAACCATTCTGCGTGGCGCGGATGTCAAGGTCGAGGCTGTGGTCGTTGGTGGCGGACTGCGTGAACATCGCGTCATTGCCGTCGTTGTTCTGATCGAGCACGACACCAAGATTGCCTGAGACCGGTCCTGATGCGCTTTGCGAGACGTTTGCGATGTTCGAGCTGCCGGCCTGATTGACATCTGCATCAAGCGCGCCAGCAAACCCGCCGCCAGCGTCAGCGTTCTGCGACAGCACCGAGGTGTTGTCATCACCCTGCTGGGTCACGAAACCATCGATATCGCGGGCGTTCCCAACGGCGGCCTGTGTAACAGTCGAGGTGTTGCGATCGCCCAGCTGTGTGACGGCCGCTTCGGGGTCCTCCGCCAGTTCGGCGGGATTGTCGTCGTCGTCCTGGTCAATCAGCGACGAGTTGCCCTCGCCGTCCTGGGTCGACGTCGCAAGAGCGTCGAAAGCGTTCTGCTCGATGATCGAGGTGTTGTCCGTTGAGCCGGCAAGCTGCGTCGCTGTGGCGGTGTTGCCGTCGCCGACCTGGTCGATGTCGATCAGACTGGTGGACGTACCCGCACCCTGGGTTCCGCTCGCTGAGTTACCAAGGCCGGTCTGGTCGATCTCAACTGTCTGCGCGAGGGCCGGAGCCGCGAAGAAGGCCGCGCCAAGCGCAGCTGTGGTGAGTAGTTTGAACCTCATGGTGGTTCTCCTGTTTCAGTGCCAACGACAGCCGTCAGCAACCAGTCTGTTGCGGCCCGCCCGCCCGACACCAGATCGAGGAGTTGCGGCCTACTAAGGCGAATGGCCGATTAGCCCCATCGCCCTTACACGCCCTGTTCAGGAGCGCCCGGCGCAAGCCGGACGCCCCCTTCAGGAGAAGTCGCTACTGCGAAACCGTCGCGGTGTTGCCGACACCAGTCTGCGTTACGGTCGACATCGATCCGTCGGTGGCGGTCTGCGTCACGGTCGCAGTGTTCAGATCGCCGTCCTGGGTGATGTAGGACACCATGTCGAAACCGCCCTGCGTGACGGTCGCGATGTTGCCGTCCTGTGAGCTGAGCGACCCGCCCTGTGTGATTTCGCTGTACCCGTTCGTTCCGGTCTGGAAGACCGACGCCGAGTTGTCGAAGCCGTCCTGGGCGATGAGCGACTCGTTGTCGAACCCGCTCTGTTCCAGCAACGCGAAGTTCCGACCGCCTCCGGCCGCGCCCTGCGAGATTGTGGACGTCCCGTCAGAACCGGTCTGAGTCACGAACGCGTCGTTATTACGATCGAGCTGATCAATCATCGAGACGTTCGACAGCGCGCCGTCAATCTGATTCACGGTTGCGCGGTTCTGGCTGACTTCCTGAACTATAGTGGACTGGTTGCCCGTACCGATCTGGTTGACGGTAACAACCTGGTCGCGGTTCAGCTGGGACGAGTATGAGCTGTTGTCGCTGCCATTTTGAGTGATCGTCGCTTCAATGCCAAAGTCGCCGACATTGCCGTTGAAATCCGCCTGATCAACTGTCGCGGTGTTCCCATCACCGCCGAACTGCTCAACGGTCGCCGCGAACGAGTTCGACTCATCCTGGGCGAAAGTCTGGTTGACGGTTGCTTCGTTGACGCCCGTTTGCGTGACAGTCGCATCCATCTCCTGGCCTGACGCCGGGTTGGCGTCGGTTCCGCTGATCGTCTGGGTCACGGTTGCAGTCGCGCCATCGAACTGCATGACATTGGCGTCGACGTTTCGCGAACCGTTCCCGGAGATGTCCTGAGTAACCGTCGCAGTGTTGGCGACACCCGTCTGATCGACGGTGGCCCACTCATTTCGAGCGCCGGGCGCAGTCGCCGACTGATCAATGTCCGAGATATTGTCACTACCCGCCTGGCTGACGGAGGCGTTGAGGCTACCGGCGAAACTGCCGCCCGCGGTCGCCGTCTGATCAACGTCAGAGATGTTGTTCGTCCCCGACTGGCCAACATTTGCGATGATGTTGCGCGCATTACCGGTGGCGTACTGGGAGACCGACGAATCATTGTCGGTTCCTTCCTGCTCGACGTTGGCTTCCGGGTCGAAGTCAGGCGTACCGGTGCTCTCGACATCGGTCTCATCATATTGCTCGATGAAAGAATTGTTGCCTCCGCCGGCCTGCGTCACGGACGCAAGTGCGTTGACCGCATCCTGATCGATTGTGCTCGAGTTGCCGCCTCCGGCGCCGCCCGTCTGATCGACAGAAGCGGAGTTTCCGGAATTGTTCTGCGTAACTGTTGATGTGTTTGGCGGCGTCTGCGCAAAAGCGGGCGCGGCCATGAAACCGACCGCGAGTGCAGCCGTGCTCAATAGTTTCGTACGCATCAGGATTTTTCTCCGTTGGTTGCGTGGTTGAATCTGTTGGCTGGGTCGTCCCACCCGCACGGGGCCTGACGCACCAAGCGGTACCGGCAGCGCTGCGTGCCACCGCAACACCCCTCGGCTTTTCGCAAAGCCTTCATGGGCCACCCGTCTGCGTGACGGTGACAGCGCCGCAGCCTGTGCCCACGACGCACCCTGTCTGATTGATAATGTAATCCAGCCCGACACCGTCCTGGACGAGGTTTGCGGAAAGCCCTTCTCCGTCCTGGAGAATTGTTCCGAGGTTTGCGTTTCCGCGCTGAAGTATGGCCGCGGTGTTATCGGCGCCGGATTGCTGGATGCGGGCGATGTGATCGGCCCCTTCCTGCTCGATCGTCGCCGACAGGCCGCCGCCCCCCAGTTCGCGGGGATCGATCCGCTGGTCCAGTTCGGCGAAGTTGCCATCGCCGACCTGACGTACGGCGGCAGTGTTGAAGTAGGCGCTTCCGGACGCATTTAGCTGCTGGAGGATGACGGTGTTGTCGTCGCCGACAACATCGATGATGGCGTCATTGTTGGCTGCGCCGATCTGGCCGCCTTCCTGCAGCACCTCGAAGGCGTTGCGATCACCGACCACGTCGACCACGACCGAACCGCCAAGACCGTTTTGCTCGATCGTGTTCGCGTCACCGTTGGGACCAGCGTTTTCCGCGCCTGTTACATTGACGGTGGCGGACAACTCCGCGCCGCGCTGATCGATGTTCGTGAAGTTGGCGACGCCGTTGTGCGTGACCTTCGCAACCGAGCCGGCATCGATCTGTTCTACGCTGGTCGTGACATCCTGCGGCAGCGCCTGGGCGCGTGCTGGGTCCAGAGATAGCGCGATCGCAGTGAGGGCCGTCAGGGCCGCGATTAGGCCCCCGCGTGAACGATCTTGGCGAATGGCGATCGCTGAGGATCGCAAGAACTCAGCGATTTGTCGGAACGATGTGTTCGATACTTCGGTCCAAAATTGGTCCGAAATCAACCGCGTAACGATAGATCGGCCGGACTTTCCGGCAAATTTCACCAACGATCTCAAGCGCATAATGCGCCTCCTGAGTTGCTCACACCCTTGGTGTGAGGTAAAACTCAGGGTCAGCTCTTCAGCTGGCCCCGAGGGGAAGACCGGTCCGAGCGCCAACTTGAGCCCGGTCTTTCCCTCACCTTCCCAACATTTCAGCCGGGACTATTTGATCGGCAGACAGCGCCTGCCGGGTCTTCACAATTGTTCGACTACCCTATCGAGCTGCCCTCCATGGCGTTGGCTCTTGTCCATACGTGATCCAGTTGGTCGAGGGCCGAAAACTTCACGAGCGACAGGTTCATCGCCTCCTCCTCAACCGCGCGCGAGGCGTATCCCACGAAGAGCTTTTGCGAGAGATCCGAGCCGGGATAGCGAACGTCGTTTCCGATCTCATCGACACCGTACAGCAGGCTGGACATCGAGTTGCCGGCGGTTGGTTCGGGCGTGAATGTCGGTTGGCTTGTCGGCTCCAGCAGCAGGCTCGGGTCGCTATCGACTGAGGGCCCGCCAGTTACGTCCCGCGATGCAGGGGAAACATCAAAGCCGTCCGGCAGACGACCGTCGCGCCGCGCGGCTTCAATGAACGCCTGCGGTATCTGTGTTTCCAGATCGAACGAGTAGTTCGACGCATAATTTTGGTCGTAGTAGTCGAGCGCCGCCTGACCCACTTCGGGATCGTTGAACTGCCAGATACCGATCCTGGCTCCCTCGACGATCAAGCCATAGACCGCTTTCTCAAGCGCCTGGCGCACTGCAAGGTGGCGCGGCTGGTTGAGCGTGTATCCGGTTTCCGCCTCCAGCAGCTCCCGGAACGCGACGAACTTGAACGCATTGCCCTGCGCCGCCATTGAGGCGATGCGTTGTTCGCTAGTGACGGACAACAGCACTTCGCCTGACTTCACGCTGACGGCGCGCAAGTAGACCGAGACGGAATCCTCGCGATACTGCGTGCTTGCGCCGATACCGAGGTACTGGGCGCCTGCGCCGCCGGTTACGAGGTTTGAGTCATAGCCGGTGATCGCGCCTTCCAGCAGCACGCCAGCAAACAGCAATGAGGGCAGCGCGTTCGAGATATTTGCTGGTTCGCCGAGATAGCGCTGGCGCATTTCGAGAATGATCTGCCGCTCCTTGAGGAGGTTATCAAGCTTGGCGCGCTCGATGACTGTGAACCATGACCGGTTGCCGGCATCCTGCAACGCCTTCACCAGCATCGGCGTTGCGCCCTGGGTGACCGCACGCGAAAGCGTCTGGCCCGCATCCGAAGGCTTGAAGGCCCCAGTCTCATCCAGAACACCATATACGGCGATCGGAACGCGCTCCTTGGGCTTTGGTAGCCACTTGAGCATGTATTCCGTCTGGGTCGTCGGATTGATGGTCGGCGCCTCCATCTTGAGTGTGGACTCGACAACATCCGGCGCCGTCGTGCACGCGCCCGCGGTCGCCAGCGCGCAAAGCGCAGTCGCCGTTCCCAATCTATCGCGCATGCTTCGCTCCACTCCCAAACTCAACAGGACTCACTCAGCCGATTGCAAACAACGGGATGACGATTTCTGTCGTCGTCCCGAGATCGGAATCGAAAATTGTCAGCGTGATGGAATCCAGCCCCCGGAAGAACTCGATCGTCTGACTCCCGAAAACGATCCGGCCAGACTCTTGTGGGTTCTCGCCAAATATGGCGTCGGTAACTTCGCCAGCCAGACCGGAAAGCAGTCGGCTCTGGAGTTGGCGCACGAAAAGGTCGGCTTGCGCATTTCGGCTGCTGGAAGACGAGCTTGGCGATTCTGTATCGTTTTGCGCGTTTGCGATCCCGAGCAGGTGCGCAGAGTTGAAGGGATTTCCGCCGAATGACGGATTGACCGGCGTATATACGAGCTCCTGCGCGCTCGCGGCGCCAACGACCAGCACGGCGGCAAATGCGCCAATCGAAACGGTTCTCAACACACCCTCCTCGCCCGGCTAAACGCCGAGCGCAAACGCCTTGCCGGCGCCTGCTTGCGGCGTCCGGTCTGTTCATCACTCTACAGAAATCTACGATCCTGAATGGTCGCAGTACGCCCCAAACCACTGCTGTCGCTCTCCCATCTACCCGAAGTCGCCCGGGCTGATGCGTATTGCGACAGTACTTATCCGGCCACCAATTCTCCCCCAATCTCAACCCGCGCGCCCCTGGCGCGATCCCGCACAATTAGTGCGAGTTTGACGGCTCCGATTTCCACTCGAGCGATGTCGTTTGCGCTGACCCCCAACGAGTCGACGACACCCCCGAACTTGAATCTGGCTATGCGCGACAGATCGAGATCCAGTTTCTCGATCACGCCTGATTCAATCTCAACTCGTGAAGAACCTTCCTGGCGGCTCGTCAGATTTCCGTGAACTGACGTCGCAGAAAAGGAGGATCCACCGGTGAGGATCAGGTCAGTTTCACCCGAAAGGTTTTGCACCGATAGCTTTGCACCGCCGCGCCCCTGCGCTCGGAGTCCGCTTGTGTTGGCGACAGAAACCCGCGCTCCAGAAGCTAGCTCAAGCATCGCACCCCCCACGACGTCGCCGGCGTTAAGCCGACTACAGCCACCAATTACGCCAGTAAGGGAACCGAGGTCACCTAGATTCGCCTCTCCGGCGACCATAGACACGTCAAGCGCGATTGACGAAGGCACCAAGACAACTGCGCGTGGAAATTCGTCCAGATTTGCCGGCGCTCGATCTCCGACCTGAACAAACGTGCGCCCGTTCTGGCTGATACAGCTCACGTTGCCCTTAAGCGGGGGCATTGTGATACGAATCTCGTCTCCCGCTTCCTCAACCTTGAGGCCCAGCGCAGTCGCGGCAGCGAAGTCATCGATCTTGACTACTGGTTGCGCGACATCTCGCGTGCTGACTTCCAGACGTCCGATGAAATTGGAGACGACCAGCCTGGTCATGTCTTGCTGAGAGGGCGGCAACGCGTCTGCGGGTCCGGCGGCCAGCAGGCCGAGGGCACAGCACAGAGTAAGGCGATCTCCACCCAAACGAACCCCCGTCGCCGCTATGCTCGATCAAATCAAATCGAAACCTGACCGGCATATTCCGTATCTGGTCTTCGCCAGATCTCGCGAACAGCAAGTGTTAACGAAACCCGTTCGGCACCGCATCCCCCATATGGGTGATGCGCGTGATACAAGAATGCTACAATCACCGAGCGAGGGACGCTGCAATTGGTGATACGGTCGGGCTCTAACGATCGAACGAATGGCGCAAACCGGGGGGGATGAACGCTACTGTGGGGGGACATTACTACGAGCGGATGCTCGAGTGTTCGGTCGACGACCGAGCCTTGGGCGAACTGCTGGAGGAGCTTGCGCGCGAGGCCGGCGCCACAGCTGCGCAACTAAAGACAACAAATCAACGCAGAGAATTGATCCAGTCAACGATCGTCGGCGATGTCGACCGCGACACGCTCGCTCGCGAGCGTGACTTCCAGGGGATCAGTCCTCGTACGACGGCCTTGCTTGCCGCCGCGCCTGGACAGGTCATCCGCGACGCCGATTTCATCAGCGAAGCTGAGATCGCCAAGGACAAGACGTATCAACGCCTCCTGATACCGGCGAAGATCGGCCGGATCGCGGGTGTGAGTTTGCTGAGTTCCGAAGAAGAGACATTCGGCGTCGCCGTACTGCGCCCTTTCGAACATGACCCGTTCGACAGCACCGTCGTCTGCTTGATGAATCGTGTCGCCGCCGATCTGATGCCTGCTGCGGAACTGATTGCGAAGCTCAAGAACCAGAAGTCAAATCGTTTGTTCGATAAACTTCGCGATGGACTCGCGGCGGCGATACTCGATGCGAACGGAAACGTGCTGGATCGAAACGAGCCGTTCGAGCGCCTTGCTAGCGAAGGACGGATTGCGTTCCGGAAGCCTGGTCAGTTTCGCTTCTCACCGCAGGAAGAAGTTCGGTTTGAAGCCGCGCTCAAGAGAACGCTCGCAGACGGCAAGCTCGGTCGCGTCACCATTCGCGACCAGAAACGCAACTCCCTGCTGCTAGCGTCACTGTATCGAACCTCGTCTTTGGGGGCGTTCCTTTCGCTCGGCGCAGCAATCGTTACCATCGAAGAGCTGTCTGCGCGGCGAGCGAAGATTGATCCTGAATTGCTGGCGACGACCTACGGCCTGACCAAGGCGGAGTCACAGGTAGCCGGCATGTTGTTTGGAGGGGCTTCCATCGACGATATCGCCGTCGCCCGAAGCGTCACAATCAACACCGTGCGCTCGATGACCAAGAGCATCATGCGGAAAACTGACACCTCCCGTCAGCCGGAACTGGTTTCACTGCTGGCCACCTTGGCAGTGGATGAAGAGACCTGGATGGCGGGTGCGCTGTGACGCCGATGCGGAGCAGGCCCGCCCGTTTCACTCTTCGCGCTCGGTAGGCAGTCCTGCGCGATCGAGGACTTCGAGCGCTGGCTTCATCTCGTGTGCGACCTTCTTCCAGCGGCCGATCGATGATGCGTAGAGCGGCTGTCGGACCTGCGCGGAGCTGGCCGTCGCGACTGGCGCTGCGTTCTGGTGAAAGTCGATGCAGGCAGGCTCCCAGTCTTCACCGCAGAACGAGATCAAACGGCGCGCCTCCCCTTCCAGATCCGCTACGACGTCCTCATAGGCGACTTCTGTGAAGCGCGCGGATGGCAGGTGCTGCCGATAGCTATCGATGAGGCGCGAGAAACCGACGTAGTAGTCCGCAGCCCAGGCAAGATCGAGCGCGTAGTTGTAGTAGGAGAAGCCCGTCGCAAAAAGTTGCCGGTAGTTTGATAGCACTGTGTCCGCGGGGTGCCGCCTCAGGCAAATCACTCGCGCGCGGGGCAAAGCTGCCAGGATCAATGGCACGAAGAAGACATTGAATGGCATCTTGTCGAGAAACCGGGGGGCGGTGCCGACGCTGCGACGGGCGCGCGCCATATATCGTTTGCCGACGTCAGCAAGATCGGCCTGCGAGGCCAGGCTCAAAGTCTCCGCATCGAGGACGTACCGGGACTTGGTGTTCGACGCGCGCTTGGCCTCGAGCGCGAAGTCTGACAGCTCGCCCGCAGATACGATACGCGAGTGGCTGGACAGAATCCGATCGATAAGAGTGGTTCCCGTGCGGGGCAGGCCAACTACGAAGATCGGCGCGTCATCGAAATTTGGGTCCAGGGCGGCGGCTGTATCGGACAGAGTGACGCCAAGCGTACGCGCCGCAGCCGCTGCCGCCGCAAATGTCTGGGCTGTCGCCTCGGCGTCGTAGTCCGCGGACGCGCGCTTGGCTTGTTTGGCGCGCTCCAGCCACGTCATGGCCGTCGGCAACTCGCCCAAGTCTTCATAGGTTTTTGCGATGGCGTGCCCGATATGCAGCCGTCCATCGGCGTCGTCCCGGTCAAGCCGTGAGAACAGCGCCTCCAGCTTTTCTAATTCGTTGTCATCGCGCGTCTGTCGCCTCATCAGCACGAGAGCTGAGAACGCCTTCGCGTGCATCGGGTCGAGGTCAAGGACCTTGCGATAGGCCTGCCGCGCGTTGTCGAAGTTCCCGGCGAACTGGCGCGCAGCCGCCAGATTGTACCAAAACCCCGGCACGGCGCCGTCCAGTCGGGTCGCGGCTTCGTAGAAGCCGAGCGCTCTTTCGTGAAGGCCTCCCCGGCTGAAGATGACTCCGATCGTGTCGAGCGTTCGCGGCGATAGATCAGCACATGCCGCAGCCATTTCCGCTGCTGCGACAGCTTCGCCCTGGCGGGATAGCGCCAGGAGGCTTCGACCGCGCTCGGCATGATAGGCGCCTAAATTTCCGGCGATCGCAATCGCCCGGTCGAACAAGTCCACGGCCTTGGCGTGATTGCCATGATCGGCCGCCAGTACACCGAGGAGGTAAAACGCCTCCGCATTGCGCGGATTCTGCTGGAGCGCCTCGAGACAGGCAGCGTGGGCTTCGCGATAATTGCGATCAGCGAGATTCCGAGAGGCCTGCTGCAACAGCCAACGGGATTTTTCTTCCGTATACTGCGTCATGCGTGAAAAGCCTGCTTCTTGGGCGCCAGATGCCGCAAATGTCACCCACTCTCCCAATCCCGGAAAAATGCGGCGCGTCAACCCGCCTACAGATTGTCGCGGAGAGCGTGCGACTTGATGCTCACCCTCGAACCCTCCTCCCCGTCAGCTTGTCGAGAGTTAGAATATGCTCAAATCCAGTCTCATGCGCGGCTCCGCAATTGCTTCGTTGATTGTCGCCGGCGGACTCTGCGGCGCCGTCGCCAACGCACAGGAAGCTGAAGCGACTGGCGAGCGGGAAGTCATTGTCGTGACTGCGACGCGCCGGGAAGAGAGCGTCCAGGACATTCCGATCAACATCGCTGCCGTCGGCGCCGAACAGCTTGAGGAGCAGGGATCGGAAGAACTCGCCGAACTTCTCGCCTATGTACCTGGAATCAACGTCGTTGATCGCGGCGGCCGGCAGGGCAACCCGATCATCGTTCGCGGCCTGAATGCGGACCCGATCGGTTCAGGTGACGGCAACAACAACGGCGGCGGCACCGTCTCCACCTATCTTGGCGATATCCCGGTCTATATCGATCTCAAGCTCAACGACCTTGAGCGGGTGGAGGTCCTGCTCGGCCCACAGGGAACCCTTTACGGCGCCGGCACGCTGGGCGGAGCAATTCGCTACATTCCCAAGAAGCCCGACACGATGGCGGACAGTTTCTCCGTTCGCGCCGGCGCTTTCCAGTATTCCGAAGCGGAAAGCATCTCTACCGAGGCAGGGTTCACCTTCAACAAAGCGCTGGGCGACACGTTCGCCTTACGCGGCTCCCTCGACTGGGAGGACGACAGCGGCTTCATAGACTACCCCTACGTGGTTCAAGAGATCGGGGTTTCCAATCCTGACCCGGACTTCTCAGACGCTGCAGACGTCGGCGCCAACCTGATGCGCATCGAGGATGCAGACAGCGAAGAAACATTGTCTGGCCGGATCGCAGCGCGTTGGCTCCCCGCGGAATGGCTCGACGGCACCCTCACCTATTACTACCAGAACGCCCAGATCGGCGGTCGTCGCGGATCCGGCTACCGCTCGACAGTTCCGGTTGAACGCTACGAACTCGGCAAGCGCGTTCCCGAGCCAAACGAAATCACTAACGAGCTGCTGGCGCTTGAAGTGACTGCAGATCTCGGCTTTGCGGAACTGACGTCAGCCAGCGGCGCGAGCAAGTTCGAAGATGACGGCCAGCGCGACCAGACCGATCTCCTCATCACGCTTGAGTACAGCTACGAGACGTTCCCGACGTTCACCGCCTTCACGGATGAAAAAGGCAAGGAAGACCGCTTCAACCAGGAACTCCGACTCGTCTCGACCCATGGCGGACCGTTCAGCTGGATCGTCGGTGGTTTCTACAACAAGCTTGAGACGGCGGGGTACTCCGCCGAATACACACCGGGCTACGCCGCTTTTGCCGGCTTCGATCGCCCGGACGATCTCGAGTATTTCTCGCAGAGCCGTATCGACACGGTCGAGCGCGCGATCTTTGGCGAACTCAGCTACGCGTTGACGGACCGTCTGACGATCACCGTCGGCGGTCGCGCCTATGATTACGAGCTGAAAGAGTTCAGCGCGGTCGATTTCCCATTGTTTGACCCCGACTTCGTTGCTCCGACCGTAAGCGAGATCGCAGACATGCCATTCGATACCACGCTCGGTCAGGAAGACGACGGCTTCCTGAGCAAGATCAACATCTCGTACGATGCGACCGAAGACGTGCTCCTCTACGCCACGGTTTCCGAGGGCTACCGGATCGGCAACTCGAACGGCGTCGGTCAGTGCGATGATTTCGACCCCGCCGCGCCTGTGCAACAGGGCGCCTGCGCGCTCGCGCCTGGACAGGAATACTTCCCCGGCGGGCCGGACAATATTTCGAACCGCGACGAGCGCCAGTACGGGCCTGACACGACCACGAACTATGAAGTCGGGTTCAAGTCCGCATGGATGGGCGGAGACCTCATACTGAACGGCGCCGCCTATTACATCGAATGGACTGATCCGCAGGTTTCATCCGCGACAGTGAACGCGTCGATCCCGATCACCGTCAACGCAGACGGCGCGGAATCCAAAGGCCTCGAACTATCCGCGGACTGGCGCGCGAGCGACAATTTCTCGATCCGCGGAAACTTTAGCCGGGTCGATTCGGAACTCACCGCTCCCGTCCCGTCTCTGGTGCGCACGATTTCACCTCCTGGTTTTGGCACCGCCTTTGAAGATGGTCTCGCTGGCGACCGCCTGCCCGGCTCACCTGAGCTGCAGGGTTCGCTCTTCGCCACCTACAAGGTGTTTCTGAGCAACGCGGATCTGGCTTTCAATCTGGGCGCCACCTACCAGAGCGATGTGCTGACGCGCGCAGGCGGGCGAGGCTCCAGCCTCACGCTCGACTCCTTCACGCTGCTCAACGGCTCAATCGTCTACGACGCCGGCCCGTGGAAGGGCACGCTATTCGTCAACAACATCCTGGACGAATTCTACGAAACAGGCGCAGTCGGCACGCCGCTCTACAACCAGACAGTCATGGGCGCGAACGTACGGACCTTCTACACACAGGTCGGCGCTCCGCGCACGATCGGCGTCCGGTTCAGCTGGGATGTCTTCTAGGCAGGCCAGCGCATCATGGGATGTGGTCGGGACTTTCGGCGCTGGGCGAAGGCCGGCCCGCTCTCCGTGCAACACAATCGCCAGCGAGGCGGGTGCGATGGTTTCTGGGTCAGGCTGCGAGACCCGGGCCGGTGAGGACCGGGGCGCGGATGCCTTCTTGCCGAAAGGCGCGGAGCACGCGGAGATTGACGTCCGTCTCGAACGTCTTTTCGTACCTGGCATCGAGCACGTAGGCCTTCAGGCGCAGGCGAACCGAAACCAGCGCACTGGAGGCGGCCTGAACGACCTGCACCACGATCGGTTTGGACAACAGGACATAGCGGCTTGAAAGCGCCGCTTCGCGCACGATTTCTTGCGCGCGGTCGAAGTCCTGGTCGATCCCAATGTGAAAATCCATCACCACCTGCATATCCAGCGCGCCGAAGTTCCCGGATGACGTGATGTCGCTGAGAAACTTGGAGTTCGGGATGGTGACCGTGTTGTCGTCGAGCGTCTGCAGCCGCACCGAACGCAGGCCGATGGCCGTGATATCGCCGTAGAACCCGCCGAACTCGACCCGATCGCCGACCTGGAAGGGCCGATCGATGAGGATGATGATCCCGGCGATGAAGGACGCAACGAGATCCTTGACGGCGAAACCAACAGCAACAGCGATCGAACCGCCGATGAGCGCCAGAACCGTCTGATCGATCTCGAAGGACAGCGTAATCACCACGACGGTGGTGATTACGAAAACCAGGAACTGGATGATCGTCTGAATCTTCTTGAACAACAGCCGCCGTGCGGAGAATTGCGAACTGAGGCCGGATACAAAGCCGCTGACGACGCGCATCAGCATCCACGTCCCGGCAATCACGAACACAGAAGTGAGGACGCCGCTCCAGCGCACCAGATTGGCGAGCTGCGACATTGCATCGACATCGCTCACCGATTGCGCAGATGACGTGCCTGCAACCGCCAGTCCGCCGACGAGCGCGATCAGAATCATTCGAGCAAATTTCGTCATGCCGCCGCCCTTACCATGAGGTTTCGACGCTCAAGCGCCCGTTCCGCCGCGCGGTACCAGTGCAGACGGATTCGATAGCCGCCTGCGAACCCGCCGATCACTTCATGCCGCAGGAGGCGCCGGATCGCTTCGGAAATCAGGCCGGCGTCAAGGTCGGTGGACCAGCGCAGCGTTTCCAGTGTCGCCACCTCCATCTGCATCATCGCCCGCAACACGAAAAGCGTCGCTTCCGGCATGGAAGACAGATCATCTGACGAGGGTCCCGAATATGTACGAACCTCAACCTTGCCGGTGATACGATTCTTCAGGAGCGATTGTCGCCAGATATCGAGCGCGATCGCGGGGTTGCCCTTGGCGAGATCCTCAAGCTTTTCGAAGTACGCGCGCGTCACGCGCTCTTCGGGCGACAAGTCGGAATTGAACATGCTCAGCGCCGCTTCGCTTCGCAGGTCGAATACCGGACGGATCGAGAGCCGTCGGGTCCGCCGTTCGATCATGACCCGTATCTGATCCGCACCCCAGCGCGGCAAAAAGACCACTTCGTCAAACAGTGAATGATCCGACCGCGCACGACCGATATAGGTCATAGCCGGTCCGCCAATCCCGAAGATCCACACTGCCGATCCCGCGCAATTGCGCGCCATGGCGACGAACCGGTCAAAATCAGACAGACCGCCAATCGCAGGAACGAACAGACGATGGAAATCGTCGATGACAATCGCCTTGAGGCCGCTCGCCTCAATCGCTCTTGGAATGGCGACGTCATCCGCCGCTACCGATAGCGCCGACGACAAGGATGCGAGCAAGCCGCTCAATCCGCCCTCGGCCAGGTCGATACGGAGGACCTGGTCTTGATCCATGTCGCGAACAAGATCGGTGAGCACGGTGGTTTTGCCGAGGCCACGTTCGCCCACGACCGCAATGATCTTTCCGGGTGAAAGGTCAGGCAGGTCGAGTTGAGCGGGCGTACGCGCTGTCGGGTCAGCAAGCTCGGGCGCGCGATGCGGCGCCAGCGCTTCATACTGCGCGTCACTGAGAGGCTCGTAGCGACCACTGGCCTCGTCGGCGGCAGCCTGCTCGGCGGCCTGCCGTTCGCTGCGCTGGTCGGTGATCTCCCGAATGAGTGCGATATCGTTGATGCGCGACTTCACGATCTCGGTGGCGCCGCGAACCAACAGCACGGCTCCTGCGAGCAGGCGGGAGAGATGGCCCAACGCGCCGGTACGGTGCTTCACCGCCCAGCCGAGCACGATGTCAGAACCCTGGGCGGCCTCCGCCAGCGCAACAATCCGCTCGCGCCACCACCACGACAGCAGGACCGCCACTACAGGCGCCAATAACCAGCATGCATTCAGGATCCAGCTGTAAATCGCGCCTCGGCCTACGGTTTCGGCAGTCAGAGCCAGAAGCAGAACCACACCGGCAATCGACCCAGCGATCAGCTGCAAAGACCGAACGCGCGTCGGAGCCCATGGATCCTTGAGAGGCGAAGACCTGACGAGCCGGTCTGCGAGCTTCACCAATGAAAGCGCTGCAAGCGCGCCGATGACAATCGTCCAGATGAGATCGTCTCCCGGGAACGGCAGGATGTCGCCGAGTATCCAGCGCAGGAGGACTGCCAGGAGCAGCCACTCGAGCGGCCTGCGCACGTCGCGCAGGTAACCGAAGGCCGCAGCAGCAAAAGCCGACATCACAGTGGCTGGGCGGCGGCTGGCATAGAGGCGCTGGAACCGCGTGAGGACTTTGCCTCCCCCGGAGCGCCATGCACGAAAAAGGAGCAGCAGCAGGCCGATCTGGATCAGCCCGAACACGAACCCTGGGGTCGGATTAAAGATCGGGCGCGCCGCCTCACGCGCAAGCGCGCCGGCATTGGCGAAGCTGTAGCGCACGATCAAACCGATCTGGTTCATCTCCCGTCCGACCTGGGCGATGCCTGCTTCGCCAAATCCGACAATGTCAGCTCGCCGCCCGGCGGACAGTTCGGAAATCATCGACAATCGGATCTCGTTCAGATCCAGCATGGATTTGTAGAGCGCGTCGCGTTCCCGTGCGCGCATGTTTTCATCTGCGCCAGCGAGACGGCGGGCGTTCTCTACCAGCTCTTGATGGAGCGTGGAGACCGCTTCGGCCCCTTCAAATTCGTTCGACAATCCAGGATCCAGCGGAGACGGGACCAGCGCCGATGCCGGGTTGGAACGCGGCGCCCCCAGGGCGGAAGCGAGTCGCTGGCGGATGTCTTTCAGGTCTTCGACCAGGGTGGAGTAAAGCTGATCGGCGCTCGACGACCGCGCGTTGGAATAGCGGGCTAGTTCGTCGAGTTCTCTGACTTCGCGGCGATAGCGCAACGTCTGTTCTTCCAGCTGGCTCGCAACGTCGGCGCGGCGACCGAGCAGCGCTTCGAAGTTGGCCTGTTCCTGCCGCATTTCCTGCAGGCGGCCGCTTTCCTGGGCGACGAGGCGCGCCGCTTCAGTCGCGGCGCGTTCCGCAGCTGCAGCGGCTTCAGCGGCGAGCCTTGCCGCTTCTTCAGCCTGCGCCTCGGCCTCAGCGACCGTGGCAAGATCGTTCGACCTGCTTGATTGCATGGCCATGAGACGCTGGTAGTCGGCTTCGCTCAGCGCGAGATAGCGACCAAGCATGCGGTCCAGTCGCGCTGACTCGGCGACAAGCTGCTCTTCCAGGCTTGGTTCGACCTGAGGCGTCCCACTTGCGTTGTCTGAAACGATCGGCTGGGCGTCATCGGGCGCCGCAGATTCCGGAC